>NZ_JBHUMH010000063.1:0-197045 GCF_042684845.1 Paenibacillus yanchengensis | reverse complement strand
ATCTCGAACACGACCGTTAAGTCCTCCAGCGCCGATGGTACTTGAACCGCAGGGTTCTGGGAGAGTAGGAGGCTGCCAAGCGACGAAGGGCCTGTCACAGTTACTGTGACAGGTTTTTTGTTTTGTTTTGCTTTGTTGAAAAAGGAAGTTATAATAAAACTAGTTGAAATAATAGATTGAGCTAAATGTTGGTGAAAGAGGGTACGCGGAGATGAGTCATGATGAAGCCTTTGTTATTAAACAATTCGGATTAGATTATTTTGAAGAAAGTGTGGCGTTGCTATCCTTTGCTTTTCAAGGTGAAAGAAGCGAAGAACAGCGAGCAGAGATGCGAAAAAAATATGATCATCCTCAATATACCCGATTCGGAGCATTTGTTGATGGTGAGTTAGCAGCACAAGTATTTATTATTCATTTCGAAACATATATTCATGGACAAGTATATAAAATGGGTGGAATATCAGGCGTTTCTACATGGCCGCAATATCGTAGACAAGGGTTAGTTAGTAAATTGTTACAACAGAGCATCCAATTTATGCAGCAACAGGGACAAACTGTTTCGTACTTGTTTCCTTTCTCGGAATCATTTTATCGTAAGTTTGGTTGGGAATTATTATGTGAACGCAAAACATATTCTTTCGATATTTTATCAATGCCCTCTGCAAAAAGTGTGCAAGGTATATTCAAACGAGTTTCGTGGGATGATAAAGATTTACAGCAAATATACGGGCAGTACGCACTAAAATATACTGGTATGCTAAAAAGAGATGAACTATGGTGGAACGAACGTCATATTCGAAATAAAACGGCACAGCATGTTGTTTATTATGAAGCGGAAGTACCATTAGCTTATATGACATATGAAGTAAAAGAACAGGTAATGAATGTTCATGAGTTGATTTATGTTAATGAAGATGCTTATATGGCGTTTATGTCTTTTATTGGGCAACATGATTCGATGGTGGAAAAGGTAAAGCTAAAAACACCAGCCGATGATATATTATCTTTTGTTATGGATAACCCTAGAATTGAAACCGATCTAGCTAATTATTTTATGGCGAGAATTGTAGATGTTGAACAATTTATTAAACAGTACCGTTTTGTAGCGACAAATCAGTCAGATCGTATAAAGCTTCGAGTAACAGATAAACAAGCGAGTTGGAATAATCAAGTATATTATTTGGATATAGATGACACTGGCAAGGCGCAATTACATACAGTGGCAGACGATGACGAGGATGGCTATGAGGTGACGCTCTCTATCTCTATTTTAACTGCTGTATTGTTCGGGTATGGAACGTTGATTCAATTTGCAAGGTATAATCTAGTTTTGGGGGATGCGGAGCAAATCAACCGCTTACACCATCGTATTCCACAACAGCAAACCTATATAAGCGACTTCTTTTAAACTTGGTGTGTAGGATCAAAAACACAGAAAATTTTGAATATTTGCAATTTAGTTGTTTGCTGGAAAATAACGTAGCGTAGACATTTTATACGCCTTGACAGCATAATACCCCTCTGATACTATTCTAATAATATATGTGAGCTATCAAGGATAAGGGAGGAACTTACTAGTGTGGGAAACTAAATTCGCCAAAGAAGGACTAACGTTTGATGACGTGTTACTCGTTCCGCGCAAATCGGAAGTATTACCTAGAGAGGTTGATATTTCAGTTAGGCTTAGTAAAAATGTAAAATTGAATATCCCTCTTATAAGTGCAGGAATGGACACTGTCACAGAATCAGCACTAGCAATTGCAATTGCTCGTGAAGGTGGCGTTGGTATTATCCACAAAAATATGTCAGTTGCACAGCAAGCGGAAGAAGTAGATCGGGTGAAACGTTCGGAGAGTGGCGTTATAACTAACCCATTTTCATTAACAGCAGAACATCATGTGTATGATGCAGAAGAATTGATGGGGAAATACAGAATATCTGGTGTGCCCATCGTTGATGAAGAGAAAAAGTTGGTTGGTATTCTAACGAATCGTGACTTGCGTTTTGTTCATGACTATTCTATTAAGATTAGTGAAGTAATGACTCGAGATAATTTGGTAACGGCTCCGGTAGGTACAACGCTTGAAGAAGCAGAAGGAATTTTGCAAAAACATAAAATTGAAAAACTTCCTTTGATCGACGAGACGAATACATTAAAAGGGTTAATTACAATTAAAGATATAGAAAAAGCGATTCAGTTTCCTAATGCTGCAAAAGATACACAAGGCAGATTGCTATGTGGTGCAGCGATTGGTATATCAAAAGATACATTGGAACGAGCAGAAGCGCTAGTAGAAGCAGGGGTAGACTTGTTGGTTGTCGATTCAGCACACGGACACCATATTAATATTTTAAATGCGGTACGTAATTTGCGTGAAAAGTATGCTGATCTTACTATTATTGCAGGTAACGTTGCTACTGGAGATGCTACTCGTGATTTGATTGAAGCAGGTGCATCGGTTGTTAAAGTAGGAATTGGACCTGGCTCCATCTGTACGACACGAGTAATTGCTGGTATTGGCGTTCCTCAGATTACAGCTATATTTGATTGTGCATCCGTAGCACGTGAATATAACATTCCAATCATCGCTGATGGGGGAATTAAGTATTCTGGTGATTTGACGAAAGCAATTGCCGCAGGTGCTAGTACGATTATGATCGGTAGTCTGTTTGCTGGTACAGCAGAAAGCCCAGGCGAAACAGAAATATTCCAAGGTAGAAGCTTTAAAGTATACCGTGGTATGGGATCGCTTGGAGCGATGAAAGAAGGCAGTAAAGATCGTTATTTCCAAGAAAATGAAAACAAGCTAGTTCCAGAAGGTATTGAAGGACGAGTTCCTTACAAAGGACCTTTGGCAGATACTGTACATCAATTACTAGGCGGATTGCGTTCTGGCATGGGGTATTGTGGTACAGCTTCGTTGGACGAGTTAAAAAACGATACACAATTTATTCGAATAACAGGTTCTGGACTGAGAGAAAATCACCCACACGACGTTCAGATTACAAAAGAAGCTCCTAACTACTCCTTGTAATTAATAAATATAGATCTAATTAAAAAACTGACAGTCGTTCATGTAGCGATTACTGTCAGTTTTTTTGTTGGTTAATCAAATTTATGTATTTATAAGGTAAAAAATGTTAGGATTTAGCAGTATGAGATATTATTCACTTGAATGAATAGGAAAGAGGTTTTCTGCTTTACATGCATATGTTACAATTAGGCTTGTATCATCGTGATATTATATCGTTTGTATTCGTCATCATTGGATGGCGTTCTATATGAAAAAATGAAATGAAGAGAGACTTAAGGAAAAGGGGAGAAGGGATTGAAAACAAATGTAGTACCGTTGTTATGGAAAAAAAGTTTTATTACTCTATTAGTTGTAGCTATGTTCACGTTTCTTTTTGCATCATCACAAAGTGTACAGGCTGTTGGGTACGATAACAGACCTAGTACAGAGAACTCGTTAGAATTGGAAGTAAAGGCAGCTATTTTGATTGATGCTGACTCAGGTCAAGTGTTGTATGAAGTGAATGCCGATGAAACACTTCCTGTAGCGAGTATGACGAAGTTGATGACAGAGTATATTGTATTGGAAGAAATTAAAAATGGAACTTTAAGTTGGGATGACGTTATAACAGTTACGCAAGAAGCAAGTAATACAGGAAAGTCAGAATCTCAAATTTATTTGGCTCCCGGGGACAAACATACAGTAGAACAGTTATATATTGCAATGGCAGTCGGGTCAGCTAATGATGCGACAAAAGAATTGGCCATTAGAATTTCGGGCAGCTTGCCTGCATTTGTAACGAGAATGAACGAATATGCAGTGAAGTTGGGGCTAGAAACGGCTGTATTTACAAGTGTAACTGGTTTGGAAGATACGACAGTGATGTCCGCAGCTGATGTTGCTAAATTAGCCCGTTTAATTATAGTAGATCATCCAGAATTTTTTAAGTATTCAACATTACATGAATATAAATTTCGTGAACGCGACAAAAGCCCAATAATTAATTTGAATAGTATGCTTGGCGATGATATGGATAATCCTATTGTTAAAAGCTTGGCCTATGAAGGCGTAGATGGAATGAAAACAGGTTTTATCGAAGCTGCCGGATATAACTTTACTGGTACAGTAAAACGTGGAGAAACACGCTTTATTAGTGTTGTAATGGATACAAAAAGTCGTAATCAACGGTTTGTAGAAACAGCAAAGATGTACGACTATGGCTTTAATTCTTTTGAGAAGAAAACGGTACTTGCTCCTAAAACAAAAGTAGAAGGCTTCGAAGAAGTAGCGATAAAAAAAGGTGCGAAAAGAAAAGCAGCTATTGCTACAGACAAAGACATTACTTTTTTGGTTAAAAAAGGAACTTCACCTAAGATTGAGCTAGTCGCTAAAGAACTGAAATCGGAAGATGAATTGGTCGCACCGCTCGAGGCTAAGACGGAAGTTGGTAGTTTGACTTATCGTTATACGGACGAGGAAACGGGCAAGCATGTCGACTACAAAGTCAATTTAATACTGCTTGAAGATGCAGATAAAGCAGGTTGGTTTAAACTAATGATGCGTGCGATAGGTGACTTCTTTAGTAATTTATTTAAATCGATCGTCAATTTATTCTAATCATAGTTGATAACTCGGAAAATACACTTGTCGATTAGCTGTTGTTACTGTAAAATCAATGGTTAGAACAAGTAGCAAAAAGCTGCTGATGAAGCAATGATTATAGGAGGGTTTATTGATGGAGACGGGTACTTCTCGGGTGAAACAAGGAATGGCAGAAATGCAAAAAGGCGGCGTCATTATGGACGTTATGAACGCTGAGCAAGCAAAAATAGCAGAAGCAGCAGGTGCGACAGCGGTAATGGCGTTGGAGCGTGTACCTTCTGATATTCGTGCAGCTGGTGGAGTAGCTCGTATGGCTGATCCAACAATTGTGGAAGAAGTAATGAAAGTTGTTTCTATCCCGGTAATGGCAAAGGCAAGAATTGGTCATTATATTGAAGCTAAAGTATTAGAATCGCTTGGTGTAGATTATATTGATGAAAGTGAAGTACTAACACCAGCAGATGATATATTTCATATTAGCAAACAAGAATTTACAGTACCATTCGTATGTGGTGCAAAAGACTTGGGCGAAGCGCTTCGTCGTATTCAAGAAGGGGCTGCAATGCTTCGGACAAAAGGCGAGCCAGGTACAGGAAATATTGTAGAAGCTGTCCGTCATCTACGTATCGTTAATGGTCAAATACGCAAAGTTCAAGCAATGTCCAAAGATGAGTTGTATCATGAAGCAAAAGTGATGGGCGTTCCATATGAGCTATTGTTGAATATTCATGAAACTGGTAAACTACCGGTAGTTAATTTTGCTGCTGGTGGAGTAGCAACGCCATCTGATGCTGCACTGATGATGCATCTTGGCGCTGATGGTGTATTCGTTGGTTCAGGTATATTCAAATCGGAAAATCCTGAAAAGTTTGCTCGTGCTATTGTTGAAGCTACAACGCACTACGAAGATTTCAAACTGATTGCAGAAGTTTCTAAAAACTTGGGATCGCCAATGAAAGGTATTGAAATATCACAACTAAGTGCAGGACAACGTATGCAAGATCGCGGAATTTAAAGATCGCATACTTATACTTGCGATAAATAGAATGGAAACGGACATATACTAACACTAGTATATCCGAGCTGTTGGGACCGACCAAGCCTCATGAGCTTGGTCTATTCCTTTATAAGAATGGTGGTTAATGGATGGAAAGAGTTCTTAAGGTTGGCATATTAGCACTACAAGGTGCAGTAGCAGAACATAAGCGAAGTATCGAGAAAGCTGGAGCAGAAGCAATCTTAGTGAAGCGAGTAGAGCAACTATCCGAGCTGGATGGGCTAATTTTACCAGGTGGCGAAAGCACTACGATAGGTCGCTTAATGCGCCATTATGGTTTTATGGAAGCTATTCCAGCATTTTATGCTAGTGGCAAAGCGATATTTGGGACATGCGCTGGCTTAATATTGTTAGCCGATCATATAGAAAGTGGCGAAACGGCTCATTTGCGTTTAATGGACATGACTGTGATGCGCAATGCGTTTGGCAGACAACGAGAAAGCTTTGAGACGGATTTAAAAGTGGCTGGTGTAGCGGATGACTTAAGAGCAGTATTTATCCGTGCTCCGTTAATTACGAGTGTAGGAAGCGACGTAGAAGTGCTGGCGATGTATCAAGATGAAATAGTCGTAGCTCGTCAGGAAAGATTGCTTGCAGCGTCTTTTCATCCCGAATTAACAGAGGATGATCGGCTACATCGTTATTTTCTGGATATAATAAAAGCGACTGTATAATAAAGTAAATAAAAAGATGACACGTATAGAGGGGAGTCTTGTTAATGCTTGATGTTAAAATATTGCGTACGGATATGGAAAGAGTGGAGCAAGCTCTTCAAAATAGAGGAACAGCGCCGCAATTGATTGCTGGTTTTGCAGCACTAGATACAGAGCGTCGTACATTAATACAAGAAACAGAAAACTTAAAAAGCCAACGAAATCTAGTATCACAACAAGTGGCAAAGTTAAAAAAAGAGGGTGCTGATGCGGAAGCGCTTATTATCGAGATGAGAGAAGTCGGCGACCAGATTAAAGCATTCGATGAACAGATTAGACAACTTGAGGTACAAATTGATGAGCTAGTATTGGCAATTCCTAACATACCTCATGCATCCGTTCCGATTGGCCTGTCAGAAGATGATAATGTGGAAGTACGCCGAGTTGGCGAAGTTAAATCACTTTCTTTTGAGCCGAAAGCACACTACGAGTTGGGAACGACATTAGGAATTCTTGATTTCGAACGCGCAGGAAAAGTGACTGGTTCCCGGTTTGCTTTTTATCGTGGTCTTGGTGCGAGACTTGAGCGTGCGCTTATCAACTTTATGATGGATTTACATAGTGATAAGCACGGTTATCAAGAAATGTTACCTCCTTATATTGTCAACAAAGACAGCTTGCAAGGAACAGGGCAGCTTCCTAAGTTTGCCGAGGACTTGTTTAAATTGGAAGACAGTGAATATTATTTAATTCCAACAGCAGAAGTTCCGGTAACCAACTACTACCGAGACGAAATATTGGATGGTGCACAATTGCCACAATATTTTACTGCATATAGTGCATGTTTCCGGTCGGAAGCAGGATCAGCTGGTCGTGATACACGTGGTATTATTAGACAGCACCAGTTTAACAAAGTAGAATTGCTTAAATTTGTTAAACCGGAACATTCCTACGATGAGCTAGAAAAGTTAACGCAAGATGCCGAGACTGTTTTACAGTTGCTAGAGCTTCCATATCGCGTTGTCGTATTGTGTACCGGTGATATTGGATTTAGTGCTGCCAAAACGTATGATATCGAAGTATGGTTGCCGAGCGCTAATACGTATCGTGAAATATCTTCATGTTCTAACTTTGAAGACTTTCAAGCGCGTCGTGCTTCCATTCGTTTCCGGAGAGAAGCTAAAGGTAAGCCTGAGCTAGTACACACGTTGAATGGCTCTGGGCTAGCTGTTGGTCGGACAGTAGCGGCTATTATGGAGAATTACCAGCAGGAAGACGGATCGATCGTCATACCCGAAGTATTGCGTCCATATATGGGTGGAATCGAAGTTATTACAGCGCCTTAACTATATGAAAAAAGACAGCAATAAGTAATTGTACCACAGTCTAATATAATTTTTAAAAAGGACTTGCATAATTATAATAAACTGTGGTACAATATTTTTGTTGACATCATTTGATGCGACGCAATGATATTCACACATGGAGAGGTACCGAAGCGGTCATAACGGGGCGGTCTTGAAAACCGTTAGGGTGCAAGCCCACGTGGGTTCGAATCCCACCCTCTCCGCCATATTACATTTACTATTGAACTTCTGATCATGAATTGGAAGTTTTTTTGTTGTTTACAAATAAAAAGCTTCTCTTTTTGGCCGTTATAGCTTAAAATTAAGTGGTTTGAAAAAAAGAATGCGGAAGGAAGTTTTAAAATGAAACGAGCACTACAAGCGATCAGTCTTATGGTTGCATTATCACTCTTGCTAGTAGGGTGTGGAGGAGCGGCTAGTAAGCCACTGAAGGATACATTGCTTGCAGCAGCAATGAAGACAGCAGGAGCCGGCTCATACGTAATGGACGCTAGCTTTAAAATTGATAAGTTCGATATGACAGAAGGGGCTATAGACTCGGAAGAGTTAGCGGTAGCTAGTGAAGTGGCTGCTGTAGTAAAAGATGCAGCTATTCAAGCAAAAGCAATTTACAATAAAGAAGCGGGTCGTACAGATGTAGATTTGCAACTTGTATTGCCAGGCTTTATGAATATGTCTTTGAATGTTCCGATTATTATGAATGGTGACAATATTTACTTTAAAGCACCACAAATTCCATTTTTGCCGTTGCCACCAGAAGTAACAGACAAGTATATAGCGCTAGATTTGAAGCAACTAGCAGAACAAGCTGGCGAACCAATGCCATCGATCGATATTGCAGCACAACAAAAGTTAGCACAAGAAATTGCAACAGCTGCTATGAAACATTTTGATGATAAAAAGTATTTTACTGACGTTAAGTTAGCAGATGCTGGATTGCCTGAGCAAGTAAAAGCAAATAAAGTAGTTAAATTTTCATTGAATGATAGCAACTACGAAGAAACAATTACTGTATTACTAGAAAAAGCACTTCCAGAAATCATTGATATCATTTTAAAAAATGAAGATTATTTAACAATGATTGGGATTGAAAAAGCAGAATTAGAAAATGTGAAGCAACAACTTACAGCGGAACAAGCTGTAATCAAAGCATTTTTCCAAAATAATTTAAAAATTAATAAAGTAGAAGTAGTTAGTGCGATTGATAAAGACTACTTGGTTCATCAAGTAACTAATTTCGATGTAGAAATAAAAGATGAAGAATCAGGTGAAACTATTGCTCTTGCACTTACAGCTTCTGTAAATTATACGGATGTTGATAAAAAACCAGCATTTACTCAAGAAATTCCAACAGAAACAGTTCCATTTGACCAATTGTTGGGTGGAATGATGATGGACCCGTCATTGTTTTTAGAGGATGAAGCAGTAGTAGAGTAAGGTTAGCTTTTGAATGAAGATCGGATCTCGACGCTGTCGGATCTGGTCTTTTTTTGTGGAATGATGAGCTTATTGCTGGAAGCTATATAAATGTAATGAGAATACGATTTTATTGTTAATGGACAGAGCGAGTATAACCTTATACAATATTAATAAGTGTGTAAAGTAGGTTGTGCAGAAAATGTATATATTGAAAATATAATCAAATAGACCCATAATAAAGAATATGGCATGAATAAAGTTATGCAGGTGATAAAAGATGATAGAGAAAGATAGGGAAAACCAGCATCAACCCTTTTCATATTCTTTTGAGTCGGAATTGTTTTTGTTGCAAAATAAACAACTACAAGCGGCATTAAAAGAGTCGGCAGATATAAAGTACGCCCTCGACCAGTCTTCTATCGTAGCTATTACTGATCGTAGAGGTAAAATTATTTATGCTAATCCAATGTTTTGTGAAATATCGCAATATCGAAAAGAAGAGTTAATAGGTGAAGATCACCGAATACTTAATTCAGGCACTCATGGTAAGGAATTTTTTAAACGAATGTGGGCAACTATTGGTAGTGGAAAAGTTTGGCGAGCAGAAATATGTAATAAAGCGAAAGATGGTAGTTTTTATTGGGTGGATACAACCATTGTTCCGTTTTTGGATGAGCAGGGCAAATCTTATCAATATATTTCTATTCGTAATGATATTACCGATCGTAAGTTAGTGGAAGCAGAATTGAAGAGCAAGGAAGAGAAGTATCGGATAATTACGGAGAATAGTTCGGATTTAATCGTATTAATGGATGACCAATTGCAGCTATTGTACACCTCTCCTTCTTATTGGAACGCTCTCGGAGTGGAGCGTGATGAGAAACAGCAGTTACACTCCAATTTACTGGACTTTTTACATATCGATGATCAGCAACGTGTACCTTATATGTTAAGTAGAAGTAAGTTACCTTTTTCAATTGAATTTCGATTCATGCATACTAGTGGAAGTAGCATTGATATGGAGGCTACTTTCAATCTTGTGCCAAGTCAACCTGATCGACCTACGAGTTACGTAGTGGTTATGCGAGATATTACGGAACGGAAGAGATCGGAACAAATGATTTATTATTTAGCATATCATGACACGCTAACGGATGTACCTAATCGTAGGTTGTTTATGGAGAAATTAGAACAAGGTGTCTTACAAGCAAAGCGTGAATGTGCAGCACTAGCAGTTATATCTTTTGATATTGATCGATTTAAAGATATTAATGATTCGTTTGGTCATGAGATGGGCGATTTTTGTTTGATTGAAGTAGTGCAGAGGGTAAACAGTTGTTTGCCAACCAGTTCCGTATTGTCCCGTTTGGGTGGCGATGAATTTGCAGTGATGCTACCGCTTCAAGTAGGTGGAGGGGAACATGATGTTTCGATTTTAATAAAGCGTATACAACAAATACTAGAGCAACCGGTACAATTAGGTGATTGGCAACATCAATTAACATGCAGTTTTGGAATAGCTATTTTTCCTGATCATGGTCAACAAGCAGACGAACTATTAAATAGAGCTAATCGTGCATTGGAAGAAATAAAAAAAGGTGGTCGTAATAGTTTTTACATTTTTCAAAAAGAGATGGAAGACTATTCACTGGAAAGAATTTTATTAGAAAATGAGTTAAAAAAAGCGATAGCAGAACAATTATTTTATCTAGATTATCAGCCAAAAGTGAATTTGCAAACGAAGGAATTAGTTGGGATGGAAGTGTTGATTCGTTGGCGTCATCCTGAGCTAGGGACGATTCCTCCAAACAAGTTTATTCCGATTGCAGAGGAATCTGGTCTTATTATTGCAATGGGAGAATGGGTGCTTATGCAAGCCTGTCAACAAGCGAAGCAATGGCAAGTTGCAGGATACCCGAAGCTGTTAATGTCAGTCAATCTGTCAGTACGACAATTTCATCAGCATGATATCATTGACCGTCTGAAAGCAATTTTACATCATACGAAGTTGGAACCTCAATATTTGGAATTGGAAATAACGGAAAGTGCTTTTTTTGCGATGGATTACACGATTCATATATTACATCAGCTACGCGAATTAGGTGTACGATTGGCAATTGATGATTTCGGGACAGGGTATAGTTCTTTCAATTATATCAAACAATTTCCAGTACATACACTAAAGATTGATCGTACTTTTATTGCTGACGTTCATCATAACAAAGAGAGCCAAGCGATTGTAAAAGCGATATTAGTGATGGCAGAAACGTTAGATCTGCAAGTGGTTGCCGAAGGGATAGAGTGTGAGCAGCAATTTTCATTTTTGCAGGAAAACGGATGTACGTTGGGACAAGGATTTTATATTAGTAAACCGATATCAGATCGTCTGTTTGAGCAATATATGCATCAATTATAAAATAGAATAACAAATAGCAGCTTTCCTATGAGGAAGGCTGCTATTTTTGGTTGACGTATCGTATAACTACAATTGTTGATTAACTTGTTTACCTGAAAGGATAATAGCACGATCAACAAGTGTTTGCATAGCATCAACCGTACAGTTCTTATATACGGAATCAAGTGCAATGCAAGATAATTCTGTACAAGCAAGGATGACACAATCACACTCATATTGTTCGATCATTTGATCAATTAGACGTTGTAAGCGTTCCGGATCGCAGTTATTATTTGCTTTGACATCGGTATAAATGATATCCATTACTTCTTGTTGCAAGTTAGCAGGAGGCTCGACTAACTGCATCGGGTATTGAGCAATACCTTTGGCATACACTTTGGTACTTATCGTACCTGTTGTAGCTAGGACGGCAGCTCTACAGCCAGCACCAAATCGTTCAAATACAACTTTCCATGTTTCATCTATCATATTAATGATAGGAACACTGGTCATCGCCTGCATATGTTCGTAGAAATAATGGGACGTATTACAAGGAATCGCAATATTGGCAGCTCCGGCTTGTTCAAGTAAAGCAAAATCTCGCGCAATGGTTGTTAAAAACTGGTCTGCCTGACCTTGGGCGATAACTTGTGTGCGATCCGGTATAGTAGCGTGGTTAAGAATAACCATATTAATATGATCTTGATCACGAGAAGCAGCAGTTCGTTCAATTATTGTATCAAAGAAAACGGCAGTTGCTTTTGGGCCCATGCCGCCAATGACACCAAGGATTTTTTGTTCCATCAGACTACCCACCATTCCATTTTTGCCGTATGATTGATGCAGCAGGGTCCATTCCTTGACAGCCGGCGAGTAATAACAAATCACCATTGCCTGTTTCTGCTAAGGCAGCATCAATAGCTGTAGGTAGCTCATCGTAAAGCGTTACATTAATGTTAGCTTTCTCCATCACTTGCAAAAAGACGGCTAATTCCTCATCAGTAACTACGTCTTTGTCTGTCACGTGTGAAACGCTTTTCGTAGCGATTAGCTCATGTAGTTCTAATTTTTTCATCCAATTAACAATGACTTCAGCATTTTCTTCATTTACAGTAGTTCCTCGACTTCCTCGAATCGCGTAAAGCAAATGAAGCTTTTCATAATTCATAAATCTGATCGTTTCCATAGTTACGTTAATATTACCTGGGTTTGCAAAATGATCATCGACAATGGTAAATTTCTCTTCATGAATAAATTCAAATCTACGTTCTACACCTGGAAAATTACTTAATGTTTGTTGAATAACTTCTACTGGCACTTGGTTAAGTAACGCAATAGTAATGGCGACCATAGAATTATAGACGGAATGTAACCCAGGTACAGATAGTTCTACAGCAAATTTCATTGGCTCGAGAGAAATATGTGGTGCGTCGAAAGGTTTTGTTAGTTCAAAATAAAATCGTCCACGACCTGTGGATAGATCTAGATCTGTACAGCGTATATGTCCAGTTTGATTTTTCAATCCAAACGTAATAACATGTGCTGCTGTTTCTTGCTGAAGCGAAGCCGAATATGTATCATCTAAATTCAAGATAGCGATACTGTCTGCACTTGCTTGTTTAATGAGACTTGATTTTATTTCCCAATATTTCTCGAAGCTTCCATGTGAATCGATATGCTCTCTACTTAAATTATTAAATGTTACGATGTCATAGGGAACTGCTTCAATACGATGTGTTTCCATCGCTGCTGAAGAAACTTCCATACACACATGTGAAACATTAGCATCCACCATTTGTTGCAAATAATGTTGTAAATCTAATGATTCTGGCGTAGTTAACTCAGAAGGGATAGATTGATCAGCTACTTTGACAACTACTGTACCGATTAACCCGGTCGTTAAACCGGCGTTTTCTAGCATGGCATTGGCCATATAGGAAGTCGAAGTTTTACCATTGGTAGCAGTAATTCCGATCATTTTCATTTTTTGAGCTGGCTGGTCGTAGAAGGCTGCTGCTAATTTAGCTAGAGCTATCCGGCTATTGGCTACACGAAATTGAGGGATCGTAATATGCTCTTGAAATCGTTCCACTATAGCAGCTACAGCTCCGTTCGTAACGGCTTGTTGCAGATAAAGATGCCCGTCTGTTTTGTAGCCGGTGACGCATACGAATAAATGTCCTTCGGAGCACTTGCCGGAATGATAACTTATACCCGAAATCACTTTTTCTCTAGGATATACCGTATCCAGCACTTCAATATGGTTTGTTAAATCTTTCAAACTAAACATGTGTAATACTCCCTTCTATAGTTGCTATTATCTATTGCCATATGGAGCTGGAGTGATCCATATTGTTTGAAGAAGCTACAAAATATATATGCCATAAGTGTACTGTATAGTTTGTTTGAATACAATTTTTTGTCTCCATTATAGACAGATATTTATAAATTTAATATAGCATGCCTCTGCAAAAATGAATAATAATTTACTCGTGTCGAATCATAGTAGAAAATTAAATGCCAGTTTCGACAGAATTATACATACACATAGCTACACGATTAGTATAATGTTGATATATATCTAGCTATAAAGATTGTTATAATCAAATATATCAGTAGTTGATTATTGGCGCGTTTGTCGTAGTTTCCGAAAAAATTGTGTTAATAATTGTCCACATTCTTCTTGTAGAACACCGCTTGTCAATTGAGTTTCATGGTTAAAGCGTGGTTCTTGTAACAAATTCATTAGTGTTCCGGCACATCCTGCTTTATGATCTGGAGCTCCATAGACTACTCTTTTTATGCGAGACTGTATGATAGCGCCTGCACACATGGGACAGGGCTCTAGTGTGACATATAATGTACAGTCTAGTAGCCGCCAGGCATGTAACTGGCTGCAGGCTTGGCGGATCGCTTCTAATTCTGCGTGAGCAGTTGGGTCATGGGTAGATTCACGTAAGTTATGACCTCTTCCGATAATTTGTCCATCTTTGACAATAATTGCTCCAATCGGTACTTCTCCTAACTGCTCGGCTTTGCGAGCTTCTTCCATAGCTTGTTGCATCCAGTGAATATCTTCTAATTCTCGAATCATGACGATTGCTCCTTGTGAATAAAATAAGATTTGTCCAACGAACGGATATTCGATTGTTAACAGACTGTGGGTAACCCTGTGGATAAGTGCAATAATATTGGTAAGTTATTAACAATCCATTCACATATGTGCATAACATCTGTTGATGGTGTGTATCAATTGTTTATATATCGAAAGATCAATAGTAATTTTATATTTAACTGACGCAATTGTTAGTAATGATCAATTCAATCATAGATTTAGTATGGAAGGTGTGATTAACAATGTCGATTAAGGTTAAGTTATTGTTAACAGGTTTGTTTACTTTGGTAATATTCACTCCAATATACTATACTCTGAATAATTATTATACTTCCAACCAATTGAATAAAGAAATACATAACTATTACTACAATTTATCAGTTAAGTTTGACGAATATTATCGCTTAGTTGCTCAATATGAAGTAAAACAAAATAATATTCCATTGAACCTAGATGTTTTTATGACTTTTTCGGATACGTTTGAATTTATGATTCCATCCATTGAACATATTTCCTTTATCGATAATGAAACAGGAACGTCGTTGTATGCACACACGGTTACCCATGAAAATCTGACAGATCACAATGTTGAAATAATGCATAATAACAAAAGTTATACTAGTGAACCGCTCGAAGCGACAACATTTTACATAGAACAAGTCAGTTCATCGTTACATAGCAGTTTATATTATAGTGGAGAACCTCAAGCAGTACAGATTCAAATATTTTTTGATAAGCAAGTATTTAGTGAGTTAATAACGTCTAGCCAAATGTCAGCATATTGGTTGTTACTTTTGATGTTTTTTTTAAGTATCGTTCTTATATATTATAGAATAAAAAAAGATTTACACCCGATAAGTGCTCTTTTTCAAAATACCCCGGTCGCATCCCGCCAAATACCAACCCAACAAGAACAAGTAGATCGTGGTCACTTATTTGATCTGAAAGGTCATACAATTGCTGAATATACACAGGAATATACCGATTATGTGAAGCAAAAAACAGAGGATGTTCAGCGTATGAAAGAATACTTAGAATCGTTTATAAATCAATCCAATGATGCTATAGTAATTATGGACTTGCAAGGACGAGTACTTCAAGTGAATGCCACTTTCGAACGGTTATTTGGATTCAGCAAAGAGCAATTACAGACGTCTAGTTATCCGACCATTCCGCCAGCAGAATTAAAAAATTATCTTGATTTACTTGATTTATTACGTTTTGGACATAAGTTATCGGCTCATGAATCGATTCGAACGAGTTGTACGGGAGAAAAAATACCGGTTAGTGTGACCGTATCACCAATATATAATACGGATGGACAGATACACTCTTTTTTTAATATGATGAAAGATATGCGTTTTCGTAATCGGATGGAAGAATTGCTGCGAAGATCGGAAAAATTAAAGACGGTAGGACAACTTGCTGCGGGTGTAGCTCATGAAATTCGTAACCCACTAACGGCTTTGAAGGGTTTCTTGCAATTACAACAGCAAGGAAATTTGTTGAACCAAATGCACGTTACAGTAATGTTATCAGAATTGGAAAGAATTAATTTTATTGTTGGTGAGTTTCTTATTCTAGCCAAACCACAAGCGATTAAGTTTGAAAAGAAAGATGTGCGAGACATACTGCGCGAAGTGTTAACTTTTTTAGATAGTGAAGCTCATTTATATAATATTGAATTTGTGACGATTATTTCACCGCAAAGCTGTTATGTTGCTTGCGAAGAAAATCAATTGAAGCAAGTGTTTATTAACCTGTTAAAAAATGCGATGGAAGCAATGCCTGATGGAGGATCTATTTATATATCGATTCGTAAATGGCATGAAAATGTGAAAATTGAAATTAGAGATGAAGGAATAGGGATACCAGAAGACGTGATGGAAAAAGTAGGAGAGCCATTCTTTACAGCAAAAGAATCGGGCACAGGGCTGGGTATTATGGTTAGTCGTAGCATTGTTCATAATCATCATGGAACGTTAGAAATAATAAGTAAAGAAGGTAGCGGCACAACAGTGAACTTGTTATTTCCATTATGTCGTGACGAACAGTTAGGCGAAGTACTTTGAGGAAAGGTTTGAAGAGATTGTGATGCGAATAAATAAGTTTATAAGTGAAACAGGGTATTGTTCTAGACGAGTAGCAGATACGTTAATAAGTAGTGGACGAGTGACGATCAACGGGATTGTTGCTGAATTAGGCAGTCAGGTGGGAGCGGGAGATACTGTACGAGTGGATGGGCAGCAGGTAGGCGCACACAAAGAGCATGTATATATTATGCTGCATAAACCAGTTGGTATTACCAGCACCTCTGAAGCGCATATAAAAGGTAATATGGTCGATTTTGTTGGGCATGAGGAGCGTATTTTTCCTATTGGACGGCTGGACAAAGATTCAGAAGGGCTTATATTACTTACGAACGACGGAGATGTTGTAAATCCCATTTTACGTTCAGAAGGTAAACATGAGAAAGAATATATTGTAACTGTAGATAAACCGATTACTCCTGCATTTGTTAAAGGAATGTCGGAAGGGGTACATATTTTAGGTAGTATGACTTTACCTTGCCAAGTTATACCACAAGCCGAGCGAGTTTTTCGAATGGTGTTAACAGAAGGACGTAATCGGCAAATAAGAAGGATGTGCCAAAAGTTCGGTTATCGTGTAACGAAGTTGAAGCGGATAAGAATTATGAATATTAAGCTTGGTTCTTTGCCTGTTGGGCAGTGGAGAGATTTGACGAAAGAAGAGTTAGGAACATTATTCGAATCGATGCAGTATAAACCGCGTAGATAAGTGCCTGCTTCAAGAGGAAATTAAAAAAAGAGCCGCTGACTTATGTTAGCGGCTCTTGACGTGCGATGTGGCAGACTAGTTTCTTTAATCTTGCTACTTCTTAACATCTAGTTGTTCTAGCTTGTTAGGATCGGTGAACGACCGTAAGATAGCAACCTCTACTCGTCTATTCTTCGATTTGTTATCTTTCGTATCGTTCGGGGCAATTGGTCGGTATTCACCAAAACCGCTTGCTCTAAATCGTTCCGGCTGCAGCTCTTTGTTCTCCAGCATAACATCCATAAAGCGAATGGCACGCATGACGCTAAGATCCCAGTTCGATTTGAAGTAAGCATTGTTCATCGGTGTATCATCGGTATGCCCGGAAATAATGACTTCATAGTCAGGGTATTCTTGTAGCATTTTACTGATCGAGACGGCTAGCTCTCGAGCTTCTGGCTTGACAGTTGCTTGAGCTGGATCGAATAAAGCTCCATCTCTAATGGTAATAAGCAGTTGTGACATGTTCAAGGCAGTTTCCAAATCATTCGATAACCCGTTATTAGCGATATACTCATCAATTTGCCCTTTTAAATGGTCGAACTCCGCTTGTTCTTGCTCCATTTGTTTCTCAATAGCTGCATCTGTACTCTCCCCTGGATTATTTTTATCTTTGGAAGGTGGTACTTTATCTACACTCGGACCTCGTTCAACAGCTGAGGGCATATCGAGCATTCCAGAACCGTTATGCAAAGCAACTCGAAACGCGCGTGACATATCTTCAAACTTTTTGACATCAAGGCTATTCATGGAGTAAAGCACGATAAAAAGAGCTAATAACAAAGTAAGCAAGTCAGCATATGGGATCAACCATGACTCGTCAATGTGCTCATCATTTTCTTCGTACCTACGCTTTTTCTTCAACGCCTTGTTCCTCCTTGTCTCTTAGTTTTTTGCGCTCAGTTGGTGAAAGGAAGACAGATAGTTTTTGTTGGATTGCAATAGTAGATACACCGGACTGGATAGCAAGTAGTCCTTCTAGCATCATTAGTTTTAATTGAATTTCCTGTTTAGATTTTCTTTTTAGACGGTTAGCCATCGGATGCCACAGGACATAACCTGTAAAAATACCGAATAGAGTAGCAATAAAAGCACCCGCTATCGCATAGGCTAGTTTCGCCATATCACTCATATCTGCCAATGCAGCTATAAGACCAACTACGGCACCCAGAACACCTAACGTAGGAGCATAGGTTCCAGCTTGTGTAAATATAAGCGCTCCAGCTTTATGTCGATCTTCTGTAGTGGATATATCTTCTAGCAAAACATCACGTACAAGATCTTGATCGTTTCCATCAATAATCATGCGCATACCGTTGCGCAGAAAAGGATCTTCTATGTCATCCACCTTAGCTTCAAGAGCAAGTAGCCCTTCACGACGAGTAATAGAAGCCCACTCCATAAACTGTGTAATCAGTTGTTCGCGTGGGGGAAGAGGTTGCTCTGTAAAAATAATTTTGAAGAGCTTACCTATCTTTGTTAATTCGGACATTGGAAAAGCGATCATAACGGCTGCAATTGTTCCCAGAATAATGATAGAGAATGCTGCAGGGTTTAATAGAAAAGAAAGCTTGGCACCTTTTAGTATCATACCGCCTAGTACTGCGACTAGTCCTAAAATAAGACCTATAATTGTTGAATTTTTCATTTTGCACCTCATTAAAATACGTTTTCGGCATTTATCCACTTCTATTATTATCGTCAAAAGGGTATGCTGAAGTTAGAGTAAATACTAGGAATAGCAAAATTATAGGTTAAATTAAGGGAGTTTGATGGAAAATGGGTGTAAGGCATGCTAGAGAGTACGCTGATATTTTGCAGGAATTAACAAAAGCCGTTAGTGAAATTGAAGAATGCTATACTTTTTTTGAGATGGAGTTGGCAGATTGGCAGCAGCTGGCGACAGAAGAACAGTCTGAAGTTATGGAAGCGCTAGCGGACGATATATTTTTTGGTTTAGGAACGGTTGATTCCATTGTTGTTGGTCGAGGAACAGTCATCCATAATGCAAAACGCCATCTTATAGAAGTGGTGCAGGACGATAAAATCGTGCAAATTGTACGACTTATTTGATGGAAGCGATTATAGCTATAATGTAGAAAAAGTGGTAAAATCTATAGATTAAACAAAAAATGCTGCAAATTTATCGGAAGTGGAGTAAGGAGTTTTATACGTAATGAAAAAGTTGTTATGGTTGGGTTGTTTTTCTTATCTACTTATTGGAGTAGCTCATATTATCGGAGGCTCAATTTTGGAGCAATTAGTTGCTCACTATCAGCTAAGTTATAAAGATGGTGGGCAATGGATTATGAATCAATTTTTAGGGTTTTTGGTGGGGGTGTTATTTACCCCAGCACTGTCGGCTCGGTTTGGTAAACGTGCAACGGTATTGTTTGCAATCGGTATGTTGACGATAAGTGAAGCTGCGTATAGTTTATTATTACCATGGGGTTTTATGCTTAGCTTTGCTCCGCTTGCAGGGCTTGGATTCGGTATGACAGAAGCAATTGTTGGCGCTATGATTATCGAGTATACGAAAGACGGAAAAGCGACAGCGATGAGTAAGTTGGAAACGTTTTTTGGGATAGGTGCGTTAATTATTCCACTGGCTGCTGCATATTTAATTCAAAAAAACATATGGCAGTTGTCGTTTCCAATATTAGCGGCTATGTCAGCCGTCATGTTTATATTATGGTTAACGACATCCTTTGGGGAAGTGGACCATCATTTAAGTGAAAAGGCGAAAGACAAGGAGCCATCTGCACCCGCACAGCGTGGCAACACAGCTCTAGGTGCTACAACACTTAAACCGACTAGGAAAATACCATTCGGGTATGATGCGAGTTCCTTGCCGTTTCTAGCGTTCGCTGTATTGTTCTTTTTATTTTATGTAGGGACAGAGATGAGTTTCTCCAATTACTTGCCGGCAATTTTATTAGGTCATACAGGTGTATCCGAAGTAGCGGCTGCTTCTTCATTAAGTGTCTTTTGGGGAGCAGTTGTAGTGGGGAGAATTTTTGCCGGTGTTCTAGCTGAGCGTCTAGGGTACACACGATTTTTATTTATTATGACAGCGGGAGCTGCTATTGTATTTGGTTTTATGACGGTATTCAATTCTTATGCTTTAATGTTGGTGTTTATTGCGTTGACGGGTCTATTCTTTGCTGGATTATTCGGCATAGCACTTGTATACGCAAACGGTCTGTTGCCAGGGCATACAGAGCGAACGACAAGTCTTTGTGTCGCTTTTGGTGGTATGGGAGGAGCAATATTCCCAAGGATTACAGGATGGTTTATGGATCAGTATACGATATCAGCAACTTTAATTTATTTAGCAATATTAGTAGTAGGCTTATTCGTATTGATGCTAGTGCTGATGATGATTGGTAAAAAACACACGCATACTATTTCTAACTCGCAAATCTCAGCGTGATGCAATGATATGAACCATCATACAAGAGATTGTCCAGATGACGTATAGGAGAAACTTTGTACGATAAATCGTATAAAGGTTATGTTTAGACGGTTGGAATGCAAGCTTTGTATGATAAATCGTATAAACGGTCGTGTGCAGACGGTTCGAGTGTAAGCTTTGTACGATAAATCGTATAAAAGGGCTTGTACAGACAGTTGTAGCGTAAGCTTTGTATGAAATATCGTATAAACGGTCTTTGTGCAGATGGTTCGAGTGCAAGCTTTGTACGATAAATCGTATAAAAGGGTTTGTGCATAGTTAAGTCCGTATACTTATGTAAATAGCTAGAATCTAAAAAAAGGAGCCATAGCCACAAACCTCGTTTAGAATGGAGTTACCGAGACAATTTTCAATGGAGGATTCTTGGTATGGCTCTATATCAGATTAACGTAAATTCGGAACTTTCATCCGTCTATTTAGTTCGCTATTATTAGAGATGGATAAAAGTTGTTTGATGAAAAGGAAATACATGGAGACGAAAGAGTACCTCGATAGCAATTTTCCTACAAAAGCATATTAATAAAAAAAGTTGTACGGAAAAACACTACGGTTTTTCGTACAACTTTTATTTTAGGGACTATTGGACAGTTTGTTTTTAATTTGCAACTGCATATGTAGTGAAAGCATCATCATTCATCACACGGCGTGCTGTTACGTAGCGTGGTTTGTAATACTTAGAGTCAAGTTTGTCGTAAACTACTCCTCTGGAAGTAGATGCGTGAGCAAACTTGCCATCTCCTACATAGATCCCTACATGCGTAATTTCACCGTTATTAGCTCCACTTGTATCGAAGAAGATAAGATCGCCGGGAATTAGCTCGTCTTTGCTAACTTTGGAACCTTCATTAGCTTGACCTGTAGAAGCTCGAGATAAGTTAATATCCATTTCGTCGAATACATAGCTTGTAAATCCTGAGCAATCAAAACCTTTTTTCGTAGTACCGCCGTAGCTGTACTTGACACCTAGCAAGTTATCAATAATACCGGTTAACTTCGTGTCCGCATGTGCTTGACCTGCTTGAAATGATAGGAAAAGCGTAAGACCTAATATAAGTGCTGCAACTTTCTTCAATGATGGTACTCCTTCCGATGCCGACGAGGTTAGCTGTGGGGTTCGGTTTGAAGGTCCCCTATGATCTTCCCACTGAATAGCGGTTGCTTCATTGCTATTCATAAGATCAATTCACCCAAAATGGTTCCCCCGTTTTCCTTTAGGAAATTAGGCAAGCTTTCGAATTATAATTGGGAGTCGTTCTCTCAAAACGTACTCTACAAACAATATAGTACTGCGAAATAGTTAATAGATGCTGAAAATGAGAAGATATTAATGAAATTTGTAAGTCTTTCTTAAGCTTTTCTTAAAGATTAAGTGCAACCTTTACGAATGTAAGTGTAATTTGTCCTATTATTGTGTATCATAAGAGAATAATAAATATATGCTTGGAAAGGTTGGTCGCAGTGGAGAATAATGTAGGAATAGATACTAAATTATCGTCTTCAAATTTTATAAGAAACATTGTGTTAGAGGATTTGCACAGCGGCCGTGTGCAAGAAATTATAACGAGATTCCCACCTGAGCCGAACGGTTATTTGCATATTGGTCATGCTAAGTCTATTTGTTTGAATTTTGAACTAGCTGATGAGTTTAATGGTAGAACGCATTTGCGTTTTGATGATACGAACCCTTTAAAGGAAGAAACAGAATATGTTGAAGCAATTAAAAGAGATGTTAATTGGTTAGGGTTTGAATGGGAAGCTTTACATTTTGCATCAGATTACTTTGAAGAAATGTACGAGCGTGCGCAATTGCTTATTCGCAAAAACTTAGCTTTTGTTTGTGATCTATCGGCAGATGAAATGAGAGAGACTAGAGGGTCATTAACAGAGCCAGGAACCAATAGCCCTTATCGTGAAAGAAGTGTAGAGGAAAATTTAGATTTGTTTGCTCGCATGCGTGCGGGAGAGTTTCCAGACGGATCGCGTGTATTGCGGGCTAAAATAGATATGGGTTCACCTAATATTACGATGCGTGATCCTGTACTATATCGGATATCTCACGCTCATCATCATCGTACGGGAGATGCTTGGTGTATTTATCCAATGTACGATTATGCTCATCCACTTGGTGATGCGATTGAAAAAATCACTCACTCTATCTGTACATTAGAATTTGAAGACCATAGACCATTGTACGACTGGGTCGTAGAGCACTGTGAGATGGAGTCTGTACCGCATCAATACGAGTTTTCTCGCTTAAATGTAACGAATATGGTAATGAGCAAACGTTATTTGAAGCAATTAGTAGATGAAGGTATCGTTAGTGGTTGGGATGACCCTCGGATACCTACTATCGGTGGTTTGCGCCGGAAAGGATATACGCCGGAGTCATTGCGTCAATTTTGTCGTGAAATTGGAGTTTCGAAAAACAATAGTCTCGTTGATGAACGTAATCTAGAGTTTTTTATTCGTGAAGATTTGAAACTGAAAGCGCCACGAACGATGGCTGTAATAGATCCACTTAAAGTCGTTATTACGAATTATCCAGAAGGTCAAATAGAATGGCTAGAAGCAGAAAATAACGCTGAAAATGAAGAAATGGGAGTACGTTCCATTCCGTTTTCTCGTGAAATATATATTGAGCGTGACGACTTCATGGAAAACCCGCCAAATAAATATTTTAGATTATTTCCAGGTAACGAAGTTCGTTTGAAACATGCTTACTTCATTAAGTGTGAAGAAGTGATTAAAGATGAAGCGGGTAACGTTATCGAAATACATTGTACGTATGACCCACGTACGAAAAGTGGTTCTGGCTTTAATGAACGCAAAGTAAAAGGAACGATTCATTTTGTAGAAGCGACGCAAGCATTACCAGCGCAATTCCGTTTAATAGAACCACTATTGGTAGAAGAAGAGGATGGAACGGAAGAAAAGTCGTTTATGGAGCGAATTAATCCGAATTCAATGCAAGTATTGCACGGCTTCGTTGAACCGAATATGAAGGATGCTGCTTCTGAGGACAAGTTTCAATTTTTCCGCCATGGCTACTTTAATGTTGATCCGGTAGATTCAAGTACGAAGCAATTAGTATTTAACAGAACAGTATCATTGAAGAGTTCTTTTGATCCGAAAAAAGCTTAATAGTATAAGTAGTATAGGTTTTTATTATAGATAGAAGGGAAGTTAATTGCAGATGAGCAAGTTTTGGAGCCCGCTAGCTCAATCTTTAGAACCATATGTACCTGGGGAACAGCCGAAAGATAAAAAATATGTCAAATTAAATACGAATGAAAATCCGTATCCACCTTCGCCCAAAGCGATGGCAGCAATGCAAGCTCATGTGAACAGCGATTTGCGTTTGTATCCAGATCCGACGTGTGCCGATTTGGTACAAGCGGCAGCGGATTTTTATGGTGTGTCTCCGAAACAAACATTTGTTGGCAATGGATCGGACGAAATATTAGCGTTAGCCTTTATGGCCTTTTTTGATCCAGCGAAACCAGTGATGTTTCCGGATATAACGTATAGTTTTTATAAGGTTTATGCTAAGCTATGCGGATTAACACCAAAGCTTATTACACTTGATGAGCAATTTAAGTTGCCGATTGACCTTTTTGCAGGTAATCAAAGTGGCATCATTCTACCTAATCCCAATGCTCCGACAGCAGAGCTATTGCCATTATCAGCTATTCGTACGATATTGGAGCAAAATCGTGATCAAGTGGTTGTGATTGATGAAGCATATATCGATTTTGGTGGGGAAAGTGCAGTTTCTCTAATTAATGAGTATGATAACTTACTTGTCATCCAAACGTTATCGAAGTCACGTGCATTAGCTGGGCTACGGGTTGGTACTGCTTATGGTAGTGAGCAGTTAATTGAAGGGTTAGATCGTGTGAAAAACTCTTTTAACTCTTACACGTTAGATCGATTGGCGTTAGCAGGAGCGATCGCAGCTTATGAAGATCGCTCATATTTAGAAACGACCGTTCAGAAAGTTGTTATGACGAGAGAGTGGACGAAAGAGCAATTAATCGCACTTGGTTTTACAATGACTGACTCCCAAGCGAATTTCTTGTTTATTACACATGAGCGTGTGCCTGCCGAGCAAATCTTTTTGCAATTACGTGAAAAAGGCGTGCTTGTCCGTTATTTCAAACAACCGCGCATTGACAATTACTTGCGTGTAACCATCGGTACGGATGAAGAAATGCAAGTGCTAGTAGATGGTATTCGTGAAATTGTATCCAAATAGTAACTAGGTATCGCAGTGAGAAATCCGCTCAATCTCTGTTCATCATCGGTGATGTCGATGAAAGAGATGAGCGGATTTTTTGTAATACGACCAGCATGCAGAACTATTTTTACACTTGGTTACGTCACACTAACTTATTCCGCAAATCGGCGCCGGCAAGCGATTATTTCTTATATGGATTTATAATCAAATTACTGCAAGGTGAACTGGAAAATACGATAGAAAATAAAAAGTTAGCCATGACATTACTGTCTATTGACGATAAAACATAGTTTCAAGTTTGTTTGTTACGATTGCTTGATGTTTCTTATGTATCCGAACATCCAAGCAATAAAGTTTCTATGGTGGACAGCAACATACTCAATATAGGGACGACAAATACAGGTCGTTTACACAACTTAGCTACCAAGTGAAGCAGTATTTTAATTTGGTACACCATACTACTGTCGTAACGGCAACTGCGGTATGTGATAATTTTAACGGCATTGCGAAGGCTTACAGATGTGCGATAGCTGCTATAAAAAAAGAGGTTAACATGCATTACTGTGAACTTGTCGTACAAAATATATTTTTAGATGCAGATAAAGATAGAAAAACAACTTGTAGAAAAGTTGAAAAAGAATTGTTGATGCAAAACGTTTTACGATATGTAGAGCAACATTATTTGAATCTTGATTTAATTGTAGATTATGTAGGGCGTATTTTTAATTATAAACCATCGTACTTATCACAACTTCTTCGGGAGCACACTGGTAAACCGTTATTAGAGTATATTCATATATGTAGAATAGAACACGCTAAAAAAACGATGGAACAACACTTTTCGTTGTCTATATACGATATAGCAACTAAGTCTGGCTATATCGATATGAATTCATTTTACCGTGTGTTCAAAAAGTACGTGGGCATATCACCCGGGCAATATCGGTCGCTTCATGGGATGAAAGATAGCAACAAATAGCTACAACTAAATAAGGTTCATCACTGTAATTTGGGGTTGATTTGTTATACATTCGCAAATGAACTGTTCTAGTATGAATAATAGTGGAAATATTATAGCAAGATGGATGTACTAGACAGGCTATGTTGAATTCTAAATTCTAACATTCTTGTAGGGGCTTAAATTTAGCCTTTGAAAATAAAAGGGACCTCTGTTAAAGTGGGGTTGCAACGGGTCATAGCCCTTAATAGCCCACAAAACAGGAGGTCTTACTATGAATCTTACAGGAAATCTCCAAATTAATCAACGTATCGAACGCATTACACCACAGGACTTAATAGTCGGTATCGACATTGCGAAGATTAATCACCTTATTTGCTCAAAAAACGCCCTTTTAAAAATCTAAGGAAGATTTTTAACGTTAATCATGCATCATACTAGTATTTGGAGCTCCTTTTCCACTCATAAGACATAAAATCTTCCTTAGAAATTATTTCACCCCGATATTCATCATTTAGCGATAAAAATCTTCGTTAGAATGGCGGTCAGCTCCATGTTCCCTGGATGTTTCCACTACTATTCTTTTGTAGCATCTTTCCTTTAGTATATTCGGAAAATCACCTGCACCCTTGTGGTTTCATTATAAATGCTAGTCTAAATATGCACAGAAACGCTTGAATATTAATGTACAGTTTTGACGACATGCTACACTAGTGTTATTGGACGAACAAGCATAACACCTTTACGAGAAAGTCCATAAGCACCAAGTGACGTTAAAAATAGGTTTACAAGTGTACCGCCAAGGACGATAATAATCGTATTCATATATCCTTATATAATATTATAGTTAATGCGTAAAGCGTTTTCGTACATCGTGTTTACCTCCCTAAATTATAAATGTAATGATTTGATGCTAACAAATTACTGTTAAGCGCTTACAGTAAAAATGTACTCTCGAACGCTTGAATTTAAAATCTTCTATTTGCAAAGTAGTCATCCAAAAGCGACTTTAAGCATCATTAAAATTTGATTTCAATCATTCATTTCATACATTTTACGCAGAAAATGTAGATAGGGTGGCGTTAACAACGATTTGTTAAGCACTCACATAAACTCTACACTTCATGCTGGTGCTTTAAAATCTTCCATTATGAATATCTTCCAATACAAATATTTTTGAATAAAAGTAATAATGGATGAAGTGAGTTGTAGATGGTTCATTTATATATTAGTTTAAAAAGAATCGTCCGAAATTGATTCAGGTTGTCTATTTCCCACTTTTGTTGATAATTAATTGACACTGTAGATGAATAATAGATACTATTTTAATAAGAAGTGAGAAAAACAAAGAAGTAAGCGGTTTCTGAATGGTAGTAGTATGTGACACAGTAAAAACGAGGAGTTGAGGAAGTTTGTCATCCGAACAGTTAGCAGAAAATAAAAAGCCTCATGTCGTTGTTATTATGGCTGATCAATTACGGGCAGATTTTATTTCGCCACAATTTACGCCGAACATTTATGAACTATCACTGCAAAGTAATAGACTAGATCGATCCTATTGTGCCTCACCACTTTGTGTACCTGCACGCGGTGCTTTTTTTACCGGAAAATATCCAAATGAAACGGGATGCGTCATTAACCCGTGGGCAAAGGAAGATAAAGATTATGGCTTTGTAAAATCGGGAACTCCTAACTTGTATCAATTGTTGGAGAAAGAGTGGGATAGCTGGCATACAGGGAAGCAACATTTACTAACAGAGGAAAAATTCGATACAGAGCCAGATGCGAAAACGACATGGCTACCACTTGAAGGAAGATTTCCGGCTTATGTGAAAGAGCAAGGGAAGCGGATGCCTGGTGGAGAAGCGTTTCGTGGACTAGTACCTGAAATGTCTGGTGGAACGACAACACGTGCCAAAGGTTACTCCATTCCGACAACTGGTTTATATGAAGATGGTATCGATACATTTTTCGATGGATTTATATTAAAAGATTCGTTGCATGCTTTGCAGGAAAGAGATACAAATAAACCATTTTTCTTAAGTGCGATGTTTTTAGCACCGCATCCTCCGCTAGATATTCCTGAACCGTATTATTCGATGTTTTTGGCGGAAGAAATGCAATTGCCTGACAACGTTGCAAAATGGTCGAAAAATCAGTCACCGTTGCAGCTTTATAATTTAACAGGTGCGATTGGCACTCGTTACTCTTTGGGAGAATGGCGTAAAATATGGGGAGTATATGCGGGGCTTGTACGCTTGTTAGATGATTGTGTTGGCAAAATAATAGCGGAATTAAAAACACAAGGGATATATGATGATACGTTGCTAGTATTTACAAGTGATCATGGAGAAATGCTAGGTTCTCATCAATTGTGGCAAAAAATGTGTATGTACGAAGAATCTATACGGACGCCTTTATTCATTAAGTTACCACAGCAACAAGTTGGTCAGTCTTATGAAACACTTGTTAGTGCGATTGATGTTATACCGACGATTTGTGATTATGTGAATGTAGCGCAAGATGTTAATTTTAGCGGTAAATCGTTACGTCCATTGTTTGAAGGCGGAAAACTATCGAGCAAGCATTTATTTGTTCAATTTGACGGTAATGGGGCACGTAGTAATTTCCAACGTTGTGTAGTTACTCAATCAAACAAACTAATTGTCGACATATTTAAAGACGAATTGTTTTTAGAGTTGTACGATATCGTGAATGATCCACAAGAAAAAGAGAACCAAGCATTTGATCATGCTAATGAAGCAACTATCGAGCAATTGTTGCAGGCGCTTCGCCAGCATATGGAACAAACCGGAGATTTGTTGACGGTACCTGCTAATGCTTATACAGCCTTTTTGGATCGTTATGCACCATTTCAAGATAATTAAGTTGACAGTAGACGTTAGCAAATAGGAAATAGTTAATCGATACCCCGCACCGTTCGTGTTTTTGAGAACGTTGTGGGGTATTATTATTACGTTGAGGAATCGCTGTCTGTAAATAAGGTTAAAAATTTTTGGGCAACGATCGATAAGGAATGATGTTTAGGTGTAGCGATGCCAAGTGGTCGGTGATCGATCGCTGTTTGCGTTTGTAATAGTACTAACCGTTCTTGCGCTAACTCTATACTTACTAATGAAGTAGGGACGAAAGCTATACCGTAGTTGCGTTCTGCAAAAGCAACTAACATTTCCATACTGTTAAGTTCAAAATCAGCCGTAATGTGAAAACCTTGATTCGTAAACCATTGCTCAACGAAAAGGCGAGTGGAACTGCCAGCAGTTAACAATAGCAGTGGAATTTGCAATAGTTTTTCTGTAGAGAGTGGTTGCTCTGCTAGTTGTTTGTATTTATTTCCAGCGATTATGCAATAAGGTTGAGTGGCGAGCGGACGGATATCTAGTTCTGCATCATCTAGTGGTAAGTGAACAAACCCAATATCTAGCCCATTTTGTTTGAGCTGAGTGACAATTTGTGAAGTACGTTGCTGCACTAATTTTATTTTGATCTGTGGGTATTGCTGATGAAATTGATCTAGCTTAGGTAACAAGATATCTTTCGTAATAGCTCCATTTGCTCCGATTCTAATATGACCATCTGTATATCGTTTTCGTTCTACCATATGCTGCTCACCACGTGCTAACTGCGAAAAAGCTAGCGCGACATGGCCAAATAAAACTTCTCCTTCGGGAGTAAGTCGTACCCCTTTGGATAGTCGGTCAAATAAAGTGATATCCAAATGTTGCTCTAGTTGTTTGATGGCATAACTAACAGACGGTTGGGTCATGTGCAATGCTTGAGCTGCTTTCGTTAAATTACCTAGCTGAGCAGCATGGAGAAAAATGCGGTACCATTCACTATGAATTGTCATGGTATAGATCCTCTCTATGTCATAAGTGTAAAAATACTATTTCATTTATTACAATTATAACGTTAAACTAGATGTAAGAGAAGTAACCTTAAGCGCTGCATAACAGTTAGGTGAATGATATATAATATATTTTTAGATATGGAGTGATAAGTAATGGCAGGAAGTACATTTGGTGAACGTTTTAAAGTAACGACATTTGGAGAGTCGCACGGTGTGGCGGTAGGTGTAATTATCGATGGGGTTACGCCAGGGATAGAAATTGATGAAAGTTATATTCAAGTACAAATGGATCGGAGAAAACCGGGTCAATCTTCCGTGACAACACCGCGCAAAGAATACGATAAAATTAATATTGTCTCTGGTATATTTGAAGGAAAAACGACAGGTGCTCCAATGAGTATTATATTGTACAACAAAGATATGCGTCCAGAAGCATATAGTGATATTAAAAATTCGTTCCGTCCTGGGCATGCTGACTTTACCTACTTACAAAAATATGGTCATCGTGATCATCGTGGTAGTGGACGAGCATCAGGTCGAGAGACAGCTTCTCGAGTAGCAGCTGGTGCTGTAGCTCGTAAGTCGTTGGAAGGACGCGGAGTATCTGTCGTTGCTTTTACGAAAGCAATTGGTGGTATTACAGGCGAAACGTTTGATGAAACGATAATTGAAAAAAATGCAGTACGTGCAGCCGATCCGATTGCCGCAGAAAAAATGATTCAAAAAGTGGAAGCATTAGCAGCAGCTGGAGATAGCTGTGGTGGTATTGTAGAATGCCGTATTCGTGGAGTTGTTCCAGGAATCGGGGAGCCAACATTCGATAAACTTGATGCGGAATTGGCAAAAGCTATGCTGTCTATCGGCGCTGTCAAAGGTATTGAGATTGGATCAGGGTTTGCCGCAGCAGAAATGCAAGGTAGTGAACATAATGACCAAATGGACAAAAATGGATTCAAAACGAACCATGCTGGCGGTATTGTTGGTGGTATTAGTACAGGTGCAGAAATTGTATTTCGGATCGCAGTGAAACCAACTTCCTCCATTTCTGTACCGCAACAAACGATGAACCAGGCAGGGGAAGAAACAGAAATCGTGACGATAGGTCGCCATGATCCATGTATTTGCCCACGCATCGTTCCTGTCGTAGAAGCAATGGCATGTCTTGTCATCGAAGATCATTATAAGCGTCAAGCGGCGCTACGTGCTTAACGAAAAATTAGGATTATACGCTATAATTAGCAAATATAATATAATATGAAATGAAAAAGTACTGCCTAATCAGTTGAAAAAATTCGACTTTAGGCAGTTTTTTAATGTATTCTATATTTTTTTAGTATAATATTACAAAATATTAAGCTCACAGTTAGAATAGATATTACAATACTTACAAAAACGCTGTAATATGGATGGAGATAGTGTTAATTGATAGCATAATACGAGTGTAGTTGCAGTTAGTGGTTATATTACGGGAGGGATATCGGTGAGTTCAATATTAGTAATTGACGAAGACATTGCTACATGTGAAAAAATTAGATCGATATTAATAGAGTCAGAGTTGCCCGTCAATCAAGTTTTTACTGCTCATAGTTGTACAGAAGCTCTAGACTATTTACAACTTGCGAATACAGATATGCTATTGTTAGATATTAACGTGGATGGTACGAATGCATTAAAATTAATATCTATTATCCATTCAGAAAGTCCACATATACCAATTTTGTTGTTAGCAGATGAACAGAAGCAGCATTTAGCACACAAAACACTGAAGCTGGGTGCATGTGGATATTTGACAAAGCCCATACAAACGGAGCAATTATTGAAAGAAGTAAATGAGTTTTTGAACGATAAAAATAGTGAGGCTAAAAATTTTGGAGGAAATAAGAGAAATTTGTTCCAACCCAAATTTACAATGGCAGGTGTATCCTCGTTACGAACATATATTTTAAATGAAATGGTTTCTCGAAAAATGGAGCATGCTGACGACTTTCGTTTTGTGTTTGAACAAATCGGCATGACATTATCAGGTCCATACTTTGCCATCATTGTCATGGAGCTACAATGGGATCGAGCGGGAGTTGGTGGCGAAGAAATTATGTTATTGCGAGATCGTAATTTATTAAAATACGCTGCTGTTAACATTATTGAGGAAACATTAAAAGAGTGGAATGCGGTTGCTTTCTATAGTGCAGAAAATCGTGTTGTTACTATATTACAGTTGGACGAAGATGCGCATCACTACAGTAAAGGGAAATTAGCTAATTTATCAGAATTGCGGATGATTGGCAGCGCTTTATTTCAAAATATACAGCAATATTTGCGAATGAATACCGTCATTGGTATAAGCTCGGTGCATCATGGATTACAATCACTTTCCAAAATGTACGTGCAAGCGTGTAAAGCAACTAAGTGGCGAGCGTTATATGAAGATCAGCAAATATTTTTTGCTAACGACCATTACATAAAAGACGCTAAACCAGCGGTAGAGTGGCAAAAGCTGACGGTGCAATGGCTAGATGTCATTAAAAAAACCAATAACGAAACAAAAATAGAACAGGAGACGGAACAGTTAGTAAGCAAAATACGGTGGTTAGTGGTAGAGTCACCAGATGTGTTAGCCATCCCGACAGCTATTGCCTATCAAGTATATACGGCTGTATTAGATGTTGGTAAGTTACTTCATGTTGATAGACAGCAACCTGAGCTGCATCCATTATATTGGTTTCACCCAGATCAAGTTACTAATGTAGAAATGGTTATAGAGCAATTAACGTTGTTTTTGATAGTTAGTGGTCAAACAATCAAAAATAGAATTGCACAATATGATGAGCGACAAGTACAACAAATGTTACATATTATTCAGCGAGATTTTAACAAAGCAGAACTGAATATTCAACTTATTGCGGAAGAAATGAAGCTAAGTACTTTATATACTCATGAGCTGTTTCAATCAATTAAAGGTGAACCAATCTGGAAATTTATTATGGAATACAGACTAGAGCAAGCGCGCAAATTAATAGCAGTATCACAGTTGTCAGCGGAGCAGGTAGCTGTAGAAGTTGGCTATAGTAATGAAACTCATTTTGCATTATTATATCATCATTATTTTAAGGATACTGTTACAAAAATGTAAAAACAATGAAAATGGGCTGTTTGTAAACAGCCCAGCATACGCCAGTATGTCGTTTAACGTTCTTTCTCTAACGTTTGCGCTAACGTTCTTGCTGCTTGCTCATCTTTCGCTTTTACATTTACTTTTCTTAATACGCCATCCTCTACAACTTTTGCTTTAATACCATTGCTTTTTAACAAAGCATATAATCGTTCCGCCTCGTCTAGCTTTGAACCACTTGCTGTACGTATCGTTACCCATTTTCCGCCGAACCATCCCACTGTTATTCTCTCCTTTTGTTCATATTGGAATATTTTTATTTCTATTTATACGATATAACCGAGTGAATATGACAAAATTATGAATGTTATTTTGATTACTTTTCAAAGAAAAACATTCCATGTATGTTACAATGGCGGAAAAGGCAACACTAATGAGACGATAACTTGACATTTATAACTGTAACGTATATTATTACAGTATAAAGCAAGGAGGCTCGCTTATCGTGAATAGTGAATTTACGATTGCTGTACACAGTCTAGTTTTTTTAGCATATTTGCCAGAGAAGATGGCGACTAGTGACTTGATTGCTTCTAATGTAGGCACCCATTCCGTTCGAATTCGCAAAATTATGAGTGGATTACGCCGGAGCGGGTTAGTTGATACGAGAGAAGGTTCAGGTGGCGGTTATCGGCTGACGGCAGATGTTACGTCCGTCACGCTAGCAGACATATACCGAATATTGGCGCAAGGTTCATTAATTCCGAATTGGTGTTCCGGAAATCCAGAAATGGATTGTGTGGTCGGTTCGAATATGAATCATGTTATGCATGGTATTTTTTGCAAAGCAGAACAGCAATTAGAAGCCCATTTTCAGCAAATAACGATTCATGATGTGTTACAGCAGATCACGGCATGTGACGAAACTACGTCTAAGCAGCCATAATCGAAAGAACTGGCAGTAATGAAAGGGTAATCCCTTCATCATAAATATTTATAATAGTTGAGAGGATGATTAAGATGGCAGCAGTAGTACTAACGAAAGATAATTTTAACCAAACGATAGAAAACGGGGTTTCTCTAGTTGATTTTTGGGCGCCATGGTGTGGTCCATGTAAAATGCAACTTCCAATAGTAGAAGAACTTGCTACAGAAATGGATGGCAAAGCAGTTGTTGCAAAAATCAATGTAGATGAGCAACCAGAATTGGCATCACAATTTGGCGTCATGAGTATTCCTACACTTATTATGTTCAAAGATGGTAAGCCAGTGGACAAAATGGTAGGTCTTCAAAGCAAAGATGCATTGAAAACTAAAATTTCTGGTCAACTATAATTTATTAAGCGATAAGACTAATAGTAATATCGTTCATTTTTTGTAATATAAAGCAGTCCCTATTCACTACCTCGTTCTCTATGAGAATCAGGTTTGGATAGGGATTTTTGTTTTTATTTGCTTGTTATTAACAATTCTATTAGTTTACTAAATGGTGATAACCCATTTAATAGTAATTGAACAGTTAGTTTAGAACTAGCTCTAGCTATATTGAATATAGTAAGAGTGACAGTTAAAAATGTTAGAAAAAGTTTAAATAGATAAATATATCGTATAACATTTTAAACTGTACTTTATGCTATAAGAGCATACAGCAAGGGGGACCGATCATTTCGAATAGCTGTTTCGTAGATTTCAATGGATTGTATGGTCACAAATGAAGCAAATGTGACTAAACAATGCCAAAGCAGTCAAAAAAGAAAAAATGCTATGGAGGATGATTAAAATGTCAGTAGTAGTATTAACGGAAAGTAACTTTTATTCGACGATAGGCACTGGTGTTGCCCTAGTAGATTTTTGGGCACCATGGTGTGGTCCATGTTTAATACAACTTGATGTTACAGAAGAATTAGATACAGAAATGGGAGACGATGTAGTATTTGGAAAAGTGAACATTGATGAGGAATTAGATTTTGTGATTGAATTAGGCGTCAATGCTATTCCTACCATTATAATATTTAAAAACGGTCAGCCAGTCGATACAATGTCAGGAATTCTAAGCAAAGCTGTTTTGAAGCAAAAATTGGATAGCTATCTATAATTTTATTTTAACGGAGAGGATGATGGATATGTCCCTAGTCGAATTAACAAATGATAATTTCGATGAAACTATAGCAGAAGGTGTTGCCCTTGTATTGTTTTTAGCACCAGAATGTGTTCCATGTGAAGAACAACTTACAATTGCAGAAGAATTGGATACAGAAATGGGAGATGACGTAGTATTTGGAACTGTTGATGTTGAAGTGGAAGAAGATCTAGCTGCACGATTCAATGCTAGTTACGTTCCTAATGTTATTATATTTAAAGACGGACAAGTAGCCGAACATCTAGGCAGTGGACGAAGTAAAGCTGCTACAAAAGGAAAACTAATGATGTATCTATAGCAAGATTGAATATAGGAGATGTGACAGGTGAAAAAGTTAGAAAAAGTTTAAGTAACTAAATACACCATATTACATTTTATTCTGCTAGCACAGCATACAGCAAGGGGGACCGATCATTTCGAATAGCTGTTTCGTAGATTTCAATGGATTGTATGGTCACAAATGAAGCAAATGTGACTAAACAATGCCAAAGCAGTCAAAAAAGAATAAAATGCTATGGAGGATGATTGAAATGTCAGTAGCAGTATTAACGGAAAGTAACTTTTATTCCACGATAGGTACTGGTGTTGCCCTAGTAGATTTTTGGGCAACATGGTGTAATCCATGTCTGTTACAACTTGATGTCACCGAAGAATTGGATACAGAAATGGGAGACGATGTAGTATTTGGAAAAGTGGATGTAGATGAGGAAGAGGGTCTAGCGGAACAATTTGAAATCACAGCTCTTCCTACCATTATAATATTTAAAAATGGTCAGCCAGTCGATATAATGGCAGGATCAAAAAGTAAAGCATATTTGAAGCAAAAATTGGAAAGCTATCTATAATTGTGGTTTAAATAATAAATGAGCGATAACTTTATATATCGTTTGTAGTTAAAGAAATCCTTGTCCATTACTTTGTTCCCGAAAAGAACAAGTTTTGGGCAAGGATATTTGTGGTGACTTCCTTTGTTAGCGATGTTCAGTTATAATATCGGAAGAAATGACGCTGGGAGATGATAAGTATGCCACTATCCTGTGGTATTGTTGGATTGCCAAACGTTGGTAAATCTACTTTATTTAATGCGATTACACAAGCGGGTGCAGAATCCGCCAATTATCCGTTTTGTACCATTGATCCAAACGTTGGTGTAGTGGAAGTGCCGGATGAGCGCTTAAATAAGTTGGTGGAATTAGTTGTTCCAAAAAGTATTGTGCCAACTGCTTTTGAGTTTGTAGATATAGCAGGTCTGGTTGCTGGAGCAAGTAAAGGTGAAGGGCTAGGCAACAAATTTTTGGCTCATATTCGTGAAGTAGATGCTATCGTTCACGTTGTACGTTGTTTTCAAGATGAAAACATTACACATGTTGCTGGAAAAGTGAATCCGATTAGCGACATCGAAACGATCAATTTGGAATTGATTTTGGCTGATATTGACTCGGTAGAAAAGAAGATAGATCGCTCTCGTAAAAATATGAAGGGCGGAGACAAAAAAGTAGCCCAAGAAGTGGAAGTGTTAGAGCGTATTAAAGATGTATTGTACGCGGACAAGCCAGCTCGTAGTTTGGAATTAACAGATGATGAACAGCTACTTGTTCGTGATTTACATTTGTTGACGATGAAGCCGGTACTGTATGCTGCTAACGTGAGTGAGGAAGAAGCAGCTAATTCAGAGGATAACGAATATGTACAGATGGTTCGCCAATTCGCTGCCGAAGAAGGTGCGGAAGTTGTGCCGATTAGTGCAAAAGTAGAGTCAGAAATTGCAGAACTTGATGGTGAAGATAAGCAAATGTTTTTGGAAGAATTAGGAATGCAGGAATCAGGGCTAAACCGTTTAATTCGAGCAGCCTATAAATTGCTTGGATTGTATACTTATTTTACAGCTGGTGTGCAAGAAGTACGCGCATGGACGATTGTAAAAGGTACAAAAGCACCGCAAGCTGCTGGTGTTATTCATACCGATTTCGAACGCGGATTTATTCGTGCAGAAATCGTTTCTTATGATGACTTGGCAGCGGCAGGATCGATGGCAATTGTTCGTGAACGGGGACAACTTAGATTAGAAGGAAAAGAGTATGTCGTGCAGGATGGCGATGTTATCCATTTCCGTTTCAACGTATAAGCGATTTTGGATATGATAGACATGGAAGTTTATGGAGCCTGGAAACAACGCCCGGTAAGCCTGTTTGGCAACGATGCGTTTTCCGGGCTAGTTTTCTAATTTTTAACTGTGGTGTTATTGTCTACAAATCGAACATATATTATTATGTTTAGATATATTGTATATACTAATAGTAATTGTGAAAGTTATTAAAAATATTTTGTGAGACAGTTGTCGGACAAAAGCGGTGGTATGATATAATATAGTAAGATTCTGAAGGAATAACTGAGGTGAATGATCGTGTTAGACCGTTTACAAGCATTGGCAGATCGTTATGAGAAGTTAAGTGAATTACTATGTGATCCAGATGTATCATCTGATCCCAAGCGTCTGCGTGAATTATCAAAAGAACAGTCTGATCTACAAGAGGCTTATGATGCGTATATAGCTTATAAGCAAGCCATGGGGCAATTGGAAGATGCTCGGATGATGCTTGAAGAAAAACTGGATGCAGAAATGCATGAGATGGTCAAAATGGAAATTGACGAACTCACGGAACTTACAACACAATTAGAAGAAAAGATTCGAGTATTGTTGTTGCCAAAAGATCCGAACGATGATAAAAACGTTATTATCGAAATACGCGGTGCAGCTGGCGGAGATGAAGCTGCTTTGTTTGCTTACGAATTGTATCGTATGTACACGAAGTATGCAGATACTAAAGGCTGGCGTGTAGAATTGATGGATTATAGCGAAAATGATTTGGGTGGATTTAAAGAAGTTATTTTTATGATTAATGGTAAAGGTGCGTATAGCAAGATGAAATATGAAAGTGGTGCGCATCGGGTACAGCGTATTCCAGTAACGGAATCCGGTGGACGGATTCATACTTCCACTTCGACAGTAGCTGTCATGCCAGAGGTACAAGATGTAGAAGTAGAAATACTCGACAAAGATATTCGAGTAGATACGTTTTGTTCGAGTGGAGCGGGCGGGCAATCGGTTAATACGACGAAGTCAGCAGTACGCGTATTGCATGTACCAACTGGGATTATGGCAACTTGCCAAGATGGCAAGTCGCAAAACGACAATAAAGTTCGGGCACTAGCGGTACTTCGTGCACGAATTTATGATGTTCGTCGTCAAGAAGAAGAAGCGAAATATGCAGGTGAACGGAAAAGCAAAGTGGGTACAGGTGACCGTAGCGAACGTATTCGAACGTATAACTTCCCACAAAGCCGTGTAACCGATCATCGCATCAATTTAACGATGCATAAATTGGATGCGATAATGGATGGAGATATCGATGAAATTATCGATACTTTAACTATTGCGGAACAAGCGGAAATAATGGAACGCGAGTCCATCGGAGTATAAGTAACGCTGGAATAACGCATAACTAACGTATAAACAACGAATAAGTTAAATCAAAGACCGGCGTTGCGCACCATTTGTTGGGTGCAGCCGGTCTATTCCTTTTTGAAGTAGATGTTACATAGATAGAGAAATTTATAAGAAATGTGTAGTATTTCTTAGTATTGTAGATGATATAGCAAGTGAGGTGTGTCGTAGAATGGCGCAAGTACAGGTAGAGATGGAGCAGTTTATAGGGAAGTCTATAAGAGAAAGTATTTTGCTTGGCGCACAGCTTTTGCAAAAGGCGGGAGCGGAAGAAGCACGCCATCAAGCAGAGCAATTATTTATGCATATGATGGAAGTGGATCGCTCTTATTTGTTGTTACATGGTGCGGAGCAGTTTCCCGCTATACATTTGGAGCGATGGGTAGCATTATTAACACGCAAAGCAAGCGGTGAACCTCTCCAATATATAACGGGGAGCCAGTGGTTTTATAGTCGCGAGTTTGTCGTAACTCCAGCGGTTTTGATTCCTCGTCCCGAGACGGAGCTACTCGTGGAAGCGTTGTTGAAGGCGGTCGATGAGCTATGGCCGCCAACTCTAGGAGCAGCGCATGACGATGCGCTGTTTGTTTCCGCTGCCCAGCCAGCAGAAGCTGCTGGGCAAGTGCCCGTAGTGCCGACGATTCTCGATGTCGGCACTGGTAGCGGGGCGATAGCCGTGACGCTTGCAGCGGAACGTCCCGGCTATCGCATCTGTGCGTCCGATATATCACCGGACGCACTAGATGTCGCCCGCGCGAATGCGGAGCGGCATGGCGTTAGCCGCCATGTCGCATTCGCTATGGGCGACTTGCTCGCCCCACTGCTGCATACAACCAGCAGCGGGGCGAGCAGACTCGAGCACGCCGGCTTCGCCGTCGACGTGCTCGTCTCCAATCCGCCGTATATTCCAGCGGCCGATATTGCTGAGTTGCAGCGCGAGGTGCGTGACCACGAGCCGCTATTAGCGCTGCAAGGCGGTACTGACGGGCTTGACCCATACCGTCAGATGATAGAAACATTAGCGCGGCTTAGCGAAGTGCCGCGTATCGTTGCTTTTGAACTCGGCATTTATCAACCGCCGCTAGTAGTAGAAATGCTACGTCAATTGCAGTGTTGGGACTCGATTCGCATCATTGACGACTACGCAGGCATTCAGCGCCACGTTATCGCTATTCGCTACGAAAAATAATTTTCCGATAAGATTGCGTCACAAGCATTCGACTATCTCTCGAATGTCAATAGTGTCTACTAATTAGCTCCTACTAAAAAATAAAAGATTTATAGATGGCGATGTTTAGAGTGATAGATTCGTGGATATACTAACGGATAGAGACGTTCCGGAACGCAAGCGAAAGCACTGACGGGTGCACGAGAGGAGCTTGTTGTTATGTCCCGCAATTTTAAATATCGTTCATCTTTTGGTTATATCGTTTTTGCAATTATACTAATTATTATGAGTTGGGAATCACAATTAAATGATGAGGCTATTGCCGGTGCAGGTCAAAGTATACCTGAACAAGCGATCCGCTTACGTATTCTAGCTAACTCCGATCAACCGGAAGACCAATTAATAAAACGAGTAATACGAGACGAAGTAGTCGCTACTATGAATACATGGGTAGACAACATGACTACTATAGATGATGCACGTCAATTAATTAAAATACACTTACCAGAAATAGAACAAGTAGTAGCACAAACATTAACGTCACGCGGCTACACTTATGATTTTCAAGTAGAACTAGATGAAGTAGAATTCCCTGCCAAAATGTATGGCAATAAAATATATCCTGCTGGTATGTATGAAGCACTAAGAATCTCACTAGGTGAAGCCGAAGGACAAAACTGGTGGTGCGTGCTATTCCCGCCACTATGCTTCGTAGATGCAGTCTCATCGGAAACAAGTTCAGCAGAAGCACTATCCACCACAACAGCAGAAGAAGCAACAACTGTAGCAGTAGCAGAACAACCATCTGACGAACAGCCAGAAGTAAAGTTCTTTATCGCTGACTTATTCCAATCCGTTGGACAATGGGTAAAAGGATTATTTGCATAATAGCGTTTGTAAATAGTAAATAGTAAGATTTAAGAAGCAAGTAGAGGAAATAGGCAGAGGCAAAGGAATTTGCAGTATAGTGCGGTGTGTTGTGTTGTGTTGTGCAGCCATCTCTTTGTATATAGTCGTATCCCCATCACTCAGTAAGCAATTTTATGAAAAAACAGTTTAAATAACAAGTTAGATACGATAGCCTTCATCCTTACTTGTTGTAGGGAACGGGCTTTTTTGTATTATTATCCATAATTATATACTCCCTGAGCGAATGGTATACGGTAAGAAGTCACTGAGTGAAGGGTATACGTCAAAAAGTCACTGAGCGAAGGGTATACGCCAAGAAGTTACTGAGCAAAAGGGATACGGCAGAAAAGTAGCGGGAAGAGCGTACAAGGTTGAAGTAGAATTAAATGTAACATCGCAAAAAGTGGATGTGCTATACTATCGTTATAAATTTATGTTAGAAAGTCGGTTTAGTTGTTGATGGAAGAAACTATATTGTGGAAAATACCTACATTGTCGTTGCAAACGCAGCAAGCTTTTGTCGTGGATGAGTTGCGGGAGTATGTGTCGGATGCATCAGAAATGATTTGTGATGGTGCGACGGTGGCGTTTCCTACGGAGACGGTTTATGGGCTTGGTGCAGATGCTCGTAATAGTGATGCGGTTGCTCAAATATTTGCGGCGAAGGGGCGACCCGCGGATAATCCGTTAATTGTTCATATTGCAAGTCAGGAGCAACTTGGCTCTTTTGTAATGGGTGTAAATGAGTGGGAGCAGCAATTAATCGATCAGTTTTGGCCAGGGCCACTTACGCTTATTTTACCGGTTAAAGCAGATGCCCTATCTCCGCTAGTGACGGCAGGTTTGACTACAGTTGGGGTGAGGATACCGGAACATCCCGTGGCGCTTGCGTTACTAGCGGAGTGCAATGTACCTGTTGCAGCTCCGAGTGCTAATCGTTCAGGTAAGCCTAGTCCAACGCAAGCTAAGCACGTATGGGAAGATTTGCATGGACGGATTAACGGTATTGTAGATGGTGGAGCAGCTAATGTTGGTGTCGAGTCGACGGTGGTGGAAGTAGTCGATGATATGCTCTATATTTTGCGTCCCGGAGGTATTACAAGCGAGCAATTACAAGCAGCGCTACCGCAGGCGAAGATTCGGTTTAGTAAACAATCGGATAAGGATGCACCGAAGTCACCTGGCGTGAAGTATGCTCATTATGCTCCAAATGGTCAATTGCAGTTAGTAACTGGCGCAACAAGTGAAGAAGTAGTCGCTTTTATTAATAAGTCGGTAGTACAAGCGCGCAAACACGGGGAAAAAACGGCGGTGCTTGCCTATAGTGAAATGTTACCATTTTATAAAGCAGATCGTTGTTTTGATATAGGAGCTCGCAACAATCCGGAGCAAGGGGCACAGCAATTGTATGATGTTTTGCGTCAGTGTGATGCGCAAGGAATAGATCGAATTTGGGCAGAGTATCCTCCAGAAGGTGGTTTGCATGAAGCGCTGCGCAATCGTCTGTTTAAAGCGGCTGCTGCTCATTTGATTGATTTATCGTAAGAAGAACCTAGTAAGCTGCTTGTCATGATTGTCCTTTCATCTGCATAAAGTGAAGTATTAGCAGATGAAAGGGTGGAGCCGATTGGAGCAATTACGTTTTACATGGTCGGATATGGTGGATATTGGTGCAGGATCAGGCGGCGTGCTCACATTGCTAATTATTTCGTTAGCAATCGGTATGGATGCCTTTTCGGTAGGTATAGGTATTGGGGTACGTGGAATACGTTTGCTACATGTTTTACGGCTTGGATTATTAGTCGCATTATTTCATTTGATTATGCCGCTTGCTGGTATTTTAATGGGACGATGGATGAACGAATTGCTGGGAGATATTGCGGTACTGGCGGCAGGTTGTTTATTTTTACTGCTTGGGGTACAGATGATATATAGTGCATTTCGAGCTAATACAGAGCCAATATTTAATCACCGTAGTATGTGGGGCATGGTCGTTATAGCATTCAGTGTTAGTGTAGATGCTTTTTCTGTTGGAGTGACATTGGGTGTTCTTCCGCTCAAGATATGGGCAACGGTTTTCTTGCTAGGTAGTATTGGTGGTTTGATGGCAATGCTCGGTTTACTGTTGGGGCGTAAAGTGAGCGCACGTTTAGGAGAATATGGTGAAATTTGTGGTGGGGCTATATTGATCGGGCTTGGTATTTTACTTATTATATAATTGAACTTTAATGAAACAATGGTATCATAACAGTATTGTAGCAGTAATAGAGAACTAGAAGTAGGAAGGAGAGCGGTCATATGACAAACATACTATTTGTATGCACTGGTAACACTTGTCGTTCGCCGATGGCGGAAGCAATGTTCACTAACATAGCGCAGCAACGTGGATTGTCACTATCCGTTCGATCTGCTGGAGTATCTACGATGGATGGCATGCCAACATCAGAAGGGGCACTTACAGCACTCAAAAAACGTGAAATTACGTATGACGGATCATCCAAGAGGTTGACGAAAGATGCCGTTGCTTGGGCAACGCTAATTTTGACAATGACGACGGGGCATAAGCAATCGTTATTACAATGGTATCCGGAAGCAGTAGATCGTACTTTTACATTAAAGGAATTTGTGTATCAGGAAGAAGATTGGATGAAGGATATTACTGAATTGGAGCATCTCTATAGTGAAATGCAGATGCAGCAAGCGTTAGGTGGACAATTAACGGGGGAACAACGACAACGATTATTACACTTAGAAAGTAAAATTCCTAGTTTTGATATTGCTGATCCATTTGGAGGCTCGCAAGTAGTATATGATGCTTGTGCGCTTGAGCTAGAAGAAGTACTTATTAAACTGGCGGACAAGCTTGCATAGGACGCAAAAAAGAAAGCGAATCGTGGATAGGACAAGCTAAAAGTGGCTATTTAATTGACCAATTGCAGATCATCTAGGACATACAATTTTTTTGTAAAGAGCATTGCAATTTATATAGTAATCAGCTATGATAAAATCAAATTAAAGCGTTGAACCTGATGTAACTGGCGACGATAGTGGGTAACCACAATGGAGCATTGGGATATACGGCCGGTCGCCTGGGCAAAGAGCAGCGTGCTTATTAGCACGTCTAGCTCTTTTTTTCGTTAATATAGCCTGTTTTAGGTATAATAAGCAACAAAGGATGGTGTTAATGATGAAAGTAATCATTGGAGCAGATCATGGCGGCTTTCGCCTAAAGCAAGAGTTAATTCCATTTATCGAATCACTTGGTTATACGGTAGAAGATGTTGGTAGTAGTTGTGAGCAGTCTGTTGATTATCCGGATTATGCACTTCCGGTATGTACTGCTGTTGTTGAAGGGAAAGCGGATCGTGGTATTTTAGTTTGTGGCACTGGCATTGGTATGTCGATTGCTGCTAACAAAGTGAAGGGCATTCGTTGCGCGCTTGTTCATGATTTGTTTTCGGCACAGGCAACGAGAGATCATAATGATACGAATGTACTTGCAATGGGCGAGCGTGTCATTGGTCCAGGTGTTGCACAAGAAATTGTTCGTGTATGGTTAGAGACACCTTTTTCTGAAGGAGAACGCCATCAAGGACGAATTGACAAAGTAATGAGTATCGAACAACGCTCATGTTAAATGAAGGGGCTGACGTTATGAAACAGATGCCAACTGATATATTAGCAGATCAATATTTGGCGAAACAAGTGGAGCAAATCGTTCAGGAAGTAGTTGCCGCTGGTCAGATCGGAGCGGGTAAGTTAGTTGTTTTTGGAGTAAGTACTAGTGAAATTATTGGGGAGCGTATTGGAACTAGCGGCACGATGTTGGTGGCAGAGCAAATCTTTACTGGCATCAATCAAGCGCAGCAAGCCATTCGTTTTCACCCTGTTTTTCAATGCTGTGAACATTTGAATCGGGCACTCGTGATCGAGCAGGAAGTGGCGGAAGTCTTGCAATTGGAGCAAGTACAAGCCGTTCCAGTTCCTCATGCAGGCGGATCAATGGCGGCGTATGCCTACACTCATATGAAGCAACCGGTACTTGTCGATCGAATTGCTGCTCATGCGGCAGTTGATATTGGTGATACGTTAATAGGCATGCATTTGAAGCAAGTGGCAGTACCTTTTCGTCCAACGATCAATAAGATTGGTTCCGCTCATGTAACAGCTGCTTATACAAGGGCAAAGTTAATAGGTGGAGCTCGTGCAGTGTATGAGCTACCGCAAATGTAGCGTTTACTTACATCGATATTGATGTTTATAAATTAGAAATTATTATTAGGAGGCATTCTTTTATGGAAAATTTACGCAAACAAGATCCTGCTGTATTGCAGGCAATGGGATTGGAACTTACTCGTCAACGTGACAACATTGAATTAATCGCATCTGAAAATATCGTTAGTGAAGCTGTTATCGAAGCAATGGGTTCTGTACTAACGAACAAATATGCAGAAGGTTACCCAGGCAAACGTTTCTATGGTGGTTGTGAGCATGTAGATATCGTGGAAAACTTGGCTCGGGATCGTGCCAAAGAATTGTTCGGAGCGGAACATGCTAACGTTCAACCTCACTCTGGTGCACAAGCGAATATGGCTGTATACTTGGCGGCATTGAAGCCTGGCGATACAGTACTTGGGATGAACTTGGCACATGGTGGTCACTTGACGCATGGTAGCCCAGTTAACGCATCTGGATTGCTTTATAATTTCGTAGCTTATGGCGTACAAGAAGGCGAATCTACTATTGATTATGAAGAAATTCGTAAACTAGCTTTCAAACATCGTCCTCGTCTAATTGTAGCGGGTGCGAGTGCTTACCCAAGAGAAATTGATTTCGCCAAAATCGGAGAAATCGCTAACGATGTAGGTGCTTTGTTTATGGTAGATATGGCGCACATCGCAGGTCTAGTAGCAGCTGGTTTGCATTCAAACCCAGTACCGCATGCTCACTTTGTCACAACTACGACGCATAAGACACTACGTGGACCACGTGGTGGAATGATTTTGTGCCGTAAGTCTTGGGCGCAAGCTATTGACAAGGCAGTATTCCCTGGTTCGCAAGGTGGCCCGCTAATGCACGTGATCGCAGCTAAAGCAGTAGCACTTGGTGAAGCATTACAACCATCGTTCAAAACATTTATGAACCAAGTGATGGTTAACGCAAAGGTGTTAGCAGAAGAATTGGTGAAGCGTGATGTAACAATCGTATCTGGTGGTACAGACAATCACTTGATGTTGCTAGATACTAGAAGCTTTAATATTACTGGTCGTGATGCAGAGCATGTATTGGACGAAGTAGGTATTACTGTTAACAAAAATGCTATTCCATTCGATCCAACGAGCCCATTTGTAACTAGTGGTATTCGTCTTGGAACACCAGCAGCAACGACTCGTGGTATGAAAGAAGACGATATGCGCGTTATTGCAGAAGTTATTGTTGCTGTATTAACTAGCCCTAAAGATGAAGCTGTTTTGGAGCAAGCTCGCAAAATGGTTCGTGATTTGACGGACAAATACCCATTGTATGCAGATATGAAATACTAATTGTTCATATAGCGAGCGTCTATTCAAGAGTAATTGTTGAATAGGCGCTTTTTTTTATTTCTTATTAATTATCGTTTAAGGTTGTTTTAATTTTATGATTACATAATAAAAATAACTTCAAAAGCAATAAAGAAATAAAGGAGGGCTTTACAATGAACAGAAGACATGACGGTTCTAGAGCTGGAGTAGGTAAGATGATGATGGCAAGTATCGCTGGTGGTTTAGTAGCTGCTCTCATTATTTTTTCAATAAATGGTTTAGGAGCTGGCTTACCAGTTAACGGTGACTTATTGTCTAGTGGGTCGCAGCAAGTGGCTAATGCTTCCACAGTAGCAGCGGGACCTACCAATGGAGCATTGACTTCCAACTTAGACTTCTCTTCTATTGTAGAACAGTCTAACGAATCGGTCGTATTGATCAATACGTTCGCAGAAAGAGGCAACTATAATCAATCACCAAATACAGATGATATTTTTTCTTACTTTTTTGGACAGATGCCAGAGCAACCACAAGTACCAGATAGTGAACAAAAGCAATTACATCCACTTGGTGCTGGATCAGGGTTCTTCTATAAAGACGGTGGCTATATATTAACGAATGAGCATGTTGTTGCTGGTGCTGATCGGATTGAAGTAACGGTCCAAGGATATGATGAACCATTTGTAGCTAAAGTATTAGGTGCAAGCCCGGAGCATGATTTAGCTGTTATAAAAATCGATGATAAAGAAAAGTTCAAAGTGCTACCAATTGGCGACTCTAGTACGATCACGGTTGGTGAATGGGTGGTAGCTATCGGAAATCCACTTGGTTTTGAACATACGGTTACAGTCGGAGTTATAAGTGCTAAAGAGCGGGAAGTGCCAATTAGTGACGAGCGTGGACAAAGACAATATCGTAACTTATTACAAACCGATGCATCTATCAATTCTGGTAACTCCGGTGGACCGTTAATTAATTTGAAAGGTGAAGTTATTGGTATCAATACGGCAAAAAGTGCTAATGCACAAGGAATTGGATTTGCGATTCCGACTACAGTATTTGTTCCATTAATTAACTATTTAGAAGAAGGGAAAACTATTCCATCTGCCTATATCGGTGTAACGGTCGGAAATATTAATGAAACTTTCGTGAACGAATTAAACTTGCCTTCGAAGAAAGGAGCCATCGTAACCTCTGTATTACCAGGTACTCCAGCGTTCAAAGCAGGTATCCGTCAGTACGATGTTATTTTAAAAGTGGATGGGGAAGAAATCGCTGATTCTAAAGAAGCCGTCAACAAAATCATCACACTTCCTGTTGGTGAAGAAGTAGTAATAACCGTATGGAGAGACGGTGCAGAACATGAATTTTCCGTAACAATTGCAGATAAAAATGAGCAACCACCAATAAACTTACAGTGATATTTGCCACTATAAATGTGAACATTATGTGACATCCACCCCTTTTCGACCTATCGGTGAAAAGGGGTGGATATTTGTTTATTTTAGGTGTAATGGTATACTAAATTAATCACTTTTCAGTGAATAGAAAAATGGAGGGTTAATTATGCGAAACAGAAAAACAACACTCGCACTATCGGTTTTGCTTATTATAGCACTGCTAGCAGCGGGTTGTGTGAGCAAACCGGGCAGTAATCAGCCAAGCAAAGGTGAGCAAGGTAATAACACAGCAACAGAAGGACAAGGTGCAACGGGCAAGCAGCAATTCCGATTGAACTTGTCAACAGAGCCACCTACATTGGACCCTGCACAAGCTCAAGATCAAATTTCTGGTACTGTACTCAACGGTATTTTTGAAGGATTAACACGTGTTAATGAGCAAGCTGAAGTAGTACCGGCTGTTGCCAAATCTTGGGTTATTTCCGAAGATGGAACAAAGTATACATTCCAGTTGCGTGATGATGTAAAATGGAGTAATGGAGATAAAGTAACAGCTCAAGATTTTGAATTTGCTTGGAAACGAGTACTAAATCCTGATTTGAAGCCAAAAGCGTCTCCTTATGCTTACATGCTCTACTACATTAAAGGAGCAGAAGATTACAACTCTGGTAAGGGCTCAGTAGACGATGTGGCAGTAAAAGCAACAGATGAGCACACACTAGAGGTGGAAATAAATACAGCTACGCCTTATTTCTTAAGTGTAGTATCATTTGTAACATATTATCCAGTTCACTCTTCTGTTACAGACAATCCAGCGTTCGCATCTAAAGCAGATACATTGATTTCTAATGGTGCTTTTAAAATGTCTGACTGGAAAAAAGGAACATCGATTACTATAGCAAAAAATGAAAATTACTACGATATAGACAATATTAAGCTAGATAGTGTACACTTCACTATGGTCAATGATGCTGGTTCGGAAGTAAATATGTATAAAACAGATATTATTGACTATGCAGGTAAACCAACAGGAGTGTTACCGACGGATCAACTAGAATCATTAAAAGCAGATCATCCTGATGAGTTCAAGATTAAATCAACAGCCGGGTTGAACTACTACATCTTTAACACGACTAAAAAACCGTTTGACAATGTGAAAGTACGTCAAGCGATGTCGATGGCTATATCTCGCTCTGATCTTACAGAAAAAGTTACCCGTGGACAACAAGTGCCTGCGTATGGTATGGTACCTCCGGGTATATCTGGCGAAAAAGATGATTTCAGAACAGAATATCCAGATAACTACTTTACTGAAGATTATGAAGCTGCTAAACAATTACTGGCTGAAGGTTTGCAAGAATCTGGACTGAGTGAAATGCCAGAATTCAGCTTACTATACAACACGAATGAAATAAATCAAAAAGTTGCTGAAGCTATTGTCGAAATGTGGCGAGTAAATTTAGGCATCAATGCCAGCATCGGTAACCAAGAGTGGAACGTATTTTTAGATAACCGTAGAGCTCTTAATTATGAAGTAGCACGTAGTGCCTGGGGAGCGGATTATAACGATCCAATAACGTTTATTGACCTATACACTACAACAGGTGGCAATAATGATATTGGTTACTCTAATCCTGCATATGACGCTCTTGTTGCAGAAGTAAATAACACATCTGATCAAGCAGTTCGAATGAAAAAAATGGCAGAAGCTGAAAAGTTATTAATGGAAGACCGTCCAGTTATACCACTTTTTTATGATTCAGCAGTTTATATGCTGAAGCCAGGATTTAAAAACATTTATATAGATTTCAAAGGCGATATTCAGTACGTACATGGTTATTATGAAGCACCCTAATGGGTAAATGGCTAGGGCTTGTACATGTACAAGCCCTAGCCATAACTATATAACCATTAGAAAGGAGCAGCCCAATATGTTTCGTTATTTTGGAAAAAAATTGATGTATATGCTGCTTTCTTTGTTCGTACTTGCTTCGGCTACTTTTTTTCTGATGCGGGCAACACCAGGTAGTCCTTTTCAATCTGAAAAAAATATTCCGCCAGCTATACTAGAGCAATTGAATGCACAATATGGATTTGATCTACCTTTATGGCAACAATATTTGAATTATATGGGTAACATTGCCCAATTAGATTTGGGTATGTCGATGAAGCACCAATATACATCTGTAACAGATGTCATAGAGCGTGGATTTTTTTACTCCATGCAACTTGGAATATTCTCCATCATGTTGGCAATTGCAGCAGGATTAATTCTTGGCTTCATCGCTGCACTTAATCATCGCAAGTTTTTGGATAGTTTTACGATGTTTATTGCAGTACTGGGTGTGTCTATCCCTAACTTTGTAGTAGCAACTGGACTACAACAATTATTTGGAGTACAGTGGCGAATATTTAATGTAACAGGACTTAATGAACCACTGGATTTTGTGTTGCCCGTATTAGCGCTATCTTTTTTACCGGCAGCTTTTATCGCTCGTTTAACCCGTTCAAGTATGCTTGAAGTGTTATCGGCTGACTACATTAAAACGGCGAAAGCAAAAGGATTAAAAGGTCGTGTCATTTTGGTGAAACATGCGCTTCGAAACGCAATTTTACCAGTAGTTACTTATGTTGGACCGATGGCAGCTAATATCATTACAGGGTCAGTGATTATAGAGCAAATTTTTGGAATTGGCGGTTTGGGACAAGATTTTGTCAGCAGTATAACAAACCGAGACTATACATTAATAATGGGATTAACGTTATTTTATGCCGTTATTTTAATGCTTGCTCGGTTAGCAACTGATTTAGCATATGGACTAGTAGATCCACGGATGAAACTTGCGGGTAGAGGAGGTAAAGGCTAATGGCAGAAGGCAACAATAATAAATCAAAGGAAATAGTACAAGAAGGACTTGTTGGTGCTACTGCAAGCAGTAATTTAGCTAATACCGCATCTTTTACCGTAGCTGATTTTGAGAAGTTACATGCAGAAGAAAAGGCTATTAAACCAGTCATGCGAGAAAGTATCTCGGCTGGACGTGATGCATGGCTGCGGCTGAAAGCAAACAAACTAGCTATGATTAGTATTATTATTTTGTTGTTAATCGGTTTGTTTGCTATAATCGGACAGTATTTGACACCACATGATTATCAAACACAAAATTTCGATAAAATAAATCATCCCCCATCTAGCGAACATTGGTTTGGGACAGATTCTCTAGGTAGAGACATGTTTGAACGTACGTGGATGGGTGCGGGTATTTCTTTGCAAGTAGGGATTTATGCTGCGCTGGTAGACTTGGTGTTAGGCGTTATTATTGGTGGAATTATGGGCTATTATGGCGGTAGAGTGGATGAAATTTTGAACCGTATTTGCGAAATACTCTATTCGATCCCCAATATGCTTGTAGTTATTTTGCTTATTGTAGTCTTGAACCCAAGTATGTTTACCATCGTCTTAGCACTATCTATTACGGGATGGATAAGTATGGCGTGGATTGTGCGTGGACAAGTGATGCAACTGAAAAATCAAGAGTATGTTTTAGCAGCACGTGCACTTGGAGCAAGCCCATTTAGAATTATGTTCAAACATTTGATACCCAATTCATTAGGTCCAATTATCGTTACGATTACAATGACAGTACCACAAGCCATTTTTGCTGAAGCATTTCTTAGTTTTTTAGGTCTGGGTATTCAACTACCAACAGCTTCCCTAGGAACGTTAATTAATGATGCACTTAAAGCCATGACAATATATCCGTGGAGAATGTTGTTCCCGGCTGTATTGATTAGTTTAACAATGCTTTGCTTCAATATATTTGGTGATGGTTTACGTGATGCTTTCGATCCAAAATTGAAAAAGTAGTAATGAAAGGTGGTGGGTGGATGAATTACAAGCAGAATAATGCGGCGGGGACGGCGCAGTTAAACGATAAGACTAACTTGCTGGAAGTAACTGACCTGCGCGTAAATTTCAAAGTTCGCGGTGGAGAAGTACAAGCCGTGCGCGGTGTTAATTTTTCGATTAAACCAGGTGAGGCAGTAGCGATTGTTGGGGAATCGGGTTGCGGTAAAAGTGTTACAGCCCAGTCGATTATGAAATTGTTGCCAAGCCCGCCTGCTACGATAAGTGGGTCGATTCGTTTTAAAGGTGAGGAAATAGTAACAAAAGAAGAAAAACAAATGGAAGCTATTAGAGGTCAAGAGATTGGAATGATCTTTCAAGATCCGATGACTTCGTTGAACCCAACACTTACTATAGGAACACAAATTACAGAAGTGTTGGTGAAGCATCAAAAGATATCTTCAAGGCAGGCAAAAGTTAAAGCGATAGAATTATTACACCTAGTAGGAATACCTAATCCTGAAACTCGCTTTGGACAATATCCACATCAATTTTCTGGTGGTATGCGACAACGGGCGATGATTGCCATCGCACTTGCTTGTAATCCAGCTTTGCTTATTGCTGATGAGCCGACAACGGCGCTCGATGTTACGATTCAAGCACAAATTATGCGTGTGTTAAAAGATTTGCAGGTACGACTAGGTACGTCTATTATTCTGATTACGCACGATCTCGGTGTTGTAGCGGATGTGTGCGACCGTGTTATTGTTATGTATGCAGGTAAAGTGGTTGAAACCGGCACGAAGTGGGAAATTTTCGGAAATCCACAGCACCCTTATACTCGAGGGCTATTACGTTCGATGCCTCGTTTGGATCAGCCGAAAGATGAGCCGTTAATTCCGATTTTCGGGAGCCCGCCAGATCTAATAAAACCACCGCTAGGATGTAGTTTCTGTGCTCGTTGTGATGAGGCGATGCGTGTTTGTCTAGATAACGATCCAGAACTGGTAGCAGTAGGCGCTAATAGCGATAGCGAACATGCTGCGGCATGCTGGTTAACACATTCCTATGCGCAAGGAGAGAAATCGATATGAGCACTGGAGAGCCATTTGTACAAGTCAACAATTTAAGTAAGTTTTTTAATTTGGGCGGCGACCAAATATTAAAAGCGGTTAATTCCATCAGCTTTTCGATTAAGCATGGGGAAACGGTTGGTGTGGTGGGGGAATCGGGTTGCGGCAAATCGACAGCCGGACGAACGATAATGCGTCTGTACGAACCAACTGAAGGTACCGTTTCGATTGGCGGTAAAAATATATATCAATTAAAACCTAATGAACTAAAGGCGTTTCGTCGTCAAACGCAAATGATTTTTCAAGATCCTTACGCTTCGCTAAACCCACGTATGACTGTGGCGAACATTATCGGTGAGGCACTGGATATTCACAATCTAGTGAGCAGCCGAGCAGAACGTGAAAAACGGATTGCTGAGCTGTTGGAACTAGTAGGGTTGCAATCACAACATGCTGCCCGTTATCCTCATGAATTTTCAGGGGGACAACGTCAACGTATCGGTATTGCTCGAGCGCTTGCTGTTGATCCTGCTTTTATAATAGCCGATGAGCCTATATCTGCACTGGATGTGTCGATTCAAGCGCAAGTCGTCAATTTACTGCAACAGTTGCAAAGGCAAATGGGATTAACTTATTTGTTTATCGCTCACGATTTGTCGATGGTTAAACATATTAGCGATCGTGTGGCGGTTATGTATCTTGGTAAGATTGTGGAGATTACGGAAAGTGGCGAGCTGTATAGTAATCCGCTTCATCCTTATACGAAAGCATTGATGTCAGCTATTCCGATTCCTGATCCACAGGTCGAGGCTGAACGTCAACGCATTGTATTGCAAGGCGACTTGCCGAGCCCTGTAAACCCACCGTCAGGCTGCAAATTCCATACTCGTTGCCCTGTTGCAACAGAGAAGTGTAAACAAGAAGAACCACAATTGCTAGAAGTACGCAAAGGGCATTTTGCGGCTTGTCACTATGCTTAACAGTAGCGATTGTTTTATCGATAAAAAATGAAAAGCGTGTATATCAACGATGTTGGTGTGCGCGCTTTTTTTGTTATTTTCTTATTTGGAGTAAATAGGATGGTGGAATAAACAGAAATCTGTTTTGACAATTTTAGTGAAACAGTTTATATTAAGTTACATACTATTAGGGGTATGGGTAAATAGTTGTTAAACAACGAAAGGTAATGACAAAATAAAGGAGCGAAGATAAATATGAGTTCATTGCAAACGAGTACTGATGTGACAAAAAACAAAGGAACAACTATTGTGTTGTTTAGTGGGGATATGGATAAAGCAATTGCTGCTTTTATTATTGCGAACGGCGCAGCAGCTTACGATCACGATGTAACGATATTTTTTACTTTCTGGGGGTTAAATGCACTTCGTAAAGAAGAGGCTGTACCAGTGAAAAAGGGCTTTTTGGAAAAAATGTTCGGTTGGATGATGCCACGTGGAGCGAAGCGGTTAGGTTTGTCTCGGATGAACTTTGCAGGAGCAGGTCCAAAAATGATTAAACACGTGATGAAGAAGCATAATGTGCTTACATTGCCTCAATTTATCGAATTGGCACGAGAGCAAGGGGTTAAGTTAGTAGCTTGTACGATGACGATGGATTTGTTAGGTTTACAACAAGATGAGCTATTAGATGGTATTGAGTATGGTGGTGTAGGTGCGTATTTGGGAGATGCGTCGGAAGGAAATGTGAACTTATTCATATAACTTCTAGCATAACATTGAAGCGTGGTGCTTGTTGCTATAAATGGTTTACGTTATAATATATAAAACTCGATGGGATACTATAGATCGTTTAGCCAGTACTATAGATAAGAAAGGCAGGTTAGAGAGATGAGCTACGAATATTCCAATGAAATTAAAGCAAGATTGAAGCGAATTGAAGGGCAGGTTCGCGGTGTGTTGCGACTGATGGATGAGCAGAAGTCTTGTAAGGAAGTTGTCAGTCAGCTATCTGCCGTTCGCAATGCTTCAGATCGAGCAATTGCTCAAATTGTCGCAGAAAATTTACAACAATGTATAATAGATGAACAAGCGGCTGGCGGAGATACTAGCAAAGTTGTCGAGGAAGCGATTCAATTATTGGTAAAAAGCCGCTAAGTACAATTATGACATTGTTTTGCTTGTGATGAGTGTCACAATATTTTTATTAAAAAAAATACCACGTTTTTAGTACAATTATTCATTGGATGGTTGGTGCATTAAAAAATACTTGTAGACGAAAGTCTGTAAGTATTTTTTTTAATTATTTGTAAGGTGCAACGTGCATTATACAGTGCTATAATGTATAGGATTGTAATCAAAAATAGTGTAATTGATGATAAGTTTTGTTAGGAGGAATTATGCTCCATGGGCAGATTAGTAATATGCGACCATCCGCTTATTCAGCACAAGTTAACCTTTATTCGCAACAAACAAACGAATACGAAAGATTTTCGTGAACTTGTAGATGAGGTTTCAACATTGATGGCGTACGAGTTAACAAGAGAAGTACCGCTTGATACGATTGAAGTAGAAACACCTGTGGCCACAACAAACTCCAAAATTGTATCAGGTCGTATGCTTGGCCTTGTGCCTATTTTGCGTGCCGGTCTTGGGATGGTTGACGGCATGTTGAAATTGATTCCTTCTGCAAAAGTAGGTCATATTGGATTGGTACGTGACCCGAAGACGCTCTTGCCAACGGAATATTATATCAATTTGCCAACAGATGCACCGAACAGGATGTTAATTGTTATTGATCCTATGCTTGCTACTGGCGGCTCAGCGATTGCTGCGATAACATCACTTAAAAATCGTGGTTGTGACCATATTAAGTTGATGTGCCTCATTGCAGCTCCCGAAGGAGTAGCGGCGATACAGGAAGCTCATCCTGACGTAGATATTTATATTGCGGCACTTGATGAAAGGCTAGATGATAACGGCTATATTATTCCTGGTTTAGGCGATGCCGGTGACCGGATGTATGGGACGAATTAGTTTTGATCAGACATAGGAGGATTAAAAAGTATGTCTAAACTGAAAGTGATGACGATATTTGGAACGCGACCGGAGGCGATTAAAATGGCTCCGCTCGTATTGGAGTTGCAGCGCCGAGATGATGTGATTGAACCGATCGTCTGTGTAACTGCTCAACATCGGCAAATGTTAGATCAAGTACTTGATTTTTTTGAGATTACACCTGACTTTGATCTCGATGTGATGCAACAACAGCAATCATTAACAGATACTACGGTGCGAGTACTACAGGGTCTGGAACCGATATTGGCTCAAACGAAGCCAGATATCGTATTAGTGCATGGCGATACGCAAACGACCTTTCTAGCTAGCTATGCTGCTTTTTTACAAAAAATTCAAGTAGGACATGTGGAAGCAGGTCTTCGGACGTGGAATAAATTATCTCCATATCCAGAAGAAATGAACCGTCAACTTGCTGGTGTATTGTCGGATGTTCATTTTGCTCCAACAAACTGGTCGGCGGGCAACTTGCTCAAAGAAAACAAAAATGAAGCACACTTATATATTACAGGTAATACAGCGATTGATGTTTTTCAGTACACGGTAGATGATCAATTTATGCATCCTGTCATTGAATGGGCGCAAGGAAAAAGAATGATATTGATGACAGCGCATCGGAGAGAATCACTTGGTGAAAAACATCGCAACATATTCCGTGCAGTTCGTCGAATAGCTGATGAACATGAAGATGTTGTCGTAGTCTATGCGGTGCATATGAATCCAGCCGTGCGTGAACCGGCACAAGAAATATTAGGCGATCATCCGCGTGTTCGCTTAATTGATCCACCGGACGTATTCGAATTTCATAATTTTTATCCGCACGCTCATTTTATTATGACCGATTCGGGTGGGTTACAGGAAGAAGCGCCAAGCTTTGGAGTACCGACATTAGTGATGCGGGATACGACAGAAAGACCGGAAGGTATTGAAGCTGGTACACTTGAGCTGATTGGAACAGATGAGGAGCATGTCTATAATAGAGCGAAAGCTTTATTAACGGATGCGGCTCTATATGCCCGGATGAGTCAAGCGGCCAATCCGTACGGTGATGGCAAAGCATCCGAAAGAATAGTGGACGCGATACTCCATCATTTTGGGAAAATCGCGGACAAACCAGAGTCGTTCACACAACGTTCATAAATTACTTTAATTGTTGCTAGGCAAAGCTAGTGAGAAACTATACAGTAATACTGTACGGTTTTTCGTCATAGCTGTGATATATAGTACAGAGCGAGAAGCTGTATAATGACAGCATGCTATGAATTATTACAATTGACAAACGATTCAAGCTTTTCGTATTATTATTGTTGGGTTTTAAACTTTTGTTTGCTAGGTTAATCCAAGAGGTGATAATGCTGAATCAAGACAAGCCATGGCTTGTTGCGCTATATATTAGCGGAGCAGGCGTTATCGTTACTGCTTACATTGTGGTTGGTTTTTGGATTGCAAAGTGGTTGGTTGGGTACTATGCTGCACCGCGATTTTGGATTGCTGTCGGGTGTGTGGCTGGTTTGATTCTAGCAATTATCAATCTTGTACTGTTAATAATAAAATTCGTGGGGGAAGATAATGGCTAATATCGCTTCCATCGTGAATGTCGTTTTTAGAGTCACTATCATTTTGTTGGCACTGGCATTTATGGCACTTGCGTTATATCCGGAGTACAAGCAACATTGGCTCGGTTTTATTATTGGTAGTTCAGCGGGATTACTGAATGTTCGTTTTTTAGCTCGGAAGGTAACTCAGTTGACCGAGTTGGTTGTTGCTCAGACTAGCAAGAAATTTAGTATGGGTTTTGCTACACGGATGTGTGTCGTTTTGCTTGTTGCGTTGTTTGCTTTCAAATTTGAACAAATTTCGCTCTGGTCAGCAATTGTAGGCATATTTGTAGTTCAACTGCTTATGATTCCAGTAAGCATTGTGTTAAGCTTTCGTCAAGAAAAATAAATAAGCGAACTTTGGAAAGGGGTGAGTACAGATTTATGCATGATGCACCGATTATTGAGATAGGTTCGTTGGATATAAACTTATCGACTATTTTAATGCTCCTTATTACCTCAGTAATTGTTTTTGTTCTCTGTATGCTGGCAACTCGTAATCTATCTGTGGAAAACCCTTCCAAACTGCAAAACTTTATGGAATGGGTCGTTGATTTTGTTCACAATTTGATTGGTAGTGCATTGCCGCTACATAAAGTGAAGAATTACCTGGGACTTGGGATGACGTTGATTTTATTTATCTTCATAGCTAATATCTTGGGTTTACCACTTGCAATTATTTCTGGACATACAGGACCGGTAGAAATTTTTGGTTACGTATTAAAAGGTTCGGAATTAGCAACGGTAGACAATCAGGCGCATTTCCTTTGGTTCAAGTCTCCTACAGCTGATATTAACGTAACGATAGGATTAGCATTAGTTGTATTTTTAATTATCCATTTCTTAGGGCTAAAAGAAAATCGCAAACATTATTTGCAACACTATCTTCAACCGTACTGGTTTTTCTTACCACTAAATATTATCGAGAACTTGGCAAAGCCAATCGCACTAGCGATTCGTTTGTTCGCCAATATATTCGCCGGAGAAGTTCTTATCTCAACTATTTTAAAAATATCATGGTTCGGTATTCCGGTATTGGCAGCATGGCAAGGATTTAGTATATTTATCGGAGCGCTTCAAGCGTTTATCTTTACGATATTGACGATGGTTTATATCGGTCAAGCAACGATACATGAAGAGCATTAATAAACCTGGTTGGAGCAATTTTTGAATTGCTAGCAATTAAGGAGTATTATATTTAATTAATTACTAATATACGTAAGTATTCCAAGGAGGAAATTAGAAAATGGAAATGTTGGCAGCAGCAATTGCAGTAGGTTTGGGCGCACTAGGCGCAGGTTTTGGTAACGGTATGATCGTAAGTAAAACAGTAGAGTCCATTGCACGTCAGCCAGAGGCTCGTGGTCCACTTCAAACAACAATGTTTATCGGTGTTGGTATCGTTGAGGTTGTACCTCTAGCAGCTACTGTTATCGCGTTCTTGATCGTTTTTGCTGGTGGATCTTAGTCAATATTATATAACGAATGGTTTGGCGAGGAGGGCGTAGCCATCTTCGCCTTCGTTATGTAGGATACGCGATATGATGTGAGATGGAAGGAGTGAGCTTAAGTTGTCAATAAATTGGTTGGATATAGTAATTACACTATTAGCCTTTGCAGTCTTATATTATTTCTTGAACAAGTTCGCCTTCGGTAAACTGTTCGGCATTATGGAAAAGCGCCGTGAGTTGATAGCAAGTCAACTGAATGAAGCGAGAGAAACGCGCGAGCAAGCTGCGCAATACGTAGAAGATCAAAAACAAGAATTGGAAAATGCTCGTAAGGAAGCTTACGGAATTCTTGAGCAAGCTCGTGTTACCAGCTCTAAGCAATCTGATGAGATGATCAAATCTGCACAAGCAGAAGCAACACGTATTAAAACAGATTCTATTAAAGATATTGAAGCTGAAAAAAGCAAAGCAGTTGCTGCTATTCGTTCCGAAGTTGGTGGTTTGTCTGTACAAATCGCTTCCAAAATTTTGGAAAAGCAAGTCGACGGAAAGTCACAAGAGCAACTTGTTAAACAATATATGAAAGAAGTCGAATCGAAATGAGCCGCGACATTGTAGTAGCGAAGCGCTACGCTAAAGCGTTGTTCGAACTGGCAAACGAGCAGCAGTTGGTTGCACAAGTAGAAGAGCAATTAGCTGCTATCGTTCAATTGTTTCATGATGATGTGGAAGTGATTCGTTTTCTGGATTACCCGGGCATTGATAGTGCGCAGAAGATTACTGTAATGCGTACTGCTCTGCAGGAAAAATTGGCGAGCCCATTATTGAGTGTACTAGAATTGCTTATTACACGTAGAAGACATCATTTAGTTGCTGCGGTGTATGACGCTTATGTTCGTATTGCTGGCGATGTTGCTGGTGAAGCACGAGCGGTAGTTCGTACAGCAAAACAGATGACGGATGAAGAAATTGCTTCATTGTCTGAGCGATTCAGTAAGCTTACGGGAAAACGCATTGTATCCACGCAAGTGGTTGAACCAGGGCTGTTCGGTGGAGTTGAAGTACGTATTGGCGACAGTCTATATGACGGTAGCTTGGCAGGTAAGCTAAAACGATTGGAAAAGTCGTTAAAAATTTAACGCAAGTAAGATTAGGGGTGAACGAATTGAGTATCAGACCTGATGAAATCAGCACGCTGATTAAACAACAGATCGAACAGTATAAATCGGAAATTGAAGTAGTCGAAGTCGGCACTGTTATTAACGTCGGTGACGGTATTGCACGTGTACATGGGCTTGAAAATGCGATGCAAGGAGAATTGCTTGAATTCGCTAACGGTGTCGTAGGTATGGCACTTAACTTGGAAGAAAGCAACGTTGGTGTTGTTATTCTTGGTCCGTATACAGACATTCGTGAAGGAGATCAAGTAAAACGTACTGGACGTATTATGGAAGTGCCAGTAGGGGAAGAGCTGCTTGGACGAGTAGTTAACCCACTTGGTCAACCGCTAGATGGTAGAGGTCCAATTAATACGAAGCATACACGCCCAGTTGAGTCTCCGGCTCCTGGTGTTATTGCTCGTAAGTCGGTTCATGAGCCGATGCAAACAGGTATTAAAGCAATCGACTCCATGGTACCAATTGGTCGTGGACAACGTGAGCTTATTATCGGTGACCGTCAAACAGGTAAAACAGCGATTGCATTGGATGCGATCATTAACCAAAAAGGTACAGGTGTTAAATGTATTTACGTAGCAATAGGACAAAAGCAATCAACTGTTGCTAACGTTGTAGAAACATTGCGTCGTAATGATGCACTTGATTATACAATTATCGTTACAGCAGGTGCTTCTGAACCAGCTCCATTGTTGTTCATTGCGCCATATGCAGGCTGCTCGATGGGTGAATACTTTATGTACAAAGGTGAGCACGTTCTTGTTATCTATGATGACTTGACCAAACAGGCAGCAGCATACCGGGAGCTTTCCTTGTTGCTACGTCGTCCTCCAGGTCGTGAGGCATATCCGGGTGACGTATTTTACTTGCACTCCCGTTTGCTAGAGCGTGCAGCTAAGCTGAATGATGAGCATGGCGGCGGATCACTGACAGCATTGCCATTTATCGAAACGCAGTCTTCTGACGTTTCTGCCTATATTCCTACTAACGTTATTTCTATTACAGATGGTCAGATTTTCTTGGAGTCAGACTTGTTCAACTCCGGTCAACGTCCAGCTGTTAACGTAGGTATTTCCGTATCCCGTGTTGGTGGTGCAGCACAAATTAAAGCGATGAAAAAAGTTGCCGGTACGTTGCGTCTTGATCTTGCAGCATTCCGTGAGCTTCAAGCGTTCTCACAATTCGGTTCTGACCTTGATAAGTCGACGTTAGCTCGATTGAATCGTGGAGAGCGTACGATGGAAATCTTGAAGCAAGGTGTAAACCAGCCAATGGCGGTTGAGAAACAAGTTATTTCGATCTTTACAGCGGTAAAAGGTCACTTGGATGATGTCGCAATTAGCGATGTATTACGATTCGAGAGAGAGTTTTTGAGTTTCCTAGATTCTAATCATCCAGAGATCGGTGCGTCTATTCGAGATACAAAAGATATGACAGCTGATAACGAAAAAGCACTAGTAGCGGCTATTGATAAATTTAAAAGAAGCTTTGTTTAAGAGACATAGATATTAGTAAGTAGTGGCCTGCGTTTGGATAGAGCCATTCAGTATGTGAGTAGAGCGCGGGCTACTGAGCAGGCTTGGGCGAAAGCTGAAGCAATAAAGGCAGGTGTTATCATATGGCAAAAAATATGCGCGATATTAAGCGTGAAATTAAAAGTAAACAAAGTACGATGCAGATTACAAAAGCGATGGAGATGGTTGCCGCTTCTAAGTTGCGGAAATCGCAAGAAGCTGCGCAAGCTTCTCGTCCTTATGCGGAGAAGTTGAAGGAAGTAGTAGCCAGTATTGCTGCTGGAACGACAGATGTCACTCATCCGATGTTGGAGAAACGTGAGATTAAACGAACAGGCTATCTTGTCATTACTTCCGATCGCGGGCTAGCTGGCGGGTATAACTCAAACCTTCTTCGACAAGTGATGCTGACGATTAATGAGCGTCATACATCTGCAGATGAGTATGCATTGTTCGTCATTGGCCGTAAAGGTCGTGACTATTTCCGTCGACGTAATATGCCGATTGTAGAAGAAATAACAGGACTGCCTGATTCACCTACTTTTGGAGATATAAAAGCAATCGCTTTTGAAGCGGTGAAAAACTTTGCCGAAGGCAATTATGATGAATTGTATGTATTTTACAATAAATTTGTTAATGCACTTACGCAAGTTCCATCGGAAATGCGTTTACTGCCACTGGATGAATTTTCGGATTCTACAACAGTTGCTCAGTACGAGTATGAGCCGTCGGCTGAAGGCGTGTTGGAAGTACTTTTGCCTAAGTATGCAGAAACACTTATCTATAGTGCCTTGCTAGATGGAAAAGCGAGTGAGTTTGGTGCTCGAATGACGGCAATGGGTAGTGCAACGAAAAACGCGAAGAAAATGATTGATGAATTGACATTGACGTACAACCGTGCACGTCAAGCAGCGATTACACAAGAAATTTCAGAGATTGTTGCGGGAGCTAATGCACAATCCTAATGTGAGATAAGAAGGAACCAGGAGGGAAAACAATGAAAAAAGGACGCGTTGTATCCGTCATGGGTCCGGTTGTCGATATCGAGTTCGAACGTGGCAGCCTGCCAGCAATTATGAACGCAGTCAAAATTCAGCACAAGGCGACAGCGGGTAGTGTAGATATTAATCTAACACTCGAGGTAGCGCTACACCTTGGTGACAATATGGTTCGTGCTGTAGCAATGAGCACAACTGATGGACTAGTTCGTGGTATGGATGTTATTGACACCGGCGCAGCAATTACAATTCCTGTCGGCGCACCGACACTAGGAAGAGTATTTAACGTATTAGGCGAACCAATTGACGAAGCTGGCGATGTGAAGTCTAAAGTGAATCATCCTATTCACCGTAGCGCACCAGCATTTGATGAGTTGTCTACACAATCCGAGATTTTGGAAACTGGAATTAAAGTTATCGATTTACTAGCACCATACGCCAAAGGTGGTAAAATTGGACTATTTGGTGGAGCAGGGGTAGGTAAAACGGTTACGATTCAAGAGCTAATCAACAACATTGCTCAAGAACATGGCGGTATCTCTGTATTCGCCGGTGTTGGTGAGCGTACACGTGAAGGTAACGATTTATATCATGAGATGAAAGATTCTGGCGTACTTAGCAAGACGGCGATGGTATTCGGACAGATGAATGAACCACCAGGCGCTCGTCAACGTGTTGCACTAACTGGTCTTACAATGGCAGAATATTTCCGTGATGAAGAAGGAAAAGACGTTCTACTATTTATAGATAATATTTTCCGTTTTACGCAAGCAGGTTCTGAGGTGTCCGCACTTCTTGGTCGTATGCCTTCAGCCGTTGGTTACCAACCAACACTTGCTACGGAGATGGGTCAATTGCAAGAGCGTATTACATCGACGAAAAAAGGTTCCGTTACATCGATTCAAGCAATTTACGTTCCTGCCGATGACTATACAGATCCGGCTCCAGCGACAACATTTGCTCACTTGGATGCAACAACTAACCTTGAGCGTAAAATCTCAGAGATGGGTATATTCCCAGCGGTTGATCCACTAGCATCTTCTTCTCGTATTTTGAGCCCAGAAGTTGTTGGGGAAGAACACTATAACGTAGCACAAGGCGTAAAACGTATTCTACAGCGCTATAAAGAGCTACAAGATATTATTGCGATTCTTGGTATGGACGAGCTTAGTGAGGAAGATAAGTTGACGGTTTCACGTGCTCGTAAAATCCAACTTTTCTTGTCACAGCCATTCCACGTTGCTGAACCTTTTACTGGTCTTCAAGGGAAGTACGTACCAGTTAAAGAAGCCGTTCGTAGTTTCAAAGAAATTTTGGAAGGTAAACACGATGATCTTCCAGAAGAATCTTTCCGTTATGTAGGCGCTATTGAAGAGGCCATTGAGAAAGCTAAAACGCTTGTATAGAGTAGAGCAGGAGGAATGCAGATGAATACCGTCTTGGTAGAAATCGTAACTCCTGAGCGTAAAGTATACGAGGAACAAGCGAATATGGTCATTGTAACAGGGCTGGAAGGTGAGCTTGGCATTTTGCCAAATCATATTCCATTTGTTACACCACTTCGCATAGCTCCCGTTACGATAAAACGCGATGGAAAATTAGATATTATCGCTGTTCACGGCGGTTTTATAGAAGTGCGTCAAAATAAAATAGTTATTTTGGCAGAGAGTGCAGAGCTAGAACGAGATATTAATATCGAACGAGCGGAAGCAGCGAAGCAGCGTGCAGAACAGCGGCTAGGTGTTGCTCGTCGTGACGAAATTGATTTCCGTCGTGCAGAACTAGCACTTCAACGTGCGATGAACCGTTTGAAAGTGAAACAACATTAATAGAACAAACAAATGAAAGCTTTTCTTTGAGCAGAATGCCGCACTTGGTGCATTCGTTCAAGGGAGAGCTTTTTTTGCGTTGTAACATACATAATTCTACTAAACAAAGACATCCTAATAAGTGAGCTATCCTTATCGCTGGAAAGGGGAATGGTGTATGAAAGCAGCCGAGACTAGCAGGCATGGCAAACGAAAGAATAAAAATGAAATGCCGATAGTGGAGCAACATAAACAGCAGCAAGAACAAGAATATACTAATAAACCTTTGTTTCATACGATTGAGCAAAACGAAGCTTTTATACGGCGGGAGCTTGGTGGTAGTCCAGATGTCGCCATTCGTAAGTTTTATTTGGGAGCGGATGGGCAAGAAGAAGTGATGCTTGTTTATGTAGATGGAATTGTGGAAGAGGATAGTATTAATCGGCAAATATTAGAGCCACTGCAGCGAAGAACGGAATCGCAGTATAAGGGGGGCGCAGCGACAGATGACTCCCTTCAAGTAGAGCAGATTAATATTCTCACCTTGAAAAATAAATTAGTTTCGATTTCCGTATTAGAAGAAGTAGAAGATTGGGCGAAATGTTTCAAATATTTATTTTTATGCGGTTGTATTATTTTTACGAGTGGCACGAATAAAGCGATTTTTGCTAAAGTATCGGTGACGGCAGGCAGATCGATTGAAGAACCGACGACAGAGATGACTGTTCGAGGTCCAAGAGAAGGTTTTACAGAGTCGTTATTTGTTAATATGTCATTGTTGCGCAAAAAAATTCGAAGCCCAAAACTATGGTCAGAAGCTTGGACGATTGGTGAAGTGACACAAACGCCAGTCAGCTTAATTTACATAAAAGGGTTAGCGGATGAAACGATATTGGGAACGTTGCGAGAGCGACTAGATTCCATAGACATTGATGGTATTTTGGAAACAAATTATATAGAAGAATTAATTATGGATCAGAAGTGGACGTTGTTCCCAACGGTAATCAATAACGAGCGTCCTGACACTGTTGCCGCATCCTTGCTTGAAGGTAGAGTCGCTATTATGGTCGATGGCTCACCGTTCGCTTTAATTATGCCCGTATCATTGAATTCATTTTTTCAAGCAGCAGAAGATTATTATCAGCGGTATGATATCGCTACTTTCTTGCGAGTATTACGCTTTGTTTCTTTTTCGATAGCATTGCTAATGCCTTCTCTCTATGTAGCGATTATTGGTTATCACCAAGAAATGATACCAACTCAGCTGTTACTAAAACTAGCGGCGCAGCGAGAAGGAGTTCCGTTTCCTGCTTATTTGGAAGCATTTTTGATGGAATTCGTATTTGAAATTTTGCGAGAAGCAGTATTGAGAATGCCGATAGCTGCTGGGAATACCGTTTCGATTGTAGGCGGTTTAGTTATAGGGCAATCGATCGTTGAAGCAGGGATTGTATCTCCGGCGGTCGTAATTGTCGTATCTTTTACAGCTATTGCGAGCTTTGTTTCTCCGGCTTATAACTTAGGTATAGCTGCTCGGTTAATTAGATTTATTTTGTTGCTAGCTTCATCTACTTTAGGTTTCTATGGGATTAGTATGGTCATTATATTGCTTCTACTCCATTTGGCACATTTGCGTTCGATCGGAATGCCTTACTTAAAACCATTCGCACCATTTTTCAGCAGTGATATGAAAGATACTTTCGTCCGAGCGCCGCTATGGAAGATGCAAAAGCGTCCACAAATGCTGGCAGAAGAAAACAGTCAAAGAGAAGATGTACAAATGCCAAAGGAGGAACATTCCGGTGGGCAAACATAAAAGGATACAGCAATGTCTATTACTATTTTGCTCTATGCTGCTGTTGAGTGGTTGTTGGGATTTGAAGTATTTGGATAAGTTAGGTGTAGTAATGGCATTAGGTGTTGATGAGGACCCTACGGAGAAGGGGCGGCTACAGTTAACAGTTCAGACCGTATTAACACAAAATACTACCCCAAATACAAAAGTAATTTCTAATGGTCCTCCGGTAACTACTTTTACCGAAACTGGTGACACGATGTTCGAAGCTATTCGGAAGATGACATCAAAAACGTCAAGAAGACTTTTTTTCTCCCATACACAAATACTCGTAGTTAGTGAAGGTATCGCTAAAAAAGGGGTTTATCCAATTATTGATATTATTGAACGTAATCCTGATATTCGTGGTGATATCGTCGTTATTATTGCGAAAGGTGTTACGGCGAAACAGATGCTAGAGATGACTACACAGCAAGAAACAGTACCTGCCAATCAGCTATATGAAATGGTGTCCATGAATGAACGAATTTATGGTACTAGTAGAAAAACGACAGTACAAGATATTGTTCGCTCTGCAGATATTGGTAGTCATGAAGCAGTCGCGGCGGCGATTAAAATAGTAGGTAATAAAAATAAAAGTAATAGTGAGCAAAATATCGCAACTATGCCAGCACAAGCGTACCCTAATGTCGTAGGAGTAGGTGTATTCAAACAAGGGAAATTGGTAGGATACTTATCGCCAATGGAGGCTAGAGGGCTAAATTGGTTAGCTAGTAATGTTGCTTCAACCGTTATTAAATTGCCTTGTTTTAGTTCCACAAATAGTTTAATGGTTGAAGTTCTGGATACAAAAACAACTATTAAAACAAGAAGAGTGGCGGAAGATGAACCGTTTTTTCAAATTGAAGTAGAGACAACAGGTAGCGTGCGAGAAATAATGTGTGAAAACTTAAATATTTCAGAAGAAAGTGTACTAAATCAGATTGGTGAGTTGACCAGTGAGCATATTAAAGCTGAAATGGAACAAACGATAGCTACTTTGCAAAAAAAATTAAAAGCTGATGCGTTAGGCTGGGGAGAACAAGTCTATCGCCATCAGCCAAAAGTATGGAAAAAAATTCACGAGCAGTGGCAGGAAAAGTTTCCGCAAATCAAATACGAAATCATTTGTAAAACAGTAATTAGAGGAACGGGTGTACGAGATGGCGCAGTTACGGAGTGAGAATAGCGATGTTTAGTGTTGTAATAGCAGGCATAGTATCTGTATTGTTGATGTATTTCTATATTGTTTACTTGTCCCGCAAACGCCAATTCAAAGAATTGAGTGTTTCATTACTGTTGTTGCTCCTTGGTGCTTGGATGTATATTGGCATGCTGATGAAGTGGCCAGTACCTAACCCGCTACTAGGTATCGAGGTAGTTATGAAGCCGTTTGATCGGCTTTTTCATATGTTGTTGGGAGGTTGATCATGATGGGTAAACAAACGGATGTTAACAATACACAAATAACAGCAGGTCAAATAGCCAAGTTACTATTTTTGTTTTCATTGGGGACAGCAGTTTTAACTATTCCAACGTTGGTTACTATTTTGGCCAAACAAGATGCTTGGTTGGTAATGCTACTGATTATACCAATCCATTACGGTGTATTGTTGATTTATTTGGGATTAGCTAAACGGTTTCCGACGATTACATTTGCTGATTATGTAGAAAAAATAACTGGCAAGTGGATTGGTAAAGTTATTTTAGTTATGTTTTTAATTTATTTTATAACGTTGGCCGCTTTGGTTTTACATAACATTAGTGATTTTCTTAACTTATCTGTCCTGCCTAATACACCACCATGGTTTATTAGTATTTCTTTTATGGTAGTAGTTTTGTATGGTGTGTTTCTCGGTATTGAAACGTTAGCTAGATTAGGCGATGTAATGTCTGCGGCGATAGTTGTTGTTATTTTTATTGTAGTTATTGCTTTACTAAATAAATTCAACATCCATCACATGGAGCCAATTTTATATAATGGGTGGTCTACCGTTTTTCGAGGGATGCATTTACTAATGGGGTTTCCCATTGCGGAATGCGTTTTTATAACTATGATTTTACCGATGGTAAAAACGGATGAACGGAAACAGTTACCTAAGAAGTTGTTGTGGGCTGTTATAACAGTTGGGATTGTTGGTTTTACTCTCGTCTTACTATTGCAAGGTGTACTAGGAGTATATGAAACGAGTAGAAGTCGGTTTGCTATTTTTGATATGGCGAAAAATATTAACATTGAGGAAATTTTAGTGCGTGTAGAAGTATTGGTTGCCGTTATTTGGATTGGATCTTCCTTTATGAAGATGGCCATCGTGCTCTATGTTATTTGTTTGTTAACATCCCATTTATTTAAGCTATCCACTTATCGTCCAGTAATTATTCCGTATATTATGATTATCGTCCCTTTATGTATGACCATGTATCGAAACGTTGAACATATGCGCCAGTTTTCGATAAATACTTGGTCGACATATAGTGTTATTCAAGGGATTGTTATACCGTTAATTTTACTTATATTGGCTACTTTATTTCGCAAACGAGAAACGAAGCACGAACAGCAATCCAAAGCAGGTCAAAATGATGATAATCAAACGAATGATATAGAAGATGATGACCCATTGTCGGTAAGTACCAATAATTAATTTGGTCAAAAACGCAACAAACTGCTGTAATTATAGTATTAACAATAGAGTCGTATGACCTATATGTTAATCGTTCGCTATAATTTAAGGAGGCAGCGGCAATGACACACCTGTATTCACAATCCGCGTGGCTAATTCCTCTATTACCATTTATTTCATTTTTATTTCTAATAGCGCTTGGCAAAGGTAATCAACTGGCGGGAAAGCTGATCGGTATATCTTCATTGTTTCTGACGCTAGTCCTTTCGACTCTAGTGTTAACGGAGCGATTGGATGCTAATGCGACCGAATATAATCATCACTTCACGTGGTTAACCGTTGGGCCCTATGCTCTGCAGATCGGTTTTGAAATTACCAACACGATTGCTTTTTTGCTCGTTGTAATTAGTGCCATTGGCTTACTCGTATATATATATGCTGCTGATTATTTGAGCAACGATGAGCGTGCCACTGTTTTGTTTGGCTACTTATCACTGCTCATGTTTGCTTTGTTAGGTTTAACAATTGCTGATAATTTGTTTATGTTTTATGTATTGTGGGATATTGCTGGTATAGCTGCTTGGTTGCTTATTACGTTTTGGGTCGATCGACCGCTGTCGCATCATCGTTTAGCTACACCAACATTTATGTTGATCAAGTTAGGCGATGTGTGTTTGTTGTTGGCGGTGGTTGTTCTGTTGTTTTACATGCCAGACCATTCTGTGAACTTTACGATGATACAAAATGTATTTCACGGATCAGGAAGCGTAGTAACTATGAAAGTAGCTATAACAGCGACGTTGCTCATCATTGTTGCTATCGCTAGTCGTACGTTCCAATTTCCATTCTATATATCAACTCCTGCTATTGCAGCGGCACCACTACCTGTTTATGCACTAGTGTTTGGTGGGATGATGGCATTGCCAGCTATTTTTTTGGTAATTCGAATGTTACCAGTGATGGAAGTAGCTGCTAGTCTATCATCGATTGCTATCTGGTTTGCTATAGTGACGATGCTGCTCAGTGCATTGTTAGCTTTAGGTACGAAAAGGGCTAGTCATACTTTGATATATTTAGCGATGAATCAAATCAGCTTTTTATTACTTGGAGCGATTACTGGTGCTGTACAAGCGACGGTGCTGTATAGCAGTTTATTCGTTTTTGTACAAACTATATTGTATTTGACTTACCGTTATAACAGTCGTTGGACGAAAATTGCGTTTGTTGCAGCAGCGTTATCGTATATGGCTATTCCGCCAATTGCTCCATTTTGGACGAAAAGTATTATTTTACAGCAGTTGTGGGAAGAGAAACCATCGCTAGCGATGTTAGCGATAGTAGCTAGTAGTTTGACATTTATCGCCCTAGTTCGATTAGTACGACATATCGTTGCACCTCCTACATCGGATACTGAAGCGTTAGAACGACGTCAGGAGCCGGTAACTGCTACTGTTCAAGTCATCTCGCTAGTAACTATACTAGTTATTGCGGCTTGGACAATGATGGAAATGTTTGGACTGCAAAAAGTGGGCGCGTGGTTGGAAGTATTTCAGTATCAGTGGCAAGAGTGGTTTGTTTCTCCATGGCAACAGCCAGTCGTCTGGATTAACTTGGTGGCTACAGTGCTAGCTTGTGTAGTAGGCTTTAGCTGGAAACGACAAACGCAAGCGGCACAGGAGTCGAACCTAGTAGAGGTGGTAGTAGAGCGACAGTTCTATACGAAAGATATTTTATATTACTTGTTGGTATGGCCCTATCAAAAGTTGGGTTGGTTACTTATAACAATTACCCTACTTCTTGTGCTCTGGTATGGAAAGGGGCTATTGTAATGATGGAATTACAGCATGTTCCGATATTATCAATCATTTTGTTTGCACCATTGTTTGCGCTGGTGTTGCTGTTAATAGCTCAGCAAGGCAAGTGGTTACGATATATAGCAATTAGCGGTTCTTTTGTGCCATTAATTTTGATGCTATGGTTATATGTAGATTTTGATCAAAATTTTGGATTTCAAGCCTACAATGAATCGTATGTATGGGCAGTTGTTCCATTGCCGTCTGGAGAGGGCGCAGCAGTGAGTTATATGTTGCAATTCGCCTTGGCGATAGACGGCTTATCGTTACCTATGTTAGTCGTGGTGACATTAGTGGCGGCAATATCCAGTTTGGCAGCTGTACAAATAAAAAAACGGCGCAAAAGCTTTTTTGCTTGGTTCTTTATTGTCCAGTATGGGGCGATTGGTTTATTCATGGCTGATGATTTATTGCTTTTGCTACTCTTTTTGGGAGTATTGCTCCTTGCTTTTTATTTTTTAATTGGCATTTGGGGGAAAATGAATCGTGAAAAAACGGCAACGCAGTTTATAACTATCCATGCTTTAGTTTATTTATTAATCTCGTCCGCCATTATTTTGCTAGTGATGATGACTGGCGGCAATCAAATAGAAGAGGGAAGTACAGTATCAACGGTATATAGCAGTCAATATATCGATATTATTCGCTATATTATAAGCGAACGCCCAGATCATAGCGTGTTGGATGTCGTCTTTATACTGCTAATTATAGCATGTCTCCTTATTATGCCGACGATGCCGTTACACCGCTGGTTTATTCGTTTATTTGAACAAGCAGCTCAGCCAGTAACGATGATGTATGTAGCTATTGTTTCTAATTTTGCAGTATTTAGTTTTATTCGATTCGTTATATTGTTATTTCCTCAACAGATGGAACGTTACCGCTGGATTATTATTATCATTGGATTAGTACAGTTATTATATGGTGCGTGGTTTGCCTTCCGGCAGCGGCACTTTACTCGATTACTTGCGTATTTGTCAATCGTGCAGAGCGGGATCGTGGTGTTAGGGCTCGCTACTTCTAACGAACTGGGCTTGTATGGTGCTGTGATGCAGACGATTGGTTATAGTAGTTTAATGACGTTATTATTATTTCTTGCAGGTGTCATTTATGAGCGAACGTCCACTTTGCAGCTCGCAGCACTACATGGATTGGCTCGAAGTATTCCGTTTATTTGTGGCATTATGTTGGTCGCTGTTCTCGCTATCGTTGGGATGCCGGGGTTTGCTATCTTTACTGGGCAGTTGCTTTCGTTATCTGGTATATTTGCGACATCGCCATTACTTGCTGGATTGACGATAGCCGGCGTGTTTTTATATGCTGTTGCTTTCATTAGAGCGGTAATTACTTTTATTTTTGGCGAACGGCAGTTACAGTGGCAGACGATTAAGGATGCTCGGCTTATTGAAGCATTCCCGATGATGATAATGATCGCTTTCGTTGTTCTACTTGGTGTATTTCCGGATATATTAACGGGGAAATTGGATCAAAGCATCGGAGTGTATATCGAGCATTTGATGTGGGATGTCGTTGGGGGTGACGCTGATGCATTACGTTAGTATAGCGAGCCAGTTAACAATCATGCAGTCGATAGCTTTTCTTGCGGTAATTGTATTGCTGGGAGGATGTTGGATGCAGTGGCGACAACGAAACATTTGGAAGCTGCTAGCGTCAGCTGCATTGATTCATGTTGGCTTTTTGTTAGCTGCTATTTCAGTAGGGGCTGCGTCCTTAACAGATGGGTTTTGGAAAGTGATTCTTTACTATATGGTAGCTCTAATTTTAGCATTAATAGGAATGTGGATAGTAGCTTATCATATACAAAAAACTGCGGGTCACACTGATTTGCGAGGGTTTGCTGGATTATATTATCGAGCACCTGCCGTGTTAGTTGCTGTAACGTTGTTGTTATTGTCACTTGCTGGTCTACCGATTACACCACTTTTTTGGGGAAGATTATTTGTCATTATGGCGATGACGCAAGCAGAAGCGTATTGGTTAATTGCGGTTAGTCTTGTGGCAGTATTGTTGTCGTTTCGTACGTATTTTTCATTTTTCAAACAAATGTTTATGCGTAGTGGCGGAGCGATTGGATATACAAATAAACAGCAGTGGCAACGAAGTAAACAATCGGAGCTGACGAATTCGATAGCAGAGATTGAAAAATCGGATGCTAATGGAAGTATAGCGATTCCTGTAGCTGCTCAAGTTGCCTTGTGGCTTACTGTTGCATTGACTTTGTTATTAGCTGTATATCCGGGGCTGTTATTTTAATCACAAAATGAAAAATTACTATCGTGTGAAATATCACTTCGTTCTCTTAAAATCTCTTGTATGATAAAGGTAGACAAAAGCAAGGGAGAGATGATCATGACAGAACGAAATGCGACATATGGATTATTACACTATTGCTATAATTGCCCGGATGCAGAACATTGTCCTACGGAAGATATATGCCAGGCTTGCTGGGATAAAACAGATGCAGTACTGCCGAATCATACATTACATGCGGAAGAAGCGACCGAAACAGAACAGACGAAAGAACAAATGCGTCGTTATTGGATCGATTGATGGTCAGCTTGGAAATATGGAATGTGCAATCATACAATATAACATAGGCTGATCTATCCCTTTCAGGTATAGAATCGGCCTTTTGTTTTTCCTATATCCAATAATTACATAGCACAAAAGACATATTTTTGTCGTGAAAAGAAGGTTTCTATACTAGGGAAGCAGAATTATTAAGTTAAGTAGACTTTGTTTTGCAAAAGTAGACATGAAACGCAATTTTATATGCAGCAATCATGAAGTTATTGTCGAAATGACGACAAATTGATAGAAAAGGCAGCGTAAACTATGGTAATGAAACAAAATGAGAAACAAATAAAGTTTTATAAAATAATATTGTTAGTGATCGTAATAGCCGTTGCTAGTTTGCTGTACGATAAGCCAATGCTAGTTTCAGCTGCTGATGTAGCGGAGACAAAGCGAAATGATAAGCTACAATCAGTTTCTGAGGAAATGCTAGAACAGACGGACAGCTGGATGATCAAATGGCATAGTGCAGAAGATATGCGCGAGCTGCCTGGTGTTACTATTCGTAAGGAACAGAAGGAAACAGCTGTACAGGAAGTGGTACCATCTGATCCTGGGGTAGATATTACTTACTGGCTATCACAGTTGGCGGAGCAATCTGATATTACATATATTCATCCGAACTTACCTGTACATGTATTACAGCAGGATATAGAGCAGCAGCTTGAAAAACAAGCGAAAGTCGCTGCTGTAGCAGCTCCTACTACTCGTCCCAATGATCCTCATCTAGAGAAGCAAACTTATTTGCGTCAGATCGGTGCATTCGAAGCTTGGAAAACGGTGCGAGAGCAAACGGAACTGAAAATTGCAGTTGTTGATACGGGTATTGATTTGAACCATGCTGATCTTAGCGCTAATTTGATTGCTGGTTACAACGTATTAGCACCGAATAAATTACCGCAAGATGATAATGGTCATGGTACTGGTGTAGCTGGTGTAATAGCGGCAGCCGGCAATAATGGCATTGGTATAGCAGGGATATTATGGAATGCAAAATTGATGCCAGTGAAAGCACTGGATCAAAACGGTGATGGTACGGAGCGTGATTTGGGAGAAGGTATTTTACAAGCAGTTCGTGGTGGGGCAGATATCGTAGTATTATCTGTTGGCCTGTATGAGCATTCTCCTTATATGGAAGATATCGCCAATTATGCCGAAGGACAAGGTGTTTTGTTAATTGCAGCAGCTGGCAATGATGGTCAGCAATTAGGTGGACGAATTGCTGTGAAGTATCCGGCGGCATATCCGACCGTTTTGGCGGTAGGGGGAGCGACAACTGATAACAAAGCAGATTTACGTACAAATAGTGGTCCAGAGCTAGACTTAATTGCACCGTGGAAAGTATATACGACGAAGCTTGGAGGGGGATATCATTACGATGAAGGTACATCATTAGCAGCTCCGCAAGTAGCTGCTGCTGCGGCGCTAGTATGGGGACAAGATCGTCAGATGAAGCCTTACGAAGTTCGTACATTACTAAAACAAACGGCACGTGATATCGGTAGCAAAGGACATGATAATCTATCAGGTTATGGTTTGTTACAGGTGGATCTAGCAGTGAAAGCGAAGACGAAGCTTGATCATCGAGAACCGAACAACAGTGAGAAATCTGCGAGTAAGCTACCATTGCAAGCAAAAGAGCAAGCGGAGTTAAGTAATTCCGTTGATCAAGATTGGTACTACGTCGAGGCGCCTTATAGCGGCGAGGTGGTGCTTAAGTATGAAGCTATATTACCGAAAGGAAAGTCTTTTGATCCGGTCGTAGTGACGCAGCTAGTAAATGGTAAAGTACGCCAAAGTGAAACGGTAAAAACGAATGGAAAGTCGATTACATTTGCCGTAAATGAAGGAAAGCATCACTTTAAAATAGCCTTTGCTAATCCTAAATCTGCTACGAAGCAAGCTTACGTATTGACCAATCAATTTCGGATGAAAGCAGATCGGTATGAGCCAAATGATAAAATGAGCCAAGCGTATGTGTTGCCGCCGAGAACGCAGCAAGTGGTAGGAAATTTTCATAAGCAAGCAGATCGAGATTGGTATGTTGTGGAATTCAAACATCATGGCGAACTGACAATTTCGCTTAGTACCGACACGGTGCGGATAGATCCTAGTATCGCTGTCCAACGTTCAACAGGAAAACTGACGGTTTATGATAAGCAAGGGGACGGAAAAACCGAGTATACGCCGGTTATCGATGTTGCTCCGGGTAGATATTATATTCGTGTATATAATGCAGTGTCTTCGGAAGCGAGTGCTACAAATGGCGAATATAAGTTGAATATGGAGTACAATCGAACCTACTCTGATCCAAATGAACCTAACAACCGTTCCCAAGATGCTACGACGTTGAAACGGGGCGTAGAACATTTAGGTGTGTTTGCAAGTAGTGGAGATAGTGATTGGTTTACTTTCCGTTTAGACAAAGATAGCACATCTCAAATTAACATAACTGGAATACCAGAGTCAGTCAGCGTAAAGCTGGAATTATTTAATAAAAAAATGACAAAACTGCAAACTACCTATTCCAATAAGCAAGGAACGTTAAATACCGAGGCACGGGTGATGCAGTCAGGTGTATATTATGTTAAGCTTGTGTCAGACCAGTCTTTTGATCATCAATTTTATCGATTGAATTGGAGCTATGAACATCTCGTTGCTGGTTATCGTGATGTTAGTAATCATTGGGCGAAAAAAGAAATTGTTGCGTTAACTAATCGAAAAATTATTCAAGGTATGGGGAATTATCGTTTTGCACCTGATCATTCGATTACACGAGCAGAAGCAGTATCGATGATCGTCAAAGCATATAAGCCGATTGCTACTTCGGCAGCAAAGCGAAAATTTACAGATGTCACACAGCAGCATTGGGCAAGTCAGTCGATAGCAAGGGCGGTAGCGCAAGAGTGGATCGATGGATTTCCGAATGGTACGTTTCGACCGGATCAGCCGATTACGCGAGCAGAGATGGCGGCGTTGATTGCACGTGCAGAGAAGTTGCAGTTGTTTACCCCTTACTTTAAGCCTTTTAGCGATGTTGCTATCTCAGACTGGTACGCACCTGTCTTGCATACGATGAAAGGTGCTAAGAAGATTGAGGGCGACGCATCCAATCAATATCGACCGAAAGGAAAAGCGAGCAGAGCTGATTTCGCTGTATTGTTATACCGTTATGTAGTAGAAAAGTAATTGTGTAATTACATGAAACATGCATGATTCATACATAATTGCACACACTAGTTATAATGCTAAGCGGGAGAGGAACGAGTGAACTAGTCATGGAACATGGTAGCGCAGTAGCAGGGTTGTTTGCGATTACCGTCAACTTGCTTAGTATCGTATTCATCTGGGTACTTCTGCAAGACTTCAAATGGGATCGAATATTTCATCGTCCACGTGGAGTGAAATCGAGAATGTTTCAAGTAGTGGCAGCTGTCATTATCGGACATCTCTTTTCACAATTTATTTTGCAATATTGGGATTATACGAGTATGTTAAAGGGTTTTTTACAATAATCGAATATTTGGGGAAGTATGAAAGTATAGAATAGGGTTGAAATTTGTTAAAATAGGCAAAACTATGTCGAGAGTATGTGGAGCACTATTTACTTTTGGGACATATCCTCCTTAAGACACATTATGAACGAAAGCAACAGTTTTAGCTTGTCGATTCATACCAGTGAATGTTAATATGTTATGTGGGCTTACTATGTAATCTATGGTAAAAAAGCAGCGCTGTCGTTTTTAATTTTTGAGATGTAGAAGCGAACAGTGCCTTTGGAATAATAAAATGTTTGCGCGGAGGGAATAGAAAGATGGCAAAAATTATCGTCCGCGGAGGTCAGCGACTAGAGGGGACAGTACGTGTTAGTGGTGCAAAAAACGCAGTTCTTCCTATATTAGCTGCCTCATTATTGGCGACGGAAGGATCAAGCGTTATCCATGACGTTCCCCTCCTCGACGATGTTATGACGATCAAAAATGTATTGGCTTCTTTGGGTGCACAAGTTACTTATGAAGATGAAAAAATGAAAATCGCAGTTCCGATTATTTCTAATTATGAAGCACCTTACGAATTAGTACGCAAAATGCGTGCTTCGTTTCTCGTAATGGGACCTCTACTTGCACGAATTGGTCATGTTCGTATCTCATTGCCTGGTGGCTGTGCCATTGGTACAAGACCAATCGATCAGCATTTAAAAGGTTTTGAAGCGATGGGAGCAACAATTACGTTTGGACAAGGGTTCGTAGCTGCAAAGTCAGATGGTAAATTAAAAGGAGCTAAAGTATATTTGGACGTAGCGAGCGTAGGAGCTACTGAAAATATTATGATGGCTGCTGCTTTGGCAGACGGAACAACAACGATTGAAAATGCAGCTCGAGAACCAGAAATTGTCGATCTTGCTAACTACATTAATGCGATGGGTGGCAAAGTTCGCGGTGCAGGGACAGGCACTATTCGAATCGAAGGAGTCGAAAGACTTCATGGAGCGAATCATAACGTCATTCCTGATCGAGTCGAAGCTGGTACTTATATGATAGCTGCTGCTATTACAGGTGGAGATGTGTTTGTAGAAGGGGCGATTGCTGACCATTTGGCACCCATTATTTCCAAAATGGAAGAAATGGGAGTAGAGATCGAAGAAAACGATAATGGCTTACGTGTTCGGGCTTCATCAAAGCTAAAAGCGGTCGATGTGAAAACATTGCCTCACCCTGGATTTCCTACAGACATGCAATCACAAATGATGGCTTTATTGCTAGCATCTGAAGGTACGAGTGTCGTGACAGAAACTGTCTTCGAAAACCGGTTTATGCATGTGGAAGAATTTAAAAAGATGAGTGCTCAAATTAAAGTCGAAGGACGTTCCGCTATCGTTACTGGTGGTGTGCCATTGTCTGGAGCTAAAGTTACCGCTACCGACTTACGTGCTGGTGCGGCACTAATTTGTGCAGGGCTGATTGCTGATGGAGAAACGGAAGTAACCGGATTACATCATGTTGATCGTGGCTATGTTAATATTACGAGTAAATTGGCGGCACTTGGTGCGGATATTAAGCGCGTTAGTGCAGAAGCAGAACAACTGGCAGATAGTCCAGCTATTGCAGAAGATGTAGTAGCAAGTCGAGTAACAGTTGAAGCAGATCACGTCATTATTACGGATACAGGTAACAAGCAAGTGCCCGATGGAGTAGTACTTACCGAACTACAAGAAGAAGCGGTTGAAGCAGATTTTGCGGCAAAGCGTGATAACGATGCAGTGGTGCTGAAAGTACAACCAACCTGGGCATAATATAGTAAAAGAAAGAAGAGGAGTCGCTAAATTGCTGACTGCTCTTTTTTCGTTTGAAATATCGACAATAATTACAAATCTTCTGACAGCTGTTCTATCCTATCATTTTCGTTCATAGCATAAAAGTAAGTAGGAACGAGATGAAAGGAGATAGTATGCAGCAATATTCTAAAACAAGACACGCTCATAATCGAAAGAATCGCTATCGCATTCATGTTCGTCGGTCATGGTGGTATTGGTTTTCTTTTGGCTTTGTAGGAGGATTACTATTGTTTATCGTATTTTACGAACCTAGCTATGTAGCGACAGTACTACAAACTAATGAATCGTCGGAGTCGGTTACTATAGCAAATGAAAAGGAACTAATAGACGAGCCAGCGATAGTTGTGGAGAAACAAGAGACGCACAAGAAACAAAACGTACCTGCCGACACGGCTAAGGCTAATAGGCCAAACTATGAACCTGTCGTTGCCGTTTATCTGCAAGAAGAGGATAAATTAGAAGAAGTTAATTTGGAAGAATACATATTAGGAGTCGTTGCAGGAGAGATGCCGGCAGAATTCGAGCTAGAAGCGCTCAAAGCGCAAGCGATAGCAGCACGTACGTATATTGTTCGAAAGCTGGAGCAAGGAGCAGATGAGCGATTAACGGAGCGTGGAGCGGATGTTTCTAATACGACTCGTCATCAAGTATATATATCGAAAGATAAACTACAGTCGTATTGGCCAGCAGCTAAACAAGCACAATATAGTAGTAAGCTGCAACAAGCAGTGGAGGAGACGACCGGGCAGATTGTTACTTATGAAGGAACGCCGATTGAAGCGAGTTATTTTTCTACAAGTAATGGGCATACCGAAAAAGCCGCTGACTATTGGGGAAGCGATTATCCTTATTTGCAAAGTGTAGCTAGTCCATGGGATAAACAATTGTCGCCACGTTATAAAGATCAAGTTACATTATCATTGCATCAGTTTTATGAACGTCTTGGATTATCTGGAAAACAAGCTAGTAAAAAGCCTAAGTTAAAAGTAACAGAATGGACAGCAGGAAAGAGAATTAAAACGATGACGATTAATAGTATACCGTTTAGTGGTAAGGAAGTGCGAGAGAAGCTAGAGCTACGATCCTCTCATTTTGACTGGGATGTGAGCAAGCGAGAGATTACATTAACTACGTATGGCTTCGGTCATGGCGTTGGAATGAGCCAGTGGGGCGCTAATGGTATGGCGAAAGAAGGGTATACAGCAGCGGAAATAATCGCATACTACTATAAAGATACATCCATCGAACAAGTTTCGAAGCTTGCAAAAAATAATAGCTATTAAAAAAGTATAACCTCACGTATAAAGCTGCTAGAAATGGTAACAATGGCTAGTGAGGTGATAGATAATGAATGAGCAAAACAAGAATAAGTCAAACCAAAGACCAGAGGAAGCTCCAAAAAATCGAGATGGAGCTACATCTGCCGTAAACTCTAGCAGTGGATGGAAGAAACTATTTGCCAAGCGCTGGATATCCCCAGCACTATTTATGGCAGCGGCAGCAATTATAGTAACCTTAATGTGGATCTATCAGGGAACGGACCCATCCAAAGAAGCATCTGTGCCGTCCGATGTAACTGAAGTGACGCAAGAAGGTGAAGTGGCGGAAGAACAACCAGTAGTAGGGGAAGACACAGCACCGGCACCAGAAGATTTGATGGTAGAAGGTGAAATGATGCAGTGGCCAGTCCAAGATATGATGGCGTTACAGGTAGATACTCCTTTTTATGATGTTGAAGCTAGTGCATCTGAGAAAGAAGCTGCTTTAATGCAAGTGGGTAGTACTTATTTACCGCATATGGGTATCGATCTTGCACACCCAAGTGGTGAAACGTTTGAAGTAGTAGCGGCAATGTCGGGCAATGTAACTTATGTTAACGCACACCCTACGAATGGTTCTATTATCGAAATTGATCATGGTAACGGCTTGGTGACTGTTTATCAAAGCTTGAGCGATGTTCAAGTAGCGGAAGGAACTGAAGTGAAGCAAGGGACGATTATTGCCAAAGCAGGACGCAATGAGCTAGAAAGCGACTTGGGCGTTCACCTACACTTCGAAGCTCGTTTGAATGGAGATAACATTAATCCGAGTGCTTATATTAAAAGTTAATTAAAATGCTTAAAAATGTTGTAATCAAAAAAAAGCAGGAAAGCAGAGAAGTTTTCTCTGCTTTTTTTGATGTTTTTAGAAAATTGTTACACAAAATAACTTGTCAAGCTTGGACACAACGAATATATACTCGACCCACTCATATAATGTACCAAACTATCTCGAGTGGGGAGGCGGGAACGTGCATGATTACATCAAGGAGAGAACGACGAAAATAGGACGTTGTATCGTGGAGACTAGGCAGACGGTACGAACGATAGCCAAGGAATTTGGCGTGTCCAAAAGCACGGTGCATAAAGATTTGACTGAAAGACTGCCAGAAATTAATCCTGAGTTGGCAGATCAGGTGAAGCACATTCTCGAATATCACAAGTCAATCCGTCATTTGAGGGGAGGAGAGGCAACCAAAATCAAATATAAGAAATCAAATGAGAATAAAGATCATGAAGAACGAGAAGTTATGACGGCAAATAAAAAGTAATTGCACTTATCTGTAAAAAAAAGCGGAAACTATGCAGGTTTTTCACCTTTTTCGGCGAATAATAGTATGAACTATTACTCGTTGGGGGATTTAAACCATATGCTAAGTAAGGATATTGGAATTGATTTGGGAACAGCTAATGTGTCGATTCATGTGAAGGGTAAAGGGATTGTACTAGATGAGCCATCTGTAGTAGCTATTGATAGCGATAGCAAAAGTGTATTAGCTGTTGGTGAAGATGCCCATCGCATGGTTGGTAGAACACCAGGCAATATTGTGGTGATTCGTCCGCTTCGCGATGGTGTTATTGCTGATTTCGAGATTACGGAGCTGATGTTAAAGGCATTTATTAATCGTATCGAAGGTCGGAAGCTATTTAGCAGACCGCGTATTTTAATATGTACACCTGCGAATATCACTTCTGTTGAACAGAAGTCAATTCGGGAAGCAGCGGAAAAAAGTGGTGCTAAAGATGTGTTTTTAGAAGATGAACCAAAGGCTGCTGCAATCGGGGCTGGTATGGATATTTTTCAGCCGAGCGGTAATATGGTTATTGATATTGGAGGCGGAACGACGGATGTCGCCGTTCTATCTATGGGCGACATAGTCACCGCCTCATCTATCAAAATTGCTGGCGATAAGTTTGACGCGGCAATTATGAAGTATATTAAAGATAAGTACAAGCTGTTAATCGGAGAGAGAACGAGCGAAGATATTAAAATAACGATTGGTTCTGTGTTTGATGATGGCGAGAGTAATGAAATGGACATTCGCGGTCGTGATATGGTATCAGGATTACCACTAACTATTTCGATTCATACGAAAGAAATTCGAGAAGCGTTGTGGGATCCGGTCATGTCCATAGTTACTGCTGCCAAGTTTGTATTGGAACAGACTCCTCCAGAATTATCAGCTGATATTATAGATCGTGGTGTTATTTTAACTGGTGGTGGCGCATTGCTTGCTGGTATGGATACACTGATGGCGGATCAATTGAAAGTACCTGTATTTATCGCCGAAAATCCGAAGCATTGTGTTGTGAAGGGAACGGGTATTTTGCTTAATCATTTGGACAAGCTTCGCAAGTAAGAGGTGCTGAATGAGCTGTAGCTAAAAAAGTTTTGTCATCGTCTATATAACATCGCGGGGATAATGCCGATATACTGTAGTGTATAGGTTGGAAGATTGGATGGAAATAGACTAACAAGGATGTTGGGAGGGTATAATATGTTAAGAGGTTTATATAGCGCTGCCTCCGGATTAATTGCGCAACAGCGTAGACATGATACCGTAACGAACAATATCGCTAATCTTAACACTCCTGGTTTTAAGCAGTCGGATGCTGTTACACGTTCTTTTCCTGAGATGTTGCTGGCGATGTCACGAGTGAATGATACACAGCGGACAGAAATTGGACGATGGAATAGCGGAGTGTTTGCAGAGGAAGCGGTTATTTCATATAGGCAAGGCGATCTGATGCAAACGAATCAACCGAGTGACTTTGCCATTGTATCTCATATCGCTGTTCCCGGTCTTGCTTTTGATGAGTCGGGCAAGTCAGTAGCAGAAGATGGGCAGGTTACTTATCAGCCACAAGCTTTTTTCACTTTAGAAACAGCCGATGGCGAACGAGCGTATACTCGTGGTGGACGGTTTCTAGTATCAGCGGATGGATTTTTGACGAGTGCTGGTGGTCATCGAGTACTTGGTGTTAATAACGAGCCGATTCAACTAGCACCGAACGTTTCGATTAGCGATTGGACACTTGCAGATAATCGACGTTTTATTGATGCTAATGGTGTAGATACGGGAGTAGAGCTACTTGTATCGCGAATTGATAATCCACATGAACTAGTTCGCTCGGGTGAAGGGTTGTTCCGGCTGACGGACGGTGCGGCGGCAGTACAACCCATTGCAGGTGCAGACAACGTACAAGTGATGCAAGGCTATATGGAGCGTTCTAATGTCGATGCTGCACAGTCGTCCGTTGACTTGATGGCGGCATTACGGGCTTATGAAGCTAACCAAAAAGTCGTTCAGTTCTATGACCAAAGCTTGCAAAAAGCGGTTAATGAAGTGGGTAGAGTTTAACGGTTATGGATAATAGCCTTGTAAGAGGCGAGCTAGCAGGGAGGGTATATGGATGAATGGATCGATGATCAATGCGACCGCATCAATGAATTCGATGCAAAAGCGTATCGATACGATTGCGGATAATGTGGCGAATATGAATACCGTTGGATATAAGCGTAAACAGACTTCATTCGATGATTTGTTGCAGCAACAAAAGCAGCAATTAGATCAATTCGAGCAACCAGGACGAAGATCGCCGCTTGGATATTCCGAGGGCTGGGGAACGGTAATGTCTTCGCTACAGATCAATATGGAGCAGGGAGCCATTACACAGACAGGTCTTTCGACCGATATTGCTATTCAAGGGAACGCTTTGTTCGAAGTGCAAATCGATGAAGCCGGTACAAGAGGCTACACACGTAGTGGGGCGTTTCAGTTGACGCACAGAGAAAACGGTGATACTATTCTCGCAACGGCAGAAGGTTATCCGGTTATTTCTCGTGTGCAAGATGCGGCTGGCAATTGGAATGATGGTCCACTTGTGCTGCCGCGTGATGCGACATTGCGTATAGACCCGAATGGTGCAGCAAGTGCAGTGTATAATGACGGCAGAGTAGTGGAGCTTGGTATGCTTAAAGTACAGCGTGTACTGAGAGCAGATGCGCTTGAACCGGTAGCCGAAAACTTATTCGCCATAAGCGGAAATGCTAATGTGGCAGATGTATTACAAATCATCGTACCTGATCCATATAATCGGGTACAGCTTTTGCAAGGTAATTTGGAAACATCGAATGTGCAACTGGCGGATGAACTGACGGAATTATTGAGTGTGCAGCGAGCCTATCAATTGGTAGCAAGAGCATTGTCATCTAGTGATACGATGATGGGACTTGCTAATACGATGCGCGCGTAGGCTCAGGATGAAGGTGATTAACAATGGCTGACGACCGAATTCAGTCCAACTCCGAATTCGCGAATCAATCTGCAACGAATCGTAATTCGCAAGAAAAAAAATACTCACATCAATCATCAGAGGAACAGCTAGCAGAGCAATCGACAGATCAATCACTAGAGCAAGCACAGCGTTTTGCTAGTGAAGCGAGAACGGCGGTTGGCGGATACGCGATTAGCAGTGCTGGTGATGTTGCAGATGGTGCATATCATAATACAGAGAGTGTTATAGAAAAGGACAACGTGACGGATAGTGCGACTAGAGCTGAGCGGATTAGAAAACAGACGAGACTTCGACAACGCAGAGTAGTAGGCGAACAAGAACAAGCTGTTTATTCCGATAGAGCAGTAGAAGATGAAGCTGTTGCAGCGAAGAGCAGCAAGCGGCAAGAGTCGTCGCGACAAGAAGAATTAGCAGAAGATGAGTATGTTACTCGTCCTTTTATTGTGCGGATGATTTTGTGGCTTATTCGCAAAAGTCTCGTGCCCCTAATTATGATAACAATGCTGGTGATTGGACTATATATCGGCTATACGCTGATTGGAAATCAACCTAAAGAAGAAGTGTTTCAGTGGCCAACGTGGCGACATCTCTATGATTTAATTTTTGCGGAGTCATAAGCTGATGTTGTTAATAAGCCGTGTTGCTTATAAGAAAAGCTACTGAGAAAATATATACAGAAGTTTATAGATGCTTTGCAGCCAGCCCTTTGCTTGCTTGCAGAGCATTTTTTATCGGTACTTGAAATCTGCAAAATATAGGTGGGGAGTAGCTCTATAAAGAAGTTCGAGTGCAAGATGGGTGGAGCACAGGTCTAAAATTTGTCTCTTTTTTGTGCTATAGTAGAATCAGTTTTAAATATATTCTATGTTTTTTATTTTCCATTATTTGATATGTAATATTCATATGATGAAAATAAGTAGATAGCTATTTCGTCCTCATTTATAATAGTGATGGAGTACTAAAGAATAATAGCTTAGGAAGTTTTATGGATGGACTGGAGAGTGAGCGACAATTGAATTTGCCCAACTTGTTAACTTCGCTGCGTTTTGTGATGATACCTATTTACATTGCTGTATTCGCAAGTGGACATATGATCCCGGCTTTTTTTGTTGTAGTCGCAGCAGGTATTACAGATGTATTGGATGGTTATATCGCTAGGCGTACTGGTCAAATTACCCAATTAGGATCAATGCTTGATCCACTAGCAGATAAGTTAATGTTAATTACGGTGTTCGTTTCTTTGTTGGTGACGAAGCATATTCCGTTATTAGCAGCTTTGGCGATGTTTGTGAGAGATGTATTAATGATTGTAGCGGGTATATTGGCTCATATTCGTGGAATGAAAACTGTGCCTGCTAACTGGATGGGCAAATTGACAACTGTGCTGATGTATGTTGCAATTATGATGATATTTTTTGGGCTATCCTATGCAATTACTTTATTGTGGGTAGTGATCGTGTTTTCGTTTGTGACGTTGCTTGTTTATATAGGGCAATTCCGCAAATTGAATATGGCAACTCCAGTGAAAAAAGTAAATTAACAAAGAAGCTTAAATATGGCCACTTCGGGACTATATTCAAGCTTCTCTATATGAACCTCCACAACTGCAGTTTATGAAGGATATGTATAGTTTTGCATCAAATGCTGGAAGTTATACATACAAATGAAATATTGTTACAGATAATGATGATAGTTCGTATAACGAGAGGAGTAATTCAATATGTTAGATATTATAGAAATTCAAAAAATCATTCCGCATCGACCGCCGTTTTTACTGATTGATCGTATTTTGGAAGTAGAGCCAGGGGTGCGAGCAGTTGGTTTGAAAAATGTGACGATGAATGAACCTTATTTTGTAGGTCACTTTCCAGATTATCCGGTTATGCCGGGCGTACTCATCGTTGAAGCGTTAGCGCAAGTAGGTTCCGTAGCGATGCTGCTCATAGAAGCGAACAAAGGTAAACTTGGTTTTTTTGCAGGAATTGATGGTGTTCGTTTTCGGGGGCAAGTGAAGCCAGGTGATACACTAATACTGGAAGTAGAAATTACTCGTTTGAAGGGTTCGATAGGTAAAGGAAAAGCAACAGCCAAAGTCGACGATAAAGTAGTAGCTGAAGGCGAGTTAATGTTTGCGTTAAGCGATCCGTCAGCATAGCATGTCATTTATGAAGGATTGAACAGATGATTTAGTAATCAGATAATCAATAAGGAAGGTAGCGATAGGATGAGTATACAAGCAGATCAACAATGGATGGAAATATACGAACAATGGTTGCGAGATCCGCACATTGATCAAGATACGAAAGATGAATTGCAACAAATAGCAGATGATAAACAAGAGATTGCCGATCGCTTTTACCGAGAGCTGCAATTTGGTACAGGTGGATTGCGTGGTGTTATCGGTGCGGGGACGAACCGCATAAACCGCTATACGGTAGGAAAAGCTACACAAGGGCTTGCAAACTGGTTACTGGCAAGTGGTAATGCATCTCATAGCGTCGTTATTGCCCATGATTCTCGTCATTACTCACCAGAGTTTGCTCTAGAGGCAGCGCTCGTATTAGCGGGCAATGGAATAAAGGCGTATCTGTTTACTAGCTTACGCTCAACGCCACAATTATCTTATTCGGTGCGGATGTTGCAAGCATCTGCTGGTATAGTTATTACAGCTAGTCATAATCCACCAGAATATAATGGCTACAAAGCATATGGAGCTGATGGCGGACAGCTAATTCCAGAGCAAGCAGAAGAAGTGATCGCGGCTATTGGTCAAGTGGCACGTTTTGATGCTGTACGAAAAAGTAGTAAGGAAGAAGCGCTAGCTGCTGGTTTGCTTGTTTATTTGGACGAAGCAGCAGATGATAGCTATACAGACACGGTAGTGGCGCATAGTTTGAATCAAGAGTTGTTACAAGGAGAGTTGGGGGAGCAGTTCAAAGTGGTATTCACCCCACTCCATGGAGCGGGATATGAAGCGGTGACGAATGTGCTGCAAAAAGCTGGCTTTAAGCATGTACATATTGTGGAAGAACAGCGAGTTCCTGATAGTAATTTTAGTACGGTTAAGTCGCCGAACCCAGAAGAAAAAGAAGCATTCGAGCTAGCGTTAGCTTTGGCGAAGCGAGAAAATGCAGATATTATTATTGGTACAGACCCTGATGCGGATCGTATGGGTGCTATAGTGAAAAACAAAGCGGGCGAGTATGTTACTTTGAATGGTAATCAGTCCGGCGCTATTATGGTATATTATGTGCTACAACAATTACAACAACAAGGAAAACTACCGGATAATGGTGTTGTTATTAAAACAATTGTGACGAGCGAGCTAGGTGCAGTTATTGCTGAGTCATTCGGTATGGCTGTAGAAAACACATTAACTGGTTTTAAATATATTGGTGAAAAAATGTCGCGTTACGAAACGACAGGCGAGCGGAGCTTTTTGTTCGGTTACGAAGAGAGCTACGGCTATTTGACAGGGCAATATGCTCGTGACAAAGATGCTGTAGTTGCTTCCTTGCTAATTTGTGAGGCGGCAGCTTATTACAGCACACAAGGAAAAACTTTGGAAGATGTGCTAGAGGAATTATACGAGCGATTTGGCTATTATTTGGAAAGTCAACAATCGCGTACGCTCAAAGGAATGAATGGTATTAAGCAAATCGGAGCTATTATGGACGATTGGCGTAACGATCCACCACAGATGGTTGCTGGGCAAGTTGTAAAACAAGTGTTGGATTATAGTAGAGGTATTGATGGTTTGCGTGCGGAAAACGTGTTGAAATTTATTTTGGCAGACGGCTCATGGTTTTGTTTGCGCCCATCGGGTACAGAGCCGAAAATAAAAGTGTATTTTGCGGTATGCGCATCGTCTCACGATGAAGCTAAGCAAACGATGGAGTCGTTGCAAATCGAAGTTATGCAGCGCGTGGATCGTATAAGTGAAAGTGCCGAGTAATTGGTGCAAGCTTCGTACAAGAACGGAGGATAATCGTGCGAAAAACAAGACAGCGCTGGAATAATCTAATACGCCTCAGCTTAGTCGGGATCGTTATTATAGGCATATTGGCAAGTGTTCCGCTTATTATGAGCAAGATCAAAATGGAAGATAGTGCAAAACAGATGGAATATATATTTGATTATCGTGACTTGTTAGATGTCGCTGAATTTGAACCACAGCCACAAAAGTTTGTAGAAGAACAATTGCAGCTACTCCAGGATGCTGGAGTGACGACGATGGCGGTCTACGAAAGCTCACTGCGTGAACTGATGAGTGCAGGTAGATTAGTCTTCTATAATGAAAAAGAGATGGCACAAATACAAGGTAAAGTAACGGACCCAACCGTTCGTCAGCTCTATATCGTCTATGCTGGCGAAGAAGAAGCTAAACGAATTGGTCCAATTGTCGAGCAAGCTTTTGATATGGCAGATGTGAAGCACCGCGCTTGGTCATTTGAAGGGCGACCAGGACTGATGGTGGATTCCTCTGTATCTAATGCTGTGTTGAAGCCGATGGATTACGATCCAATGGCGTTAGAAAAATTACAAAGCTATGGTTTTTCAATTGTCGCTAGACCGACAGATCGATTAACTTATGACAGCGAATATATGCGAGCGCAATTGGAGCGATTGCAACAATATGGAGTAAAGCGACTGCTGTTTGATGGAGATAGTGTGCCAGGTGCCTTCGATCAAGAAGAGATGGACAGCATCGATCATTATGGTAAATTGTTAAATGAGTTTGGGATGGGGCTAGTGACGATAGAAAACTTGAAAGCTCCGCAAATCGGTTTTAATAAATTAGCCTATTTGACAGATTATAACGTCGTTAGACTATATTCACTATCTCCAGAGGATAGTTTAGCGATGACGCCGGAAGGTATTGCGGATCGCTTTTTATTGGCGGCCAAAGATCGTAATATTCGGATGTTTTTCTTGAACGCTGGTGTAAAGCAAAATGTGCAGAAGAATAATATTATTAATTCCGCTACTTCTTTAGCAGAAACGATGGGTGGCGAAACTGGAGTTATTGCGCAGCTGACGAAAGCTGGATTCCCAGCAGGTGAGACGGCAGCTTTTGATTATAATCCAGCAAGCTGGCATAAATATATGCGAGCGATTGTAGCCATTGGTGCTATAGCGCTTATTGCATTGTTAATAGGAGCTTTTTTACCAGCATTATTATTACCAGTGTTTCTATTAGGTGTAATTGGTTCGGCAGGGCTGTTCGTCTTGAACAGTGCGTTACTTGAGCAAGCACTTGCACTTGGTGCAGCAGTGGCGGCACCGACGCTGGGATTAATTTGGGTAATGAACAGAGTGTACGCCAGAACGATTGGTGATCAACGGGTCGTAGGTGGAAATGAATGGGTTGCTAACGATGGGTCTCAGTTATCTGTACAAGCGAACAACCGTTGGATATTTCCAGAGCAATCGTTAAAGCGGAGATTAGGATTAGCATTTAACTGGTTTGTTGTGGCGACTGTTATTTCGTTATCCGCAGTCCCTCTCATTACAGGTCTGCTAAATAATATTACGTATAGTCTAGTGTTACAACAATTCCGTGGAGTGAGTGTCTTACACTTTGGACCATTAGTATTGGTGGCCGCTTATATCTTTTTCTATCAAGGAAAAGGAACAACAGGTGTGTGGACGCGTATTCGTCAAATGGTAGCTCAGCCGATTACGGTGTTGTGGGTAGTTATTGCGGCTGTATTGGGTGTAGTAGGGCTATATTACTTATCACGGACAGGTAATGCGGGGCAAGTGTCCGCTATTGAGATGCTCGTTCGGGGTTGGTTAGAATCGACATTTGGTGTTAGACCAAGATTCAAAGAATTTTTACTCGGTCATCCGGCTTTATTGTTTGGACTGTTTTTGGCACTACGTTACCGAGCGAGCTGGTTACTTATTATTGTAGGAGCTTTTGGACAATTAACGATGGTTAGTTCCTTTACGCACTTGCATACACCGTTTATTATTTCGGCAATTCGGACGGCGCTTGGACTAGGAGTAGGAATTATCGTAGGCTGTATTCTAATTGCTGCTTGGACGATCTTGGAAGGAGTAATTAGGAAATGGATGCCCAAAATAAACAAAAAAGTTACCGAGTAGCGATTTCTGGCTATTATGGTTTTCGCAATAGCGGGGATGAAGCGGTACTTCGATCGATATTGTTAGCGTTGGAACAAGAAAGTGCACGGCAAAAAGTGACGATTATACCCGTTGTGCTGTCTGCTGACCCAGCGGGAACTAGTAGTCAGTACGGAGTAGAAGCAACTGAGCGGATGCAATTGCAGTCGCTCTTCCGTACACTCCGAAGCTGTGATGGTTTAATTAGCGGCGGCGGCAGTTTGTTGCAAGATGCTACAGGCGTGAAGACAATTCCATATTACTCAGCAGTAATTAAACTAGCTCAATGGCTTGGCAAACCGACGTTTATCTATGCACAAGGTGTAGGTCCGGTGCAGCGAGGAGTTTTTCGTCCACTGATTAAACATGTGATGAAGAAAAGTCACTACATATCGGTACGTGATGATGAGTCTGCGGCATTGCTGGAAAGTATGGGTGTCGCACGCAATCGCATTTCGTTAGTAGCTGATCCAGTTATGGTTATGCCATTACCGGATGATCGAGGAACGGAAGAGTCGGAAGAGATACCTGAAATTATCGTTCCGCAAATTGGTATTTCTTTGCGCAGCTGGCGAAGCGATGGAACGGATATCGAACGGATTAAAGATGCTCTTATCGAGTTAAGTGACGAACGGCGAATGCACTTCCGATTATTGCCATTTCATGAACCAGATGATAGGGTTGTATCAGAGCAAGTGATTGCCGCTATTAGATCTAAACTAGGTAACGGTAGTACAATGGAACTAGTCGATGTTGGGAATGACCCACAGCAAATGTTGTTAGAGGTCAGTAAACTGGATCTGTTAGTGGGGATGCGACTACATGCTCTGATCTATGCTGCTAATCAGCTAGTTCCACTGATGGGTATATCTTATGATCCGAAGATTGATCAATTTTTGGGTCGACTCGGTCTGACTGCTATTGGCTCTACAGAGCAATTATCTAGCGAACAGTTTGTACGGATGGCCAATGAACTACTAGCTGATAAGGCAAGCTGGCAAAAGAAGCACCGCAAACAAGTGGAGCAACTGCGGGAACAATCGAAGCGGCCTGCGCAACAAATTGTGCAGTACTTTCGTCAAAATAAAACGAGGTGAGTTTCCTCATGACTAAGCAACTTCCGACAGTATCGATCTATAGTATTCCATTTTCCAAAGTAGGGATGGACGATACGATACAATATTTGACGGAACGAATAGAAAACGGACAGCAAACACATGTTATTACTGCTAACCCTATTATGGTGATGACTGCAAAAGAAAATGCCGCTTATAAGGCGATGATGTTGAAAGCGGATTTGATCGTACCGGATGGGGTAGGTATTGTCTGGGCTGCAAAAAAAGTCGGGCAACCTGTAGCAGAACGAGTGACAGGAATTGAACTGTTGCAGCAATTGATGGCGATTGGCGAGAAGCGCAGATGGCGTGCTTTCTTACTTGGAACATCACAAGAAGTCATTGAAGCAGCAGCGCAAAAATTACAGATGCAATATCCGCAACTGAAAATTGCTGGATATCGCAATGGTTTTTTTGGTGAAAAAGAAGATCCAGAAGTAATTGAACAAATTAAAGCGTTAGATGTGCAATTATTGTTCGTTGCGCGTGGTGCAGAAACACAAGAACCATGGATTGTTCGCTATCGTGAACAGCTAGGTGTACCGCTAATTATGGGTGTGGGCGGCAGCTTTGATGTATTATCAGGAAAACTGAAACGAGCGCCCAAAGTAGTCCAAAAACTACGACTAGAATGGTTATTCCGGTTACTACAAGAGCCCAAGCGATTCGGCAGAATGTTAGTATTGCCAAAATTTGTTCTACATGTCCTAAAAGACAAAGAAAAAGTGACAAAATAACGAGCTAACTAACAAAAAAATCCTGCATTCTTTCGAAATGTCGAGAAATAGGGATGGAAATTATAACTGGTTAGGAGTATAATTCAAGTCGAGCTGTATTTTCATCGGATAGGTTGCCTGATAAGAGGGAGTTGGAAATATGCTAGTCGGCATTATGTACTTCATTGGATTTATTGTAGCTTTATTAATTGCAGTAATTATGACACCACTTGTTAAAAAGTTTGCATTCTGGGTAGGCGCGATAGACAAACCCAATTACCGTAAAGTTCATACTAAAGTAATGCCACGGCTTGGCGGATTAGCTATTTATTTGGCTTTTGTCGTTACGATCTTTGCTATTTTGCCTTTCTTGCCAGAGGGTCTGTTAAGACCTAGAGATATGAATATGATTTATGCACTATTATCCGGTGGGACGATTATTATATTGCTGGGAGCATTAGATGATCGTTTTGAATTATCAGCAAAAGTAAAATTAGTAGGACAAATATTGGCTGCTTGTGTTGTCGTATTCGGTTTTGGTATTCGGATTGACTTGCTCAACATTCCGTTTGGTCAAACGATGCAACCTATTGCAGAATGGATTAGTATTCCGATTACGATTTTGTGGATTGTCGGCGTAACGAATGCGATTAATTTAATTGACGGTTTAGATGGGCTTGCAGCAGGTGTATCAGCTATAGCTATTGCAACCATCGCTGTAATGGCATTTATTATGGGTAACCAACCAGTTATGTTTCTAAGTGTTTTGTTATTAGGTGGGATTATAGGATTTCTTGTATTCAACTTTCACCCTGCCAAAATTTTTATGGGTGACTCGGGAGCGCTATTTCTTGGATTTAGTTTAGCGACACTTTCGATGTTTGGATTCAAGCAGGTGGCTATCGTATCATTCGTAACGCCATTGCTTATTATTGGTGTACCGTTGACCGATACAATATTCGCCATCATTCGAAGATGGGTGAATAAGAAACCGATCTTTGCTCCTGACAAAGAACATTTGCATCATCGATTGCAGGATTTAGGGTTTAGTCACAAACGGACAGTGTTAATTATATGGGGAATTAGCGCGATTTTCGGCGTACTTGCTATTATACAATCATCTATCGTACAATCGAGCGCAGCCAATTGGCTAACATTAGTCGTTATTTTCGTATTAGTGTTCCTGTTACAAATTGGTTCTGAAGTTATTGGGCTTGTCAGCAAAACGCGCAAACCAGTGATCGGATTATTGCGACGAGTACGAATGAGAGTGAATAAAGTCAATACATCTTCGCGTGGAAAATAATAATTAACAGGCAATAAGAAAAGAGTGCGACTGGACGATTAACGCTATCGTCTAGTCGCTTTTTTGTGGCTAATCGTAGGACTTAACGCATAATTTCACTGTTTTGTATAAATATAAATTGCTCTGTTGCCGATAAAGGTAGTAAAGAGCTGTTTGTTATGCGGGCAGTGGATAAGATGGAGAAGGAGGAACAACATTTTGAAAAAAGTATTATCGTTGCTAGTCGCGATTGCGATGCTGATCAGTATTGTACCAGCAGGGTTTATGCCAAGTGCAGAAGCTAATAATGTCTATTTTTTATTCCCAAATGAGCAATCAACACCGGAGAGCGCGAGAATTGTATCAACTTCTACGATTCAATTGGAAGGTACAATTAATCAAGTAGTAGGAAATACGATTAGTTATAACATCGAACAACTAGGATCTGATGGTAAAGAGTTTACTAGAACAGAAGAAATTACGACAGGTATTCAGACGACAGGTGATAATCGAATTACCGTTTCGGGCATTCAGTTGTTTCCAGGGTTGAATAAAATTACGTTCAAAGGTATTTCTGGAGCGTCAACGGTTTCTGAATCCATCTATATAGAATATCGGGATAGCCCGATGTTGTATGATTTGAAAATTAATTTTGAAAACCGGGAACATGTGATGAAGGAAGAGGGAGCGACGATGCTCTATGCGACGACGCCTAACACAAGTAACCAAGGGCAAATCGTTATTACGGGTAAAGCGCCTAATGCCCAGAAAGTAACTATTATAATTAACGGACGGAGTTTTGACTTTAACGTTGCAACGGCGAGTAATGAAAGTCGGTTTAGTACGTCGCAGTTGACGCTTGATGCTGGTATTAATAAAATTACGTTCAAAGTTTACAATGGCGGTCAAGTAACGGAAACATCTTATGATGTTGCGTTATACAGTGGGAGTGTTACTTATTACAACTTAAAGTTAACAGATTCAGCGCAAAACGAGTCCAATTTAACGCCTAATCTAAACTTTTTGACAGCGGATGCTGGTGCGGGGAAAATACAAGTTTCGGGTACAGCGATCATTCCGTTGCCATTATATAATTTAGCAGCAATCAATCCGAATAATGTTAATCAGGTTGTACCAGTCTCACCGATTCAAATCGGTAAGTTACTATCTTTTGAATTAGCTAAAGGTGGTACAACAATTGAAACGAAAAATTTTACACCGGACAATATAACTATCGTCGAGGAGACGAGCGATTTTGTGACAGTGAACTTCAAAGGAGCACTGCCGCAACTAGATTTTGAACAATTGTATCAAATCAGATTTAAAGGACCGAATAAGCAATCCTATTCGCACTCCAATTATACGCCGTTTACGATACGTAACAATACTATCTCCTATATTCACGATATTCGTCACTTGTCAGGATATGACAAAGGGATGAGTGATGATCGAATCAAAGGATTGCAAGGGTCGATTATTCCAGCGGATGGTGTTAACGTCTACACAATGCCGATGGCGCTCGAAGTATTGATTGGTAATTATGATAAGTTAGGTAACAATCGTTCTAATTTATTCAAGATGAATAATAAGGAAGCAGAAGTAGATGGGCCGTTTTCACAATTAGGAGCAACGGAAGTAGTCTATCGAATGATTGATGGAAAAGAAGTACCTTTTTTAAGAACGTTTATCGAGATTAATCGTTTGCCTAAGTCTGGCACGAATACGATTAAGTTCAAATTAAATGGACTCCCAGCAGCTGTAGCACAGGAAGAGAAATCGATTATTGCAAAGTTGTTGTATGGTCCATATGTGAAGTTTGATCAAATTGCCAACAATTCTAATAAAGAATTTGATACTGTCAATGAAACAGCAGTGGATTTAATTCGTAAATTAGGCAATTTCCAAGGACAAATTTTTAACGTTGCTAACGAAAATCAAATCGTATATGAAACGAATGGTACAAATAAACAAACCGTGTTCTTATATTTGAACAATGTAGAGATCGAGTTAGTTGCTGTACCAGGTAGTAAGACGAAATTTCGTCCAAAAGATTTAGGAACCGCTAATAATAAAGATATAATGCATGAAAAGTTAAATAACATTATCAACAAAGCTGGCGAAAACACGTTGAAATTTATTTTTACTAATTCATCGAATATATATGAAAATGTTATGAAATTTAATGTAATGCCGAAAAACTTGCCCGTAGTACCTGCTTTAGAGACAGATGGGGTGTATCCGTATACTGGAACTGTTCGTAATCCGAATGATACAAAGTTTACGAAGCAAGGTTCAGTCTATACGACAAAAGAGGCTGCATTCAATGTGTATGGTACGTTTGATTTCTTAGATTTAGGAAATAAAGACACTTATGTTAATGGTCATAATAATATTACTAGCAAAGAAAACTATAAAGTAGTTATTAACTCACCAAACTGGAAAACGCCAGTAACGTGGGATTTGACGAAAGAAATGATTGTAACGAACAAAGGGGAACGAATCGGAGTACTTAATGAGGGATTAGTTGCATCAACTCCTGATGCAAGCATTACGTTCTATTACGAAGTGGAAGGACAGTATTTCTACTTTGATATTAAAGATCAAAAGATGCCGATCGATGGCAGTCCGCAAGTGTTCACGATAACAGTGTTCAATAGTGGCGACGCTGGACCTCGTGGTTCGTATCGTTTGGAAGTGAATTCTGTTTCCATTCCATATTCACTCAAAGCGCCACTTCCAGAAAACATGGTAACGAATCATGATTATGTAGAAGTTATTATTGAATCGCCAGGTGCAGATTCGATTATGATTGGTAAGCAACCAGCTGAAAAAGTGACCTACATTGAATATGTAGCTGGGCAGCCAAAATATATGGAAGCATATCGAGCGATTGTAAAGAAGTTAAAAGCAAATAGCGACACAAAAATTGATTTTACGATTACAAGAGGAACTGATACGCTAAAAGATACGGTGACTGTGAAATATGTACCAACGAATATACCGGGTGCACAGACACTACAGACGATGGCGTCATCTCACAAGGCGTTTAACAATGCGTTAACGTTATCGTTTCCGAAAGGAACACAGCTAATCCGTCCGAAGTTTAACAATTCAGAGAAGCTGGCTGGACAAGTGGCGAGTGGTCATGACATATTGATGGCTATAGCAAGTCCGAACGATGGTATTATTAATCGCCGCGAATTTGAATCACAAGCTCCGAACTATACGGCAAATAGTCAAGCAGAAGGAAACTTGCACATTGGCTATCGATTCCAAGATCAAGCGAGACAGTTTATAAAAGCTAGTCCGCTGTATTGGATAGATGCTGGATTGGCAGATGAGCCAATTACACCAGCACTTGACTCGGAGAAAGTAGGGCAAGATCCGTTTCCATATCCAAACTTGGTTGGCAAGTATGCAGATAGTTTTGCTAAACGTTATAATAAGATCGAACGTCAGCTCATTCCGTCGCAAGAAGGAAAATTGACTTTATCGTATGATAAGAGTGTAGTAGACAGTGCTTCGACGACAATTACTGTCTTCCGTTTTGATCCATTTACAAGTATGTGGGAAAATATCGGTGGTGTTGTTGATCCGAAGAAATATACTGTAACTGTTCCATTCTCGAAGTTTGGCTACTATGTGGCAGTAAAAATGACGAGAGGCTACAATGATATTACGGATCATCCTTATGCACGCGATTCAATGGAAGCTGTATTTGCTAAAGGGGTTATGAATGCAATTGATCCGATTGGTGTGTTTGGTGGCGATCGTTACGTAACACGTGGTGAGTTTACTCGAATGATCGTTCGAGCACTTGATTTACCGCTTAATTATGAAGGTGATCACCATTTCACGTATTATCCGGAAACAGTGATTAATGCTCTCAATGCTAATTCAATATACGACTATCGTTATATTGAAACAGCGGCACGTGCTGGTATTGTTCGCGGTACACGTCCTGGATTTTTCGATGAAGATGTGGAATTGTCTCGCCAAGAAGCAGGTGTGATGATCGCAAGAGCGCTCAAACTAAAGCTAGAGACAGATTCAACAAAAGCGAAAAACAACTTGAACAAAGTATTTAAAGATGGTGGAAACTTTGACTTTTATTCGATTCCATCGATATTAGCTATTCAGAAAAAAGGATTTATCCAAGGGAAGTATATTGACAGCAACAATCCAAAAGGCGGCATGGTTTTTGAGCCGAAGGCAAGATTACTACGGAGTGATGCAGCGATAATTATGTCCAAGGTGATGAATGATCTGAAGAAGTTGCCGAAAATTTACAACTAATATAGTAGTAACGACAATATCAGTTATTAGAAATGTTTAATAAGAGAATTGCTTAATTGTAGTTGCAAAGCAAGCAGTAAACAGCTAGTATTACGTTTACTGCTTGTCTATTACATAAAAAAGTAGGACGAGCTAGCAAAGAGATTGAAGGTCTTTACTATGAGATCAGAAGAAATATCGCCCGTAACAGGAAAATTTTCTATTCAATGGAAGAGCAGTGATCGAATTGGTAAATATTTGACATCGACCTATTTGGAATAGCGGGCTATAATAGTCATTGTGCTTATGAAACAAGCCAATTTCGAAAAGAAAATAAAATTTTGCAACTAAGCGCAACTTTTTAAAAATGCTAACGTCTAAATAGGTGTACGAAACAAAACAAATACTTAAAAGTACGGCAAATGCCAACAAAATGTGAAGAATTGGAATGTTTTCTCAAGTTTCTCTTTACGGTAACGGCTGACCGATGTATAATGTTGTAGTGATACAGCTAGTTTACTAGGCATTTGTATAATTCTATTAACAAGTTTCTACGTCAAGTGGTTACATAAGTATTCACCATACGTAGACATTAATTAATACAAATCCATGCTCTACTCTGGGAAGGGGGTGAATCGTCTATGAGGGAAACGAGCAATAATTTATTATCAAAACATTACTCTCAACAACCGAAGGAAATTAGAGGAGGAGAAAAAAAGGTTATGAAAAAAAGTTTATCCTTGCTAGTTGCGATTGCCATGGTATTCTCCATGTTCGCAACAGTAATAGCTTCCGCAGCGGAAGAAACAAAACTAACAACACAACAGAAATACGAAGCGCTTGTGAAAGCAGGCATTTTTGAGGGCTTCCCGAATGGTCAAGCTAAACTAGATGAAAAAATGGAACGTTCGCAAGCTGCGAAAATCGTTGCATTGCTACTAGGTTACAAAGAAGGCGTTGAAGTTAAAGACGCTGGTTTTAAAGATGTTGACGTGAAAGGCCAAAGATGGGCAATCCCAGTAATCAACTACGCTGTTCAACTTGGCGTTCTTGAAGGTCATAGCGCAACAAGATTTGGTCCAGCTGACAAAGTAACAGTTGAAGAGCTAGCTCAAATCGTAGTTAACGTTGCTAAACATGCTGGTCAAGAACTTGCAGCTGGTGAAGCTGTAGAAGGTAAAACTAGCAAATGGGCAGCTGAAGTAGTTGCTTCAGTAGTAAAAGCTGGAATTATCCCTACATCGGATGATTACACTGTGGATGCTACTCGTGGTCAACTAGTAGACGTTACTTACCCACTTTACGAAATGACTAAAGAGCCTGATTTCGGCGCTAAACAAACTGGTGCTAAAGAAGTTACAATTAACTTCGGTACAGCAGTTGATGCTGAAAAAGCTGAATTCGTAGTTAAAAACGGTACGATTACTCGCGCTGTAGACGATGTTAATTTCGCAGAAAACAAAAAATCTGCTGTTATTAAATTGACTACTAAGCTTACTGCTGGTGAGTCTACAGTAACAGTATCTAAAGCTACTACTGAGCCAGTTGTTGCTAAGTTCAACGCTGAAGCTGAGAAAGTAACTGATATTAAATTTGCTTCTGATAAATTGGCTCTAGAAGAAACAGCAGCTGGTGCTCCAGATCTTAAAAAAGCATCTACAACATATACTATTGTAAACCAATTTGGTGAAGATGTAACAAAAAGTGCTGGTGGAACGTTGAACTTCTTTGCAGCTAAAGTTGATTCTACTGCTACTCCGTCTAATGGTAAATTAACTGTAGCATTGGGCTCTACTGGACAATTTATGTATGGTGAGACAGTACAGGTTACTGCAACATTAAATATGTCTAGTTATATAGTTCAAAAACAACAAGTATTTACTGTAAGCCAACCATCGATGCTAGATGATGTTAAAATTATCGGCTTGTATCATGCAACTAACAAAGAACTACAATCCAATTTTGGTAAAGATGAGTTCTTTATCTTAGTAGATGCATTTGACCAATATGGAAACACTGTAGGACTAGAAAAATTCAAAAAAGGTGCTTATGCTCTAGCGCAAAATCCTTTAATGTTTACAGTTGATATTAAGGAATCTGTAGAGAACAAAGGACCACAAAACAATAAACTAGCATTGAAATTGATTCCAGCATCAAATACTACATTTGTACAAGAAGGCGTTAATAAAGTAACAATTAACACACTTTATGGTGGCAAATCAGATTCTATTGAAATTCCATTCAAAAAAGCAGCTACTTTAACAACGTTCCAACTTGAGGCTCCAGATAACGTAGTTACAAAAGGTAAGGAGTTCGAAATTCCATTTAGCGCATATGACCAAAATGGAGTACAAATTACTAAGCATGATGATATTGTTGATCTTGTAGATGTATCTATTCCGGGTGCAACTGTAGGATTCAAGAAAAATTATGTAACAAAAGGAACTAAGTTAATTGCTAAGATTCCTAATGCAGGGACTTCAATCGCTGTATCTAATGTAAAAGGAACTACTAACACATCACAAATTCAAATTAATGTTGTTGAAGCTGGAAAGCCTACAGCAGTAGCTGGTGTGAAAAAAGATTTTGTTAAATCTGTTGTATTAGGTCAAAAACTTACATTGAAATTATCTGATATTGTATTCCATGATGAGTACGGTCGTGAGATTAAACTTGCTGATTTGACTTCAAATGGTGCAAATCCTTACACAGTTGAAGTAGCTTCTGGAAATACAGATGTAGCTACAGTAAGTAAATCGACGTTATCACCACTTACTGCTACTACTGATGAACTGACAATCACTGCGTTGAAAAAAGGTTCTGCAAATCTCAACCTTGTATTAAAGAATGCTTCTAACGAAATTTCTTCACATACAAGTACTGTGATTCAAGTTGTAGATGAGTCAAATATTGATTTATCAACTGCTGAAATTGAAGTGAGCGATCGTATTTATGGTGGACCTGCTATAGCTGATAAAGATTATGCAGCAGCAGTAAAAGTAACTGCGAAAACAACATCAGGAGATAAAATCACTATTCCTTCAAGTGAATATGTTGTTCAAGCTACAGCTCAATTGGTAGTAACAGATCCAGCTACATCTGCTGATTCATTTACTGTTAAAGCTGTTGAACTTGGGTCTAATGATGCTGCTAATGTAACAGCTGGCATAAGAGTAATTTTCAAAGCTAATGGTGAAGAGAAACCTAAAGATGTTACTGTTTCTAAAGAAACACCTGTAGCTACAACATTCAAAGCAGAATCTGTTAAAGACGGTATTCAAGTTACAGCAGATGGTGTTGTAAAAGCATCTCTAAGTAGCCAATTCTTGAATGTTGACGAAATTATTAAGACGCTAACAATTAAGGATCAATACGGAGTTGAATTAAAACTCGATGTTCTAGCTGATAAATCGCAAATTGATTTTGCTGTAACACAAATTGATGGTTTTAAATTAACTAAATCTAATGGTAATTTAGGTACGAATAATGGTATAACTCAATCTACAGTTGCAGAAGATCAAGCTTCTCTAGGTGATAGCTACGTTATTACGTTTACATCTAAAGCTAACTTCAAAAACATTAAATTGACAGTTGTAGCTGATTCTAACTAATCTCTAACTTAAGCCCCCTCCGGGGGCTTTTTCTATTTTCAGGAAATTCTTCTCGTTTGTATCACTTTGTTTCTGTATATATTATCTTTCCCTAAATAAACGAAACAAATACATCCTTTTTTGCGTCTATATAGGTATCACTAAAAAGGAGCAGTAGCTAATGAAGAGATTGAGGAATAATTCTATTATGCAAGGCTTGATAGTTGCGCTAGCATTTGTATTAGTGTTTGGATTAGGACAAGCTGCATTTGTGGATGCGGCCGCAAACAATAAGGCGAATGGCACAAAGCAAGCATCGTCATCATCTAAAGCGACTAGTACGGCTAAAGAGTCAAAAGCAGCACCAAAGGCGCCAGCGAAACCGGCAAGTCCTAAGCCATTCGCAGGTGCGAAAGTGAAAACTTTTCCGTTAAGTGCGAAAAGTTATATTCAATTGAAAGACGTTTACTTTAAGTATGGTAGTAAAGAAAAAGAAGTATATTTTACGTTAACTGTTTACAATGGCGATCAGAAAGCGATTGATTTTTTGGATTATTGGGTGGAATTGTATACAAGTGGCGGTTCTAAGTATCCGGTGAAGTCGTTTGCTGGTAATAGTAAGTCAGGGCAAGTTGCTCCGAAAACGTCGAAGGACTTTATTTTGCATGCGTCCATCGACCCGAGTATGTATTATAATCAATTAGTTTTCAAAATCGTGAAATGGGATTTTTCTGTTTATCCTGACTATACACGAGTAATTGGTGAGACGAAATTATCATCAAGCTATAATAATGCTGTTCCTACTAATCATTATTACACGGATAAAACAAACAATAATCAAGTGAAAACGTATTTGCAGCCAGGAGCAGTTATTTCACTAGGCTCTAAGCGACAAGTGGATTTGACTTGGCAATTAAATAATTTCGGTAAGTATGATTACCAATTGCCAGAATATCAGTTTTATTTGCGTACTAAAGCAGGGCATGTAGTAAAGATGTCACATCAACAAGTGGAAAAAGTATTAACGCCAGGTGGTAAGCTAGCTTACACACTGCGAACGTCTTTGCCAATCAGTACGAAGATGGCTGGTGCACAATTGTTAGTAACGACACTGGAAGGTGAAGCGAAAACAGAAGTTCCTAAAGCGATCTACAATATTGGTTGGGCGAATAGTAATCCGATTGTGGTAAACGAAAATAAAGCGGCTACTATTAAAGTGGGAGATAAGCCAGTTACAGCGCAAGTAATGAGTGTGTATGCTAACAACAATGATAAAGAAAGCAGCAGCATTACGATGACGATGAAGTGGCTGAATAAAGGGAAGCAAGCTGTACAGCTACCGGAATATAAATATGAATTGTTGGCATTAGACGGTACTCGTTATCCTGCTCAAGCAGCTGTAGCTGTAGAAGAAGGAAAAACGAATCAAGTAGTACCGAATATTGCTCAGGAAATAATGCTACAATCTACTATTCCAGCGAAGCAGAAAAAAGGGTTGAAACTTATTATTGTTCAGCCAGGAACAGAAGAAGATAAAACAGAGTTTGTAGCAGCAATGTTTAAATTGAAAGAACTTCAAGCACAAACAGGCGTATTAGTGAAAAATTATAAGAGTGCGCAAGGTAGCTTCGAGATTAAAATTGCACAAGCAGAACGTTTGCCATGGGGTAATCAAGATTTGCTAAACGCATTTATTGAAGTGAAAAATACAGGTTCGAAATCGCAAGCTTTACCGAAGCTAATAGCTGATTTACGTTTGAACGGTCAGTTGCAAGCAACAGATAAAGTAAACTTTATCCCATTGGGTAGCGTGGGAATGATCGAGCCGAAAGAGTCTGCTTATTTCGTAATTTCTACGAAAGTAGCTTATTCCTTCAAGCTGAACGAAATAAATGTTCAATTAACTGATGAAATTAGTGAAACGAAAAAGCAAACAATTGGCATATTTAAACTAGCTAAAATTACAGCTATTCCAGAAGTAGCAACGACAGGTATGATGAAAACAGACTTGTCCGGACGTAAAGCAACAATGAAGTACAATAATACATATTTGTTCGAGGGAGCAGATAACAATTTATTGTATGCACAGTTCGAATATGCGAACAATGAAAAACGTAGCAGCATGTTACCAGCATTGTCCGGCTACTTTAAAACAGCAGATGGTCAATATATTGAAGCAACATTTGTTAATGTGAAAGCTAGCCTTGTGCCAGGTGGTAAAGCATTATTAGTGGCGAAAGCACAAGTGCCGAAAAGTTTTGCCCATGATGGAGCGACAACATTAGTTGTTGGACAAGGTTTGACAGGCAAAGAATTCAGCAATGGTGAAGCTGCAGCTGATAGCTACATTGCCGCTCATCAATTCAAATTGCCAAAAGATCAAAATGTTGTAAGTGATACGTTGACGGAGTTAGCTATTGCACCATATACGTTCTCGTTAAACAAATTGAATGCTATGGTTAGTGACGTAGAAAATGTGAAACTAGAGATTAACTATTCGTTGCAAAAAGGAAGCATCTTCCAAGTGGCGGAAAAAGAATCGAAGCTTTATTTTGAAGTAACCAATGGGGAAAATGCTTATGGTGCTACTGTAAAAGTACTACCGACAGAAGGAGAAGGATTACGACTTGGGGAAAGTAAACAAATCGTTGTTCCTATTCAAGGGGTACGTGTTGGTAATACCGTATTAGGTGGCTTTAAACTAAACATTTATGAAGAAGTAGATGGTTATAAACGTTTAATTGGTTCAAAACCATTTGGTTCATATCAATTACTGCCACCAAGTCAGTAAATAGATGTATAGAGCAAGTCGGGAGAAGGGAACGAAACAACAATGAAATGGAATGCGATGAAAGTGACAAGCGCGGCACTACTCATCGCAGCTGGAGTAGGCATAGGTATGGTCATGGCCAAACCTGTGCCTGCTAGCTCTAGCTCGATGACCCCTGGTTCTGTCGATGACCCGGTAGTGACGAAAAGTTATGTAGATGAACAAATTAAAAAAGCGTTAGATGGTAAGACGGGCAATAATAATGGTGGCAATAGTGGTAGCAATAATAATGGTGGTAACTCCAATTCGGCTGGTAATACATCATCTGATGAGATTGAGATTGTCCAACTGCCTGTTGGCAAAGTGTTGATAGCAGATGGCGGAGCGGAAGCAGTAGTTCGTACAGGAGAAGCAGTCGCTTATAGTACAACTAGTGTTGGTATATCTGATCTAACTGCTGGTATCGATATTACAAATGGCAAAAAAGTTGCTAAAAACCATTTAATTTGGTTTCCACGCGATGGACGCGGAATTCAAGCAGCATCAGGTGCCAAAACTGGGCTGACGATTATGGTCAAAGGTAAGTATACGATTCAATAAATGTGGAGTAGATGCAATGATTTGAAAGTTATATTTTAGCATCTATAATATGGCTCGACTGACAGAAGATTATACGGGTAGGGTGGCGCAGGTGGAGCACACTAGATATGTAACAGTTATTATCTAATATACTTCGGAGGTGCTTAACCATGGCTCGTTCTTCAAAAATAATCGTTCCACAAAGTCGTGCTACACTTAATCAAATGAAATATGAAATAGCTAGTGAACTCGGATTAACTGATACTTATAGTATGCCGTCAAACGGCATGCAGGATACGGAATTTGCTTCTGAGCTGGGTACAGCTGGTGCAACAGGTAATGGAAAGTTAAATTGGAGCGTTATGAAGTCGCGTGAAGCAGGCTCTGTCGGCGGATTAATGACGAAACGATTAGTGGAATTGGCAGAACAGCAATTGAACCAATTGTAAATGTTTTATTTTATCTATTGCATAGGAATTCCATTGACACTAAGCGACATTTTCGTTATCATACTGTTTTAGAAGAGTTGTCTAACAACCTTTTCCCTTAGTGGAAAAGGTTAATTTTTTGTTCAAGGACATTGAACGTATATAGACGTTGGACTTATTCATTATTATCGTTATAGGAGGTTGATACGGATGTCGGTGAAAGGACGCCACTTATTTACATCAGAATCAGTTACAGAGGGTCATCCTGACAAAATTTGCGATCAGATTTCTGACGCAGTATTGGATGCATTTCTTGAAGCGGATCCTAATGCCCGTGTAGCTTGTGAAGTTTCGGTAGCTACAGGTCTTGTACTTGTAATCGGTGAAATTACTAGTCGTGCTGATTACATTGATATTTCGGCGATTGCTCGTCGTACAATTAAGGAAATTGGGTATACACGTGCGAAGTATGGATTTGACTCCAGCACTTGCGCTGTACTGACATCGATCAATGAGCAGTCAGCAGATATTGCACAAGGTGTAAATGCGGCACTGGAAGATCGTGAAGGTAGAGATATTAAGCTAGAGAACGAAGAAATTGGTGCAGGCGATCAAGGGTTGATGTTCGGGTTTGCAACGAATGAAACACCGGAATATATGCCACTTCCTATCGCACTATCTCACCGTATTGCTCGCCGCTTGGCAGAAGTACGTAAAAACGGTACATTGGCTTATTTGCGCCCAGATGGTAAAACGCAAGTAACGATTGAATATGTGAATGATCGTCCCGTGCGAGTAGATACGATTGTTGTTTCGACACAACACGCAGAAGAAATAACATTAGAACAAATTCAAGCTGATGTGATGGAGCATGTTATTAAACCAGTCGTTCCAGAAGAGTGGCTAGATAGTGAAACAAAATATTTTATCAATCCAACTGGTCGCTTTGTTATCGGTGGTCCACAAGGAGATGCTGGTCTTACAGGACGTAAAATCATCGTAGATACGTATGGTGGTTATGCTCGTCATGGCGGTGGTGCTTTCTCCGGAAAAGATCCAACGAAAGTAGACCGTTCTGCAGCGTATGCAGCACGTTATGTAGCTAAAAACATCGTAGCAGCTGGCTTGGCAGAAAAATGCGAAATCCAATTGGCTTATGCGATTGGTGTTGCTCGGCCTGTATCGATTAGTGTCGATACATACGGCACAGGTAAAATTGCTGATGATAAATTGGTAGAACTGATCGAAAACAACTTCGACTTGCGTCCAGCAGCTATCATTCGTGAGCTTGACTTACGTCGCCCCATCTACGGTAAAACAGCAGCTTACGGTCATTTTGGACGTACAGATCTTGACTTGCCATGGGAAAGTCTAGATAAAGTAGAAGCGTTAAAACAACAAGCAAACCAATAATTGGAACAATATATAAAAACGCTAGGCGTTTGGAATGAACTGTTTAACAGTTTGTTGCAGCGCCTTTTTTCGCATTTTTACATGGATATCTTCATTTTCGATAGTAAAACACCGATAAACGAGGTACGAGTGTAATTTGCGAGGGGAGTAATTTATAATGAAATTCAAAACCAAACGTGTCAGCTTTCTATTAGTCGTGATGCTGTTGCTATCTAGTGTTAACAGTTTGGCGTTTATGCAGCCACAGACAGCTTCTGCAGCAACTGATGGACCGAAAATCATAAATGTAGCACCAGCCAATAATATGACCGGTCTGAACCCGGAATCATTGCGTACATTTACAGTATGGTTCGATGAAGCAGTAGTAAAAAATAATGCACAAACGAATTATGTTACATTGTACAAAGCAACGAATAACAGTGTAGTAGGTGCTGTACCTATTAGCCAAACGAATATAAGCAACAATGGAACGGAAGTAACATTTAGCTTTGGCGGAAGTAATCTATTTGAATTGAATACTGCTTATTACATTAGAATAGATGGCGGTTCTTTCTTGAACAAAAGTAATAGTGCGGCATTTGTCGGCATTAACGATGCGGTAACATGGAGCTTTACGACAGCTGCAACTATTGATCAGCAGAAACCTAATGTGCAGACTTATGCACCAACGAATCAACAAGCATCTACCGATACATCGCTAACGATGACGTTCGATAAACCGGTACGTGCAGCGAGTGGATCGATTACGTTACAATCTGCTGTCGATAATCGGACTATTTCGGTTACTTCGACAGAAGTGTCTGGTAGCGGTACGAGTACGATTCGAATTAAACCATCACAATTATTAATTGCAAATACTGATTATACGGTGACCGTGCCAGCGGGCTCATTTCAAGATCTACAAGGCAATGCTGCGTCTGAGGTCAAATGGAGCTTTGCGACAGGGAAAGCGCCTGTAACGCTAGTAGGGAAGTCACCTCGCCATCATGAGCGGGATGTAGCTGTCCGACCAGCACTTGTGCTGACGTTTGACCAACCGATTCAAAAATTCACAGATAACAATACAAGCAAAATGATTGAGATAAGAAGAGTGAGTGACAATGGTGCTGTCTTCCGAGAAAGTACTCGATCCTCCAATATTGTCGTTCATCAGCAAACGGCAACGATTACGTTGCCATCTGATTTACAACCGAATACAGCGTATTACGTCTGGATCGAATCAGGAGCGTTTTATACAGCAGCCGGAGATTTTCCGGGCATTACATCGGCTTCGGAATGGACGTTTACAACAGGGTATGGCAATGACAGCATTGCACCAACGATAGATTGGAACAAAACGACGCCAGTTCGCAATGGAAGAATAGCAGGTTCCTCTGTTCCATTGAAAATAACATTTAGCGAACCGGTTTACTTAGGGACAGGTGATATTACGATCCGCCAATCTGTAGGCGGTGCTGTATTTCGCTCGATTCCTCTGCATTCATCTCGAATAACGGGTGCAGGAACGAATGAGCTAACGATTGATGCGAACAAAGCGATAGGTGGCGAGTCTGCTAAATATTTTGTCACTAATACGAAATATTATGTAGAAATTGGTCGTCACGCAGTGCAAGATGCAGCTGGCAACAAATTTGTGGGATTAGCTGGAGGGAATGATTGGTCGTTTACCATTTCTAGTGATGCAAATGCACCACAATTAGAAAGCTCAACACCAGCGAGTGGTTACCAGCCAGCAGCATTGAGACAACAGTTTACAGCAACCTTTAATAAACCCGTGAAAGTAGCTAATAGCGGTGAAATTCAATTACGCCCCGTGCAATCGAGCAACGGAGCGAGAAATGTAACTGTACATGCTTGGGTAGATGAGACGAATAAACGAATGATCCGATTTTCACCCTCTACTGACTTGGAACGCAATACAGAATATTACGTTTATATAGGGGAAACCGCCATTGAAGATATGGTCGGTAACTCGTTTGTCGGCGTTTTGAATGAATATCGTTGGCGTGTAACAACGATCGGTGGCGACTCGACAGCACCTTCTCTATCGACAGCAGAAGCGAGCGGGACGACCGTTAGACTTCTCTATAACGAAGCGCTCGATCCCGATCATAAACCGTCGGCAGGCTACTATTACGTTTCTGTTGGTGGAGTTGCCCGTAACGTAACGAAAGTAGACGTTGCAGGAACGATCGTAACGTTAACGGTGTCTGGCAGTTCGATCAGCAATTCACAGCAAGTGAAGATCTCCTATACGAAGCCTTCGCAAAACAAAGGGAGTGTGCGAGATTTATCCGGCAATGAAGCAGCTAGTTTTTCTAATTATGAAGTGAAAAATGGTTTTACGAATAAAGCGCCAACGCTGAAGAGTGGTTCAGCAAGCGGTAGTACTGTCATTCTCAATTTTGATCAAACGATTACCGATCCAGGTGCCTATGCGTACGCACAATTTACGGTCTATGTGAATGGCGTGTTTTTTACACCGACATCATTGTCTGTAAGTGGTAGCTCTGTTGTGCTGAATATTAATGGAACAGTGTACAGTAGTGATACAGTGCGAGTATCGTATCATCCAGGTACTGCTCCACTGGCGGGACAATCGGGATTGAGTGTGGCAGCAATTAGCAATTATACGGTATCACAGCCAGGTAGTGGTGGTAGCGGTGGTAATAATGGTGGTGGAGGCAATCAGGCGCAAGTTCCGCCTATATTGCAATATGTGACTGCGACAGGTACGACGGTGCAATTGAAATATACAAAAGTACTTAATCCTTATACAACGCCACCAGCGTCATTATACCGGGTAACCGTCGATGGGGTAGCACGTACGATTCAAAGTGTTCTTATATCTGGTGATACGATTACATTAACGTTACCTAGTCCTGTTACAGCGAATCAAGTGGTCAAAGTAACGTATAGCGGTTCTCCATCCTATGCAAATGATTATTACGGCTACTATGCATTTTCAATTACAGATATTACAGCTATAGGTGCTGGTAGTGGCTGGCAGCCAGGGTTACCTGCAACGATGCGCAGTGCGATTATTAAAGGAGCGGCGTTAACGCTCAGCTTTACTGAGACGTTACAACAATATCCGATTCCATCGAGTAGTTTATTCGTCGTTCGTGTGAATGATCAGATTCGAATGGTATCCTATGTTGCGATTAGTGCTAATAATGTCTCGCTTACTTTACCGATGCCAGTTGCAGTTGGTGATCGTGTGACGGTAACCTATACAAGTACTGATAGTGGGTTGAAAACATTAAGCGGCTCACAAATTGCGTCATTCTCCAATACAAATGTGGCGAATCAGACGACGCTTATCGATACACTTACTGGAGACTATGAAGTGATCGATACGAATGCTGTAGGGTTAAAATCATCCGCAGCAACGAAACAGTTAACGACATCACCATCCGGCATTTCGGTGAATAAATATACGATTATGAATGAAAAATTTATTACGGCAGTAACGACAGCCCACAAAGCAGGGATTAGTAATCCACGAGTTGTATTTCAAGTGCCTGGTACAGAGGGAGCAGCGGTAGTTGCACTATCGGTGGCGGCACTAGAGATGGCGTATAAGCAAAATGGTAATGCCAACTTTGCGGTTGCCTACGGCGATACGATATTCGAAGTACCTTTGCAGCAATTAAAGTTTGCAGAGCTAGCTAGATTTGGTAACGGGTCGTCGGTTGGTAATGAAGTTATTATTATGATCGAGCAAGGATCGAGTGACAAAACAGCAACTTTAGATCGACAAATGAAGCAAGCAAAAACATCATTACTCGGTGGACCAATCTATGTGCAAGTGGATATAAAAGGATACAACGAGCAAAAGCCGATTACTGATTTCACTAGTTACCTGACAGGAAAAATAACGACCTCTGCTACTATAAATCCTGCCCAGGCGGCGATCGTAACGGTAGATCCAGCGACTGGTTTGCTATCTTATGCTCCAACAACGCTTGGCAGAGATGGATTTAAGACGATAGCGACGTTCAAGAAGCCAGGTACGGGTGCTTTTGCCTTAGTGCAAAATACGAAGACGTTATCCGATTTGAACAATCACTGGGCGGCAAGTGAAGTACAGATGATGTTGCGCAAATCAATTGTAGATGGGCATAGCAATAGTAAGTTTGAACCGAATAAGTCGATTACGAGAGGCGAGTTTGCTACGTATATAGCAAGAGGATTAGGACTAGCGGGCAATCGAAGCGCAGCTGCTGCATTCAAAGATGTTAATACGAATACCGATATGGGTGCTTACATTGGTGCAGCCGCCAAAGCGGGAATTATTAAAGGCGTTACGAAAACATCGTTCAAGCCGAATGATAAGGTAAAACGAGAAGATATGGCGATTATGATGTTACGAGCAGCCCAGTTTACAGGGATAAATACGAAATTACCCGAACCGGTTAATGTTTATTTGCAACCATTCAAGGATGCTAACAAAATTAGTTCCTATGCAAAAAGCGCTATGGCACAAGCGATCCATCTCGGTGTCATCAAAGGGATGAATACTACAATATTAAGTCCCAAATCGAATGCAACTCGAGCAGAAGGCACAGTAATGATTCGAAGATTGCTAGAAAAAGTAGAGTTTTTAACTATAAAATACTAATTTTTTCATAATAGCTTCCATTAATAAAAAATTCTAATAATTACGTTTATAGCATTAGCAAATAGCTGCCACCTGTATGAAACTACAGGGATTTGGCAGCTTTTTTGTGATTTCATATCCTTTCTAGCTATGTTTTATTTATAGAGTTCGGCGTTTTACCAGAAATTTTCTAGTGGAAACGGAACTTTTTTATACCATTTGTAGTCTATAATAGAGATAAGATGAGATAGGAGAGTAATAAAACAAATGAAAAACCAGTTGAGCATCCTTAGTCGTTACCTTCGCACTACTGGCAAAAAAGCGATTGTTGTCACTTTGGGAGCAGTAGTGATTGTCCAGACAGTTGGCACTTGGTTACCGCAGCAGTTTACTGGTGGACAAGCGCCATATGTAGTTGCCGCCGCATCGTTGCAGAAGAAACAAGAGTCCGTTATTACAGCAGGAGCCAAACGTTATGATTATACGTTTACGACAAAACGTGGCAAATCAACAGTGAACACGAGTGTTCATGTCATTGAAGTCAACCTCACGAATCCTCATGTATCACTTAATACAATCAGTGGCAAAAATAATCAAGTAGCTGCCAAAAACACGATTCTAAATATGGTCAAAGATAATAATGCAGTAGCTGGCATTAACGGTGATGTGTACGTCATGTCGAATGAAGGAGCACCGCTTGGTGCACAAATTACAAGTGGTTCGTTATTGTCTACTCCATCACGCTTGCAAGGCATGTACGCCTTCGGTGTAACGAAAGATCGAATAGCAACTATTGATACATATGCTTTCGAAGGAGCAGTAACGGCAGTTAATGGTGCAACATTTCCTTTGACCGGTATAAATCAATCGGCTTATGTTCCAGAATTAGGTGGCACGATCAATAGTCATTCCAATGCGATGTTTATTTATACGAGTGCTTGGAACGGAGCGGAACGACCAGCGAAGTCAGGAACAACTCCGACAGAAGTGTTAGTAGTCGATGGTATTATTCAAAATATATCTAGCGGTACTCCGCTACAAGATCCAATTCCTGCTAATGGCTATATTTTACGTTCACATGGGGAAGCTGCCAAATTCGTGCAAAGTAATTTACAAATCGGAGATGCTTTGACCTCTACTTATTCGTTGAAATCAGCGACTAGCGGCAAAGCAGTTGACCCTTCATCGTTCGAAATGATGATTGGCGGACATACGATTTTGGTTGATCAAGGTAAAGCGGCTAAGTTTTCACGAAACGTAGCTGGAGTAAGCGGTAATTCTTATACGTCAAGATCAGCGGTCGGCTATTCGAAAGATGGGAAAAAAGTATATTTAATTACGAGCGAACGTAACGGCTCTAATACAGGACTAAGTCTATCTGAATTGCAGAAAGTGATGGTAGAGTTAGGGGTATTCAAAGGGATTAACCTCGATGGCGGTGGATCGACGACGATGATTGATCGTTCCTTAGGACACTTTGCTGTTACACAGTCTCATCCTGTCCAGCAAGGGTCGATGCGTAGTGTAGCGAACGGGATTGGCGTATTTACGTCAGCACCGCAAGGCAAGCTGGAAGGTATGCTTGTAGCAGGAGATGCTACCGTGCTTATCGGGCAATCTACGGAACTTAGTCTTAAAGGCTATGACAACTACTACAATCCGCTAGATATGAGTAGTGTAGCTGTGAAATGGTCAGCAGATGCTGCAATTGGTAAGATGAATGGCAATCAATTCGTCGCTACAAAAGCTGGTCAAGGAACAATTACAGCAACAGCTAATGGGGTAAAACAAAAGCATTCGATCGAAGTTGTCGGTGCAGCACAAATTGATTCCATGAAATTAAACGTTGCAGTTCCGAAATTAGAAGCGGGCAACCGTTTTGAAGTGCCAGTAGTCGTTACATTGAAAAATGGCAAAACCTATAACGTTAACGGCGATCAGTTAGAATGGGAGTTCATCGGCTTCAAAGGGAAATTTGAAAAAGGTGCTATTCACATTCAATCCGTTGATCCAAAAGCAGAGAGCGGTTATGTCATTGCTCGATATGATGGATTCGGAGCGATGTTGCCAGTTGTCAAAGGTGAAAGTGCAGTCATCATTGATGACTTTGAAAATAATCGTAACAAAGTGACGGCTCAAGTTGTACCAAAGGGTGTAACGAGTGGAAATGCTCAAATAGTAACGAAGTTGCCAGCTGATAAAGCAGGTAAAGGATTAGAAATTAGTTATGATTTCTCACAAGGAACAGGAACGAGAGCGTCTTATGCTGCATTTGGCGATAATGGTGGCATCGTCCTTCCGGGTACGCCGACAGCATTGACGATGGATGTGTATAGCGATAGTAGTAACAATTGGCTCCGGGCAGAAGTGATAGATGCGAATAACAAACTTCATTATTTGGATATTGCCAAAAAGCTGGATTGGAGCGGCTGGAAAAATGTTCGAGCTGATCTTCCGGCAAGTGGCTTAGCGTATCCTCTTAAATTGAAACGTGTATATGTTGTCACCGTAGATAAAGCAGTAGATCCGAGCAAAGCGGCAAGTGGTCAAGTTTATATCGATAATATGAAAGTACTATCTTCGACTGTCGTGGCACAAACGAACCAAGCTAAAATAGAACTGACACTTGGGAAGAAAGAAGCTGCTGTTAATGGTAGCAAAGTATCACTCGATGCTGCGCCAGTACTAAAGGGTAATAGTACGTACGTTCCACTTCGGTTTATATCGGAGATGACTGGAGCAGATGTGAAATACGATAATAAGCAAAAACGAGTAACAATTATTCACGGTAGCAATTTTATCGAGATGTACATCGGGAAAAAAGAGTATGTGCATAACGGAAAACGACTAGTGTCGAAAGTAGCACCATATATTGAAAATACTCGAACACTTGCACCATTACGCTTCGTATCTGAGCAATTAGGTTTAAAAGTAGGCTTTAACAATGCAACAAAAAAAATAACGATACAGTAAAAAACGATATAGCAAATCAGAGATCGTTCGTAAGTCTTATGATATGATAGAGCTAAGAACTTTATCTGAAGAAGGGGTACCGTCAATGGACCATCTTACTATTGATCTGGAAGAAGTACTGACAAATACGATTAATATGATGGAAAGCAGTAAACAGCAAATCTATCACATTTATAATCTAGCTCGTCAAGAAATGGAAGCCATACAACAGGAACTAGAACAAGTATTGCAGGAGACAAGAGCAGTTATCGAGAAAGTCGATCAACTAGAGCTTGACTATCGTTATTCTCGTATTAAGCTGACGGAAGTTAATCGAGACTTTGAACGTTACAACGAATACGATATGAAACAAGCATATGAAGCTGCTACTACTATCTATAGTGAGCTACTCGTATTTCGAGAGAAAGAGACGAATCTGAAGTCACGTAGAGACGATCTGCAATATCGGATTCAAAGTGCAGAACAATCAATAGAACGAGCAGAGATGCTAGCATCGCAAATGAACGTTGTGCTTGAGTATATGTCAGGAGACTTAACACAGGTTACACGTATTATTGAATCTGCCCAATCGAAACAATTGTTAGGGCTCAAAATTATTTTGGCGCAAGAAGAAGAGCGCAAACGGATGGCACGTGAAATTCACGATGGACCTGCCCAGACGCTTGCTAACCTCGCCTTGCGAACCGAAATTGCCGAACGAATGTTGCTCAAAGAGCAGTTCGAACTTGTTCAGCTAGAGCTTTCTGATTTGAAAGGGCAAGTACGTGCCGGTCTAGAGGAAATAAGGAAAATCATCTTCAATCTTCGTCCAATGGCTCTCGATGATTTGGGATTAGTACCAGCGTTACGCAAATTTGCTCATGATTTTGAAGAAAAAACAAAAATTTTAGCTCAATTCGAAAATGAGGGCAGAGAGTCTCGGTTGCCATCAGCAATTGAAGCGGCGGTATTTCGACTGGTGCAAGAAGCATTTTCTAATGTGGCCAAACATTCCAAAGCTACTCGTGTTGTACTAAAGCTTATATTTACCGCAAAAGCTGTGTCTGTGCTAATTCAAGATAACGGCATCGGTTTTGGACAGGACAAACATGGATCTGCTGGCAAACAAGCGAGCTTAACGAAAAGTGGTCGTTTCGGACTAGTAGGTATGCGGGAGCGGGTGGAATTAATCAATGGACACATTGAATTTAAATCCAAGCTTGGAGAAGGTACTAAGATAATGATTGCTATACCAATAACCTCAGACACTGGGAAGGAGAATGGTCTCAATGAATTTAAATCCAGATTCTACAAAGGAAAAAATTAAAATATTGCTAGCGGATGATCATCAATTATTCCGTGAAGGCTTAAAACGTATATTGAATATGGAAGATGATTTAGAAGTAATTGGTGAATGTAGCGATGGAATACAAGTGCTAGAATTTTGTCAACTACAGCAACCAGAAATTGTATTGATGGATATTAATATGCCGATCGAAACAGGGGTAGCTGCAACCGAAAGATTGCAACAAGCTTTTCCCGAAATCAAAGTAATCATTCTATCGATTCACGATGATGAAAGCTATGTATTCGAAGCACTGCGAAAAGGAGCGAGCGGCTATCTGCTCAAAGATATGGAAGCGGAAGCGCTAATTAACGCAATTCGTTCTGTATCCCATGGCGACTCATACATCCATCCAAAAGTAACCGGAAAGTTGATTCATCAACTGCGCCGCATGACCTACTTGGAGGAATCCGGCTCTGTTGTAGCGCACGTTACTGGCAGCGAACGATTTAAACATATGAGTAAAGAAGAAAGCCCGCTTACTCGTCGTGAAGTAGAAGTACTGCGCTTGATGGCAGAAGGAAAAAGCAATCGTTTGATCGGAGATCACCTCTTCATCAGCGAAAAAACAGTCAAAAACCATGTCAGCAGCATCCTGCAAAAAATGGAAGTCGATGACCGTACCCAAGCTGTCGTCAACTCAATTAAAAATGGCTGGGTAACGTTGCAGTAACAATAAAATAGAGCCAACTGTTGTAGAAACGCAATGTCAAAATTTCTCGCGAATTGAACTGTGAGATGGAAGCCATGCGACATACGACAGTTGGTTTTTTTGCGTGCTTAATCCATCGTAACCGTCAGGGCGTTTGCCGCATATAGTGGAGTAGTGGAAGGAGAAGGAGGAATCCGCTATGTGGGTAATTTTATTAGCAGTCTTAGGTTGCTACGCCCTCGCCGGTTTGTTAGTACATGCGCTGTACTGGTTAGAGTCGAAAATGATAAACATTAATATAGAAGCATCACCTAATGATTCCAGCAACGATAAAACTGATGTTACGACAACAAAAGTTGAAACAGAGAGTAATGACCTAGAAAATCGAAAGTCTCAACAAGCTAGCGATTCACACCGATCTAGTCGATTTTACCAATCTCGTCAATCGTGTCAATCTCGAATGAAGTTCCATTTCCATTTACGGCGGCAAAAAGAAAGGCATTTTATTTTTATTTTAGGAATCTATCCTTCCGATATAGAATGGCATCTACGCTCCCTCTTTGCTTTTTCGAGACTAACTGGTCGTAATGTTAAATTAACTATTATTCATCACCACCTGTCATCCGAACAACGAAAGCTTATAGAGAAATTTTCACAAAAATACGGAGATATTACATTGTTTGGGGATGAGCTAATCGATGGAAATGAGCATGTAAGCGTATGGCAGCTGCTCCAGTCTACTGCATCGGATCGACGCAAGCAACTACTTATTCACGCACAAATAATTACTCCGAACGCTAAAGTTATTATTGTTGATCTTAACAAAGAAGAAGACTTGCAGCAGTTGCCCTACTACTGATCACCTATCGTTAAACTACTTTTATCGCGTATCCCTTTAGCTCAGTGGCATTCAGTTAAATGGTATATCCCCATGGCTCAGTGGTAGGTATATTACAGTATATATGGTATATCCCCATGGCTCAGTGGTAGGGACTTTACAGCATAAATGTCGTATCCATATCGTTCAGTGATTGTAATTTTAAGCCTACTGAGTAAAAGGGATACGGAAATAAAGGGAAGAATAGCTACGAGGACGTTGTCAAAAGGAAGAAGTGTTTTCTTTTATGATGCGTTGTAAAAATAGGAGATGGCGTGAAAATATACTTGTACGCATTCCTGCCAGGTTATATAATAACATTATGTGAAGCACACTGACGGCGAATAATCGCTTTTGGTGTGCTTTTTCTATTTACTGAGTAAAAGGGATACGCCTTGAAGTGATGAAATAAAGGAATAGTCTTGAAAGAAACAATATGAGGGTACAGTGGCGATGATAACAATAGTGGAAACGAGAGCATGAATGAGGATGAAGGGAGTGAAGGAAGCTGCGGGCACATGTGTATGTTATACAGACTGGGAAAGGTTGGAGAGCGTATACGAGTCATAGTATAGAGGTAGATGTTCACTATTGGTATGGAGATATCGCGGATAGGTTGCAAGAAGAGGACAAGTTGATTGGCGCTGGACAAGGCTGGTTGTTCACTTATACTATATCGTTTCGTCAAGCGCAGCGGATTGCTTACATGTGGAATCGGAGGGAGGAAACTCATGTTCAAAAGCAGCTTGAGAAAAAAGCTTCAACTTCTCCAACTGCGATGAGGCACCGTTTTTTTAAGCTTGTGAAACAAGTATGTACGGAAAATTACGATGAGCAATTTAGTGCTTCGAAAAGGAAAAGTCAAAATGATGGGGATCAAGTGTACGACACGCATTTGAAGGATGGTGAATATGAGCGGTGGCAGAAATTTCGTGAACAACACGAAGATGAATCGCTGAAATTTGAACAGGGAAGCGATCTTGAGCGTTCACAAGCATTACGTTATACAGCTGTAGCGGTCAGATCTGTGTTTGCTTTAGGGGAAAAAACGGTTTGTGTTGATTTGCAGCAGTATGGGGCGGGGAAAAGCTGGACTACCGAACAAGCGACACAACTTTTAAACAAGGTGTTAGATACAAGTCACTTATTGCAAGGGCGTTCGTTATTGGCAGAGGAAGTATTAGATATATTTGGTGTAGGTGCGGACAGTGTATTGAAAGCGAATACAACGAAAGTGGTAAGTGATATAGCAGAGGGGATGGCTGTTGTGCAGCTTGCCTTTTTAATAGAAAAATGGCAGAGAAGTACGGCGTTAGAAATGCTTGAGGATTTGCCTAGGCAACCACTCTCGTTCTTTCAGCGGACGCTATCTCTACGATATCGTTGTTTGCGATGTGGAAGTATGGAGTATATTCGCTATTCTAACTGCGCTTCGTGCGGAGAGTCGGCTTGTGCTTATTGTGAACAATGTTTAACGATGGGGCGTAGTCGAGCGTGTACGTTGCTGGTGCAAGGTGGAGGTAATTCCAATATGCGGATGTATCAATTTAAAAGAAAAGTAAGTCAAACAGTTACAGTAGAAAAAAAGATGAGTATGGAGCGATTGGCACGATTAAAGAAGTGGGGGTTGAGTCCAGCGCAGACGGATGCGGCGTTATCGGCGTTACAGTATATAGAAGAGGCGCAAATGGAGCAAAGTGGGCAGGGCAATAGAGCGAGAACCGGCTTCCAAACTAACATTAGTGATAGATTTCGATATGAATTTGGCAGGCAGAATGGTGCTTATTCAAAGTATAAAAATCAATGCCTTCTGTGGGCAGTGACTGGTGCAGGGAAAACCGAGATGGTTTTTCCGTTAGTAGAGTCGGTGGTGCTTCGGGGTGGTAAAGTGCTAATTGCAACGCCGCGGCGTGATGTAGTAATCGAACTTGATCCTCGTTTGCGCCGGGCATTTCCTGATTATCGGGTGACGACTTTGTATGGTGGTAGCGAGCAACGCTGGGAACAAGGAGAAATTACGATTGCGACAACGCATCAGTTGCTACGTTTTTCTGCTAGTTTTGATTTGGTTATTATAGATGAATTAGATGCATTTCCTTATGTGAATGATCCTATGCTCCATTATGCGGCGGCGAAGGCGGCACGGAAATCAGCAGTGCGGATATTTTTGTCCGCCACACCACCTCGGGAGTTGCAACAAGCAGCCAAAAGAGGTCAACTTGCTCATGTGAGAGTGCCCGTTCGTTATCATCGTCATCCTCTTCCTGTTCCGCAAATGATAGTGACTAAATCTGTTTCCACCATGTTGGTAAATCGTCAGCTTCATCCCCAATTGCTGCAAGCGATACAGCGAAGTTGGCGGCGTGGTGCGCAGTTGTTCGTTTTTTTGCAACGAATTGAACAGACAGAGCCGTTTGCTATTTTACTAAGACAGTTATTAAGGAAGGTCGGGCTTGGTAAGGAGGAGTTTACGATAGCAGCCACATCGTCTCAGGATAAAGAACGGGCGAGTAAAGTAGACCAGTTTCGGAAGTGTACTATTCGTTTACTTGTAACAACGACTATATTGGAGCGGGGAGTTACGATTCCTCGGAGTGATGTTTATATTTTGGATGCGGATGGGGCATTGTTTGATGAAGCGTCATTGGTACAAATGGCAGGGCGAGCGGGGAGGTTGGCGGATGATCCTGAGGGGAAGGTATATTTTTGTGCAGAGCATTACAATGAAGCGCAGCGCAAAGCGATCAAACAGATACGTCAAATGAATCGAATAGCAAAACGGAAAGGGTACTTGTTATCAGAGAAACAACAAAGATCAGTATAACAAAAGGTGCGGTTAAGACGATTTCTGGGGTATATTTAAACTGGAAAGGTATAGGGACAATATGGGGATCAAGTTGCAGGTCAAACAATCGTTCTACAGTAATGTGCAAAAGAGCTGGCGTAAAGGGTGGCAAGAAGTACTGGGATTGCTTAGCCCGGCTCAACAGCGTTGTGAACAGTGTGGTTATTTGTATACAGCAGTGAGGGAGAAAGAAATATCTTTTGACAAACAATTAGTATCGTCTGCCCCACTATCCTCCGCTTATCGCTATGCTCATGGGCATACGCTGATTCGCTCTTTACTCACATCTCGCCTAGCGCTCTGCTTATCATGTTGTGCAACAATTCCGTGGCAGAAAGAGATTCGTTGTTTCGTATGCGGAAAAGCGGAGCAATGTTTGGATTGTGAGCGGCGGAAGCGGCGTTATTTTGTTTGTAATCGCAGTAGTGTGCAGTATGATGAACGGATGAAGGAGTGGCTAGCAGCATATAAATATCGTGGCAATGAACAGCTACTAACTAGGCTGGCTCCTATGCTTGCAGCTAGTTTCCACCAATTAACCGATGAAATAATAAGTAGAGAGCGCCAGCATATGGCGAAGGCAACGACATCGTCACCGATAGTTGTCCGAGAGTGTTGGGATGCCATTGCATACGTTCCGCTTAGTGAAGTGAGGTTAAATGAGCGAGGGTTTAATCAAGCGGAGCAATTAGCACAGTGGTTGGCGAAGCGGTATGATCTTCCTTTATTACGAGCGGTAGAACGGATCAAGCATAGTGTTAAAATGAGTTTACAGCCGAGAGTAGGTCGAGTAGAAAATGTTGCGAACGTTTTTCAGGGATGTGCGGAGCAATTACAGTTGTTTTATTACTTTTTATCTACAAGGAAAAGGGTAGTAAAATCGTCGGACAAACGCCCGATCAGATTGTTATTAATAGATGATGTTTACACGACGGGAACGACAGCAAATGCTTGTTGTGAAGCGATTATTCGGACAGCGGCGCAGTGTGGTTTGTCGCAGGTGGAGCTGTATGTTCTTACATGGGCAAGGTCCTAGTTGAAACAAGACAATATCGTTGGTAGAGTTATAGTAATATATCAGTATTATATCAGTATTGCATCTGTATATTGTTCATAGAGTACGAGTACTATGAAAGTAGGTTAGTGGTGCTGTTTTAACTAATCTTTTCGAAGAGGAAGAAAGGGTGTTAGATTCGTTTGTTACCAAATACTCGCCAGCGATCACATGCAGTGAAGTTACCTTCACATTTTAAGTTACCGTTACTGTTGAAGCAAAAGGTACATCAGAAGTCGACTCTACAACTCGTGCTACATGGCGTGATTGGGTTGGCTGTTGTAATCATTGTTGGTTTGAGTGTAGTTTATCCGCAAGGGCAAGTGGCGGCGGAACAAGCAGCTTCAGTTGAGCATGAAAAGTTAATAGTATCAGCAAAACGTCCAGTGCAAGTAGAAAGCCAAATAAAGCAGGAGAAATCACCACAAGAGCAACTGATGGCGCGTTCCAAATATGATATTGCGGTGCAGTGGAGCAAATATAAGCCGTTCGATATTGGCGGCGAATATATGGCGAATTCCACGATATTCGAGCAGAAGCCGCAGCTGACCACACCTTATAAGGCGGGCAAGTTGAAAAAGGTGTATGTGGAGGATGGGCTAAAGGCGGTTAATTTTGTACGTTATTTGGCAGGAATTCCGCATGACGTTACGTTAGATTGGACGCTAGAACAGCAGCAACAAACAGGGGCATTGGTGAATGCATTGAATGAGTCGATGAGTCATACGCCAAATAAACCAGCACAGATGGCACAAAAGCAGTATGAGCAAGGGTATAAGGCAACGAGCCATAGTAATATATATTACGGTAGCCCGACGTTGTACGATAGTGTCATCGGGTATATGTCTGATCAGGACAGTACGAACATTAAAAATGTTGCGCATCGTCGCTATATTTTGAACCCGTGGATGAAGCAAACGATGTTTGGATTTGTGTTTGCCAAGCCTAAAGCGAATGCAGTGTCCTATAAAAATGGTGTGCCGCACTCTGCCATGTATGTGATGGATAATAGTCGAGAAGCATCGACGTTTACTTACGATTATATTAGTTGGCCGGCGGCTGGTTATTTTCCCGAGGAAGTATTTGAGGAGCAAGATCCTTGGTCTGTTTTACTTCATCCAGAAGTGTACAACAATAAACGAACGAGTCAGATTACGGTGGAGCTGGTACGGGAGCGAGATCAGAAACGATGGCGGTTTGACAAAAATAATCGCGATACGTCAGGCAAATATTTTAATGTAGAGACGAGTGGGTATGGTAGCCCGTTTGCTATTATATTTCGACCGGATGCGGTCGGAGAGTTTGCTGAGGATGATCGATTTACGGTGCTAATTAGTGGACTATTTAAACAAACCGGTGAGCAAGCAGAAATTTCGTATGAGACAACGTTTTTTCCATTGTTACATTCTTTAGTGCCACGAGATATGATTACGATGGAAGTCGGTGAAACATTACAGCCGTTGGTGGCGAATGGAGCAGCGAAATCGGCATCCCGTTGGAAGAGTTCTCAGTCAAAAGTAGTAAAAGTAGATTCCAATGGTAAAGTGACGGCATTAGCTCCTGGTCAAGTGAAGCTGCAATATAACAATTACTTTGATACGCAAAGCTATGTACATATTGTTGTGAAGCAACCCAATTCGTACGATCGTGTAAGTAAGTGGGCGCAGCCAACAGGGAAAAAAGCTCGTGAAGCGGGTTTGCTACTTACGAAACAAAGCTATGGTTATCAAGGGAGTATTTCACGTTATGATTTTGTGGAAATGGCAGCTCAGCTTGTAGAAGTGGTGTCACAACGGCAAATAATGATGGAGCAATATGAGAGTGTTGCAACGCCATTTAAAGATGCCAAAGCTCCAGCTATTCATTGGGCTTATCAACACGGGATAGTTAACGGGACAAGTCAAGAGCTATTTTCGCCAAAGCAAACAGTCAATCGCGAGCAAGCAGCGACGATTTTACTTAGTTTATACCGTTATTTGGATCAAGAAATTGGGACACCAGCACAACAAAACACTGTAACGCAGTTCCGCTATGTAGACGATGATGCTATATCGAGCTGGGCGAAAAGTGCCATTTATGAGGCAGAGAAGTTAGGTTTGTTAAAAGGAGATTATGAGCAATATTTTCATCCGAAAGCTTTATTTACAAAAGAACAGACAATTGTTGCGATGTATCGGTTGTTTCAACAATTTTCTCCCTATGAGTTAGGGAAAGGTTGACAACATTCGACAATTGAGGAAAGGTAAATGATACAGAGCTGTGCAGATGCTGCAGCCTGGGTTGTTTACCTTTTTAAATGTTTCAGTTATAGTAGTCATTTCTCTAATAATCAGTGGCGTAAATGCCGATAAAAGTAGTAGTGAATGGATAGTGCGTGAAGTACTATATTATATAGTAAACGTCTAGTGAAGGAGGCTAAAAGTTATGACTTTAGATAATTGTCCTCGTTGTGGTAAGCTATTTGCCAAAAATTTTCGGGATGTGTGTCCGCATTGTATTCGAGAAATTGATCAGGAATATGAACGTTGTGCCGAATATTTGCGTAAAAATAAAGGAGCTTTCATTGTAGAGTTGTCCGAAGAAACTGGCGTAACGATCAAACAAATATCGAAGTTCGTTCGTGAAGGACGTATTTCCATCGCTGATGCACCGAACATGACTTATCCGTGTGATTCCTGTGGTACGATGATTCGCAATAGTCACTTGTGTGACGCTTGTAGAACTCGTCTGGTGAAAGATACGAATGAATTACGCCGAACGGAAGATCGTGAGAAAAAGTTAGAGCAAGAACTGTTGGATAAGAAAAAACAGATATATAAAGGGTTAGATAGCTACAAAAATCGAGACTGATAGTTAAATTGCTCTAAACTAAAATTATTTGACAACCGATAATACCATTAACATAGATGAAGGAAGACCGAGAATAGCAACAGGATAAACGTAGGTAGCGCAACGGGTTGCTCCGTATTTTTGGTTATAAATGAGGTGAAGTGATGAAGATTAATGAGAGCGGCAGAGTGAGTGGCATAGCAAATCCATATAAATTACAGCAAGAAATGCGTGCAGAACAATTCGGAACGAAACGTCGCAAAGATGAAGTACAAATATCGCCGGAGGCGAAAGAAATGTTGCAAAGTAGCCAACTTAATCAAGCCGAGCGCAGTAAGCATATTGAACAATTGAAGCAGTCTGTAGCATCAGGCACGTATCATGTAGAAGCGGGAAAAATTGCAGAAAAATTATTGCCGTACTTGCGTTCTTAATATAGTTTCGAAAGAAAGTTAGAGGTGGTACGATGTCATTCCGCGAGCTTGCCGATACGCTTATCTCCATGAAACATATGTATGAGTCGTTGTACGATATTGCAATGCAAAAGCAACAAGCAATAAAAAGCAATGAAATTACTGCTTTAACGACATTTGTAGCGCAGGAGACAAAGCTGGTCAAAACGTTGGAAGAGCATGAAGCTAGTTTCAAAGCAGTGGCGATCACATTTCAGCGAGACAAAGGGCTTCGTCCCAAATTGAAAATTAATTTAAGTGATTTGGTAAAGGTAGTATCTCATCCAGAAGAAAAACAAGAGTTGATACAGTTGCAGCAACAGATTGAAGATATTACAAGACGACTGCAAGCAGAAAATGAACTGAATCAACTGCTTATACAGCAATCGTTAGATTTTGTAAATGTGACATTGGATGCTGTCCTTGGGGCAGATGAAGAAGAATATACGTACAAAAAACCTACCATGCATGTGGAAACGAATAAACGTAGAGGTATTATCGACCACAAAGCTTAGAAGGATGAAGAAGGAGGGTGTGCGCTAGTTATGAGATCAACATTTCATGGACTGGAAACGAGTAAACGTGCGTTATTTACGCAATCAACAGCACTTAATACGATGGGGCATAATATTGCGAATGCTGCAACGGAAGGCTACAGTCGGCAACGTGTTAATATGGCTGCGGGAAGACCGCTTGCTTTTCCAGGATTACAACGTGAGAATACGCCAGGTCAGCTAGGGACAGGTGTCGTGTACACCAGTATAACGAGAGTACGGGACAACTATCTTGATTTGCAGTTTAGAAGAGAGAATCAGCAATTAGGTATGTGGGATGTACATGACCAAGCGCTGAAAGCAATCGAAAAAATTATTAATGAACCGTCCAAGAGCGGTTTAAGTTCGGTTATGGATAAATTTTGGAACTCACTAGAAGTATTAAATCGTGACCCACAGCTGTTGAGTGCACGAATTGATTTTATCGGATCAGCAACGAATATGGCGAATACTTTGCATCATATGGATACATCATTAGATACACTGCAAGCGGATGCGGAGCGAAATATTGAGATTAAACTTGGGCAAGCGAACAGCTTAATTAACAATATTGCGCAACTTAACGATACCATTCGCAAAACAGAGCGGATGGGCGATCACGCTAACGACTATCGTGACCAACGCGACCTATTATTAGATCAGTTAAGTGGAATCGTTGATATGCAATATACGGAAGATCCGAATGGAATGGTATCTGTCTACGTATCGGGTAATCAAGTGGTGAATGGCATTACGGCAACTCCGCTTGAACAAGGTAGTGTAGCTGCCATTACATCTGGTGAAATTGCTGGTTACAAAAAAGCGATAGATGAAGTAAACAAAACAAGAAACCAACTGAACGGATTAATCGATACTTTAGTAAATGGAAAAGTGGATATTACACTACCCAATGGTTATACGACTAATATAGATCGAGTAGCGAAAAATGACGTAGAAGTCGAAGATGCAAGCGGCAATAAACAAACGATTACAGCTGGCAATACGATACCAGCAGGAACGACGATTACATCGAGCGTTACATTTGAAGTGAATGGCTTTAATGGTGTTCATGAACTTGGCTATACGATGGAAAAACCGTCAGGAACAGGACTACCATTTTTTACAACAACGGACGGTAGCGGTACGTTTAACATTTCGAATATTCAAGTGAATCCGGAAATTGCCGCAGATACCAACAAAATAGCAGCGTCTGGCAAATACGAGTTAGATACCAATGGCAATATGGTTACGATAAGAGGTAATGGCGATATTGCACATGCACTGGCTGGACTACGTGACAAAACGTTTACTTATCCGAGTGGTCAAACATCGCTATCTGAAGGAACGACAGACGATTTCTTCCGGGCAATGGTTAGTGAGCTTGGAACGTCAGCTAACAATGCAACTCGTAACTATACCAACCAAATGAACTTGGTGGATGGTGTAAACTTTAGAAGATCAGCAGTAAGTGGTGTAGACACCAACGAAGAAATTGCCGATATGATCCGCTTCCAACATGCCTACAACGCTGCGGCTCGTAATATGACCGCCATCGATGAAATGCTCGATCGTATCATTAATCAGATGGGTGTAGTTGGACGTTAAATAGGAAAAAGCAGCATTGAAGGAGGGTATCGACATGCGTGTAACAGGCATGATGCAAAATACACAGTTTCTCAAAAACTTGCGTAACACTAACATGGGTCTAGTAGACTTACAGAACAAACTTGCAACAGGTGAACGTATCCACCGACCTGGAGATGATCCGGTAGGGATAGGGTACTTGATGAGATATGATACGGAGCTTGATCGCAGCAAAGAATTTTTAGAAAATGCTCGTACCGGAAAAGGCTGGCTTAATCAGATGGACGATCTGATGCAACAAGCGAACAAAGTATTACAACGAACACGAGTGCTAGTCCAACAAGCGGCGACAGATACAACACCGGATGATGCTCGGCAACATATTAAAGCAGAGATAGAACAACTGAAAGAACAGATGGTAGCTATCGGAAATAGTACGTATAATGGACGCTTTATCTTTAACGGACAAAAATCTGACCTACCTCCCTATACAAATGACGGTGCTGCTTATGAGCAAACAGACAAAGGACTATACTATTTGAACGTTAGTTCTTCTGTTACTGTGCCAGTCAGCATAACAGGCGAAGACATATTTGGAACGGCTGGTAAACCAGCAGCTGGAGGACAGCCTGCTGTACCAAGCGATAACGTATTTCAAATTTTTGACGAAATTATTAATAACTTATCTAATAACGACATTATAGCATTATCTAGCGACATGGAGAAAATTGATGGAGCTGCTGATCGAATATTGACCAATTCGGCAGAGATCGGTGCTCGTACTAATCGTTTTTCACTCATCGAAGAGCGTATTTTGGATGAACAACTTAGTTTGGAAGAGTTACGTGCGCAAGTTGGTGGTGCGGATATGCCAGGTACTTTTATCGAACTACAATTAAAACAAAACATACTACAAGCATCACTAGCTACAGGATCACAAATTATGCGTGTTTCGTTGGTTGATTATATACGTTAGAAGCTATAGGTAAGTGGGGGGAAGCTACATGGAACAAAGTAATATAATGGAGAATACGATCAAAAGTCCGATTTATGGAGATCTATTATATACAGAAGATCAAGTGTATCAATTTGAGCAAGGAATAATCGGGTTTTCGGCTATATCGAGCTACGCCTTATTTGCTTATGAAGACACGGCACTTTATGTACTGCACGCTTTAGAAGATGAAGTAAGCTTTTTACTTGTACCTTCATCCATTGTAGCTATAGAGATGGAATTTAAGGTGGATCAGCAAACGATTGAATTGCTTAATGCAACCGTTCCAACAGATCTCTCTCTCTTTTATATTGTGCATATAGTAGATGACCAACCATATATCAATGTCAAAGCACCAATTTTATTAGTTACTTCTAGTAACAAAGGATGTCAATATATTATTCATGATCCTAAGTATCCTATTCGCGAGAAACTTATCATGAAGGAGTTGGATACATGCTAGTTCTCAAACGAAAAGTGGGAGAAGTAATTAAAATTGGTGATGAAATAGAAGTTCATGTTTTAGCTGTTGAAGGTGATGTTATTAAACTAGGATTTGAAGCACCACAACATATACAAATTTTACGATCTGAATTGTATGAGGAAATTGAAACTGAAAATAAGCAAGCGATACTACAACAGCATGAACAAAAGGAAAAAATACTAGATATATTTAAAAAAAAGTAAGGATGTGATGCGAATGCTGGGCGCAATCAATCGAATGGATGGAGCCGATCGGGATTGGAACCAGATTAATTCTACAGACAAAAAATTAAACATTAGACAGCAACAAGAAGTAGAAGTGCTGGGACAGAAAAAGGCAGAGCGACAATTAACTGAAGAGGATAAACAAAAGTTATACAAGGAAGTAGAACTAGTGAATAATCAACTCAGTGCGTTGGATCGTTCTTTTCGTATTAAGTTTAGCGAAGAGGCAGAACAATTTTATACACAGATAATAGATGCTCGTACGCAAGAAGTAATAGAGAGTATTCCCTCGGAGCATATGATCGAATTAGCTGGAAAGCTAAAAGAAATGATCGGATTTTTTATAGATGAAAAAAGATAATAGAAAGTGTAGGTGATATATATGTCATTTAGTATTGATGGGTTAATGTCTGGATTAGACACGACCAAAATTATACAAGATTTGATGAAATTGGAACGAATTCCTTTTCAAAAGTTGGAGACAAATAAGAAAAATTTGCAGTCAGAGCAAACGATATTTAGAAATATTAACACGAAGCTACTAACGTTGAAAAACATAGTGGCTGATTTTAAAATGTCAAGTTCTTTTAATTTGTACACTGCTAAAAGTTCTAATAGTGAGGCAGTTACAGTAACGGCGAAAGATAATACAGCTACTGGTAACTACGATGTTACCGTAGATCAATTAGCAAAAGGTCATATGATTACTTCACAAGAGATAGTAGAAAGCGGTAGTGAGCTTCTTGGTAGAACATTCAGTTTAAATATGAATGGAAAAGAATTAAAGATAGAAGTTCCAGATTCTGTAACAAATAATAAAGGCGTTTTGGAGTTTGTTAAAAATGAAATTAATAAAAATGGCGAAAATGGGGTTTCCGCTACAATACTACAAACTTCTAATGGAAAAATGGCACTTACATTACAATCTACTGGCACTGGAGTTCAGTCAAAATTTAATTTTTCTGACAAAGTGAAAGATCCTGCATCAGGGCCTACTGTTAGTGATGATTATTTACAATGGTCTACACAGGAGGCACAAGATGCCATTGTCACTATTAATGGTATGAAAATTGTTAGATCATCGAATGCGATTAATGATGTGATAGATGGAATAAATTTTCAGTTAAATAAAGAAGAGTCTAGTAGTATTATGATAACTAAAGATACTGAGAAGATAGCAGAAAAAGTACAAAAATTTGTTGATGCATACAATGATGTTATAGAACTAGTACGGGATAATTTAGCAAAACCAGCGGATAAAGATAAAATGAATCCTCTACAAGGAGATAGTTTGCTTCGTACTATCAGTGATGATTTGTACAACATCTTTAATGAAATGGCAGGAGATCAAAAGGGTTTTAGAATGATGACAGATTTAGGTTTAGAAATTGATAAAGGAGTTACCGTTGGTAATTTAATGACTGGTAAAATTAATTTTGACAAGGAAACATTTAAAAATAAACTAACAGAAAATTCAGGAGCTGTTATGGATTTATTTCATAATATTGACTCGGGAATTATGATGAAATTAGATAAACAATTACAAAATTTAACGAGATCATCAGATGGTATGCTAAGTTCCAAAATAAAAGGTTATGATGCAGAAATCGGATTTGTGGACGATAGATTAATTGCTATGGATCAAAAACTAATTTCAAAAGAGCAACAATTAAAGGCGAAATTTGCGGCTATGGAAGTTGCTTTGTCTTCTTTGAAAAACCAACAAGATTGGTTAACTAACCAGTTAGCAGCTTTAGTGCCTAACAAAAAATAAGCTAGTAATTGTATTTTAGAAAGCTACAGGAGATGAGTGAAATGTTTCCTAATAGGAATGGTTACCAAGTTTACCAACGAAACAAATATGAAACAGCTTCTCCTCATAAACTAATATTGATGTTGTATGAAGGTGCTATAAGATATAGCCAGCAGGCAATTGTTGCGATAAATAAGAACGATATAAAGGAATCTAATCGTTTATTGCAAAAAGTGCAGGACATTATTTATGAGTTAGTAGCAACTTTGAACCATGATTCTGGAGGTAGCCTAGCTGCAAATCTACAAAATATTTATATGTATATTATCGATATATTAGTAAAGGCAAATATAAATAAAGACATAGTTCATATAGAAGAGTCCATTACCTTATTAACCGAAATAAAACAAGCTTGGGAAGAGCTCGGTAAGGAAGTGTCGATTAATAATGGTTAGAAGTGCCTCTGAAATATTATTAGAAAACTATGAAGAACTTAGTCACATTTTAACTTCACAAAATATATTACTGGATAAAATTATTGGATCAGACGATGAAAAGTTACTAAATGAGTATATTAAATTAACAGAACGATGGGCAACCCATCAGTCAAATATAGACAATATAACCAGTTCACTAGCTAATCAATTTGTGTTAGATAATAAATTAGCTGATGAAATACAAAGTAAAATAGTTTTTATGATTAACGCTTCTAAAGTGCTAGAAAATAAGCTGGAGAAAATAAAGAATTCCGATGCAGATTTGATGCTTAAACTAAAAAAGAAGCAAATGACACTACGTGGTTATGGCGGGATGACCCAATATGACGTTACGCCACTCTATATGGATGAAAAACAATAAAAATTTCGTAGTATCTATAAACTTTTTCAATGCGAATGTCGATATATATAGTAGTCGCAAGGATGCGACAATAATAATCATCATGGAGGATGATCTGTATGTATATTAATACTAACGTAGGTGCAATCAACGCACACCGTAACTTGGTTGGTAACAACCTATCTATGAACAAAACGATGGAAAAACTTTCTTCTGGTTACCGTATTAACCGTGCAGCTGACGATGCTGCTGGTCTAGCGATTTCAGAAAAAATGCGTTTTCAAATCAACGGTTTGAACCAAGCACAACGCAACGCTCAAGATGGTATCTCCTTGATCCAAACTGCTGAGGGTGCATTGACTGAAGTTCATTCCATGCTACAACGTATTAACACACTTGCTAACCAAGCAACAAACGGTACTTATCAAGATCTTGACAGAGATAAAATTGATTTGGAAGTACAAGAGTTGATTAATGAAATCGACAATATCGCTACGAAAACAACGTTTAACGGTATTAACTTGTTGAATTCAACTGACGCAGTTAAGTTCCAAGTGGGTAGTGAAAACGCAGATACGATTTCTGTTACACTTGGCGATATGACAAAAGGTACTTCTGGTTTATCTCTTGATGCTGTGAATGTGAAAACATCAACTGCTGCAACTGCTGCGATTGTTTCAATCAAAGCTGCAATCAGCACTGTATCAGCGCAACGTGCTACATTTGGTTCGGTTCAAAATCGCCTTGAGCACACAATTAATAATCTTGGTGTTACTGCTGAGAATCTATCTGCTGCACAATCACGTATCCGCGATGCAGATATGGCTGCTGAAATGACTAACTTCACTAAGAATCAAATTCTCGTACAAGCTGGAACATCTATGCTTGCACAAGCGAATTCTGTTCCACAAAACGTTCTTAAGCTTCTAGGATAATAAGTATGATGTAAAATAAAGGCTGCCTTCGGGCAGCTTTTTCTATTCATAAATATGAGAATATTGACGATATATATAATAGAATAAGTAAAAGGGGTATAGAGATGAGAATTGATTACCAAACTTGGATAGATGTTGTAAGGGATATTGAAGAATATATACCTAAACTGCTACAAGCTTGCAGTTCGGTCTCCGAACTTTTTTATGAAACGATGGATGAAGAGAAATGGGGCATTTTCGGCCAGCTTTTAGATGGATTAGAAAATTGTTATAAGTCCCTTTATATGACGGTGGAGGATGCTAAGGATCACTGTCCTAAATTATACGACCAATTAAATTCGCTAGTGGAAAAATTTCCGCAACAGTTTATTATACTTCAAGAAGAGTTAAAAATTGAAAATTTCGTTGGCGTAGGTGACCTTGTAAAGTATGAGTGGTCGTCTCTACTCGCTGATGTATTAAACGTACTCAAGGAGACGGTTAAGAATGAGTAATATGCTTCAAGAAAACTTGGAGACATTAAGGAAGTATCGTGTGGATCTTTATGAGAAAGTAGCTACTTTTATGGAGAAACAGAACACTTCCGATATATCAATTGTTCTAGCTGCAAACGGTACACTAAATTTATTTATAAATAGTGAAGGTGAGCAGTCGTTGTATATGTATAGTAAATATAACCCTGAGCATGAATGTCAGCGTTGGTCTGAATCTTCTGAACCTATCCAGCAAGATAGTTATATCATTATGTACGGTTTGGGTTTGGGCTATCATTTCAATGCTTACATAACTCAAAATAGAGGGCATCAAATATATATATACGAGCCTGAATTAAGTATATTTGTAGAAAGCTTAAAAGTTATATCGTTACAATCAGTTATAGAACACTCTAATTTTAGATACTTAGCTGTCGGAGAAGACCCAATGGAACAGGAACAATTATTTTTTTTGTTCCATATATATGCCAGTGAGTCGAAGCATATCGTAGCTATACCGTTCTATATGAAAAAAAACATAGCGCAATATGAACAATTTACAGAAAAGCTTAGGATAGGTTTGAGCAACCATTTATCATCGGAACAATATGCAAAGTCGTTAGGTAAGTTTACTTTGTATAACACGCTTAGAAACTTTACGTCTATTATAAATACTCCATCTCTGGCAGGTATGAGAGATCGCTTAAAAGGAAAACAAGCAGTAATTATTGGTGCGGGTCCATCATTAGAGAATGAGATTGATTTATTGAAATCTATACAAGATCAAGTGTTCCTCATTGCCGCTGGATCAAGTATTCAATCTTTATTAAGTCATGGGATCGAACCGCATTTAATTGTATCTATGGATGCAGGAAAGTTTAATTATAATATATTTAAACAGAATGATCTAAATCATATTCCTCTATTAATCATTCCACAAATACACTATGAAATTCTAAAGGAACGAACAGAGAACGTTATACATTCTTTTTTCTCCCATGATCCTTTTATAAAATATTGTTTTGACCTTAATGATGATGATCCGCTATTTGTAGGAACACATTCTGTCACAGGAACAGCAATTCAAGCTGCGATTTATATGGGGTGTGATAAAATCATTCTAGTAGGACAGGATTTATCGTTCCCCAATAAATTACTATACGCAGAGGGTACTAATCACTTAACAGCGGATGCTCTTAAGAATGATCAGTTACAGATAACAGAGGCGGTAGTTAATGTTAAGGGTGGTTTTAATCATACATCAGCCAAAATGAAAATAACATTAAACGATATTGAGAATTTAATAGCGTTATATCCAGATACATCATTTATTAACACTACAATTAATGGTGCTAGAATTCAAGGTACTACATGGTTGCCGTTATCTGAGGTTGCTAGTTTGATCGGGAATATTGGTTACAATAAAGAGGAGTTTAAAAGAGATATTTCAAAATTCACTTATGCTTATTCTGAGGAATATAAAACACAAGTTAGAGATAATTGCCAACTTCTATTACAACAACTAGTAGAGATTGAGAAGCAAGTAATTAAGGTGGAGGCTTTGTTATCAAAGTTACCCGAATTAAGCAGAACAAATCAAAATAAGTGTATGAAATTTATAAGGGATATTGAAACACAATGGGGGCAAGTAGTTCATTCTTCTCTATTTAAAAGTATAATCAGTGAATGGATGAAGAGTGAGCTGTATGCTTATGATCGACAAGTTGATAGTATAGCTAAAGAGGTTAACTTGATACCTAAATCAAATTTAATGGACGAGATAGTAGGAACGTTTATTACAAAATTAAAGAAGGAACTCCCAATAATTATGAGAGAGATACGCATTCAGATCGACAAAATAGATTTGAGAGAATTATAGTTGGAAGGTGAAGCAGGTGCTACAGAATCCATTAGAAAATAAAAGTGTTCTCATCACAGGTGGTACCGGATCATTCGGAAAGAAGTTTGTCGAGAAGGCTTTAACATTGAACGCAAAAAAAGTTATTGTATTTAGTCGTGATGAATTAAAGCAATATGAGATGAAAAAGGAATTTGGGGAAGACAGTCGTTTGCGTTACTTTATCGGCGATGTACGCGATAAAGAAAGGTTATATCGTGCGTTTGATGGAGTAGATTTCGTTATTCATGCTGCAGCCATGAAACATGTAGAAGCATGTGAATACAATCCTTTTGAAGCGGTCAAAACAAACATTAATGGCGCCCAAAATGTTATTGAAGCAGCAATCGATTGTGGTGTTGAAAAAGTTATTGCATTGTCAACCGATAAGGCTGCGGCGCCTGTGAATCTGTATGGGGCAACTAAGCTAGCTTCAGATAAGTTATTTATTGCTGCTAATTCATATGCTAGCGGTAAAAAAACGAAGTTTTCAGTAGTTCGATACGGCAATGTAGTGGGTAGCCGCGGTAGTGTTGTTCCTTTTTTTCAGAGCATTAGACATACAGGAGTATTAACTGTAACAGATGAGAGAATGACGCGTTTCTGGATCACGCTTGATCAAGGAGTACAATTTGTTATTGATAATTTGGGACGAATGTGTGGCGGAGAATTGTTTGTTCCGAAAATTCCAAGTATGAAAATTTTGGATTTAGCAGAGGCAATAGGACCAGAGTGCGAGATAGAGGTTGTTGGTATTCGACCAGGTGAAAAATTACATGAGATGATGATAACAGTCGATGATGCACGTCATACTGTTGAATACGAAGATTATTATGTTATAGCGCCTGAGTTTTCTTGGTGGACTTCTGAGAAGATAGAAGGGGAAACTGTACCTGAAGGTTTTGAATATAATAGTGCAACGAATGATAGATGGCTTAGTGTGGCGGATTTGAGAGAAATCATAGAGAGGCAATAAAACAATGATCGAATTCTCATTTGAACGACTCAATGCAGTGATCATTTTTGTGAAAAATCAATATCATGTGCAGGAAAATACACGCACACTTGAGATGAAGAGAGCACTTATTGTTTTGATGAATATACGAATTTGTAGTGCGATTGGAAGGTGAACTGTTTTGTGAGTAAAGAAACAGCTGTGGTAATATGCAATTGGAATAAAAAAACAGATTTAATGCTTTGCATTCATTCAGTATTTCGCTCTAATTACACTAATTTTGACGTAATTGTAGTAGATAATGCTTCAACAGACGGTTCCGTTGAAGCTATAGAAGAGTTGGCTTATCCTATTCATATTATTGAACTTGCAGACAATATAGGCGGTGCTGGTGGTTTTAACGCAGGAATTGAAAAGGCGCTAGAAGGTGCATATGAATATATAGTTTTACTAGATAATGATGTAATTGTCGATTCAATAGCTATAAATAATATGATTAATATTATGAAAGACAATAGCAACATCGGATTACTTGGAGCTAAAATAATAGCTTCCGGTACCGAAAATATACTTCAAGAATTTGGGTCGTATATCGATTGGGATCAGTTTAATATTCGACCAATGAATAAGGGGAGCCTTGATACTCAGGATTTGCCGTTGTTATTGGAATGTGATTATGTCCCTGCCTGTGCCTTAATTGCTCGTGCAAGTGCTGTAAGAAAGGTTGGTTTGATGGATTCTCAATATTTTATTTATTGGGACGATATTGAATGGGGTTATCGAATGAAGCAGTCTGGTTACAAGGTGATGGTTACATCAAAGGCTAAGGTCTGGCATAAGATGGGTGCAACCGAACGAAAAACCACTTTTGCTACCTATTATTTTTGGAGAAATAGATTTCATTTTTTTTTGGAATATATTGAACAAAGTCAATTAGACCAGTTTATAGATTGTATATTCAATGATCTTCATAAAGCAATTTATTTTAGTAAACATAATTATAGATGGTCTGTAATCAAAAGCCTTGTGTATGCTTTCGAAGATGCATTAGTTGGTATACGAGGAAAAGCGCAATGTGATCGTATATTTGAAATAGAAGGAATAACTGATAGATTGGCTGAATGGATGGATCAAAGTTCTCCTGGCAACGTAATTATAAAAAACTATGGATCAAACAAATCTGTCTACCAAAAAGTTATTAGCAGATTAACAGAGACAGGGAAGTATCAAGTGGAAGAGACAGAGCCTATCAATCATAATGATAACTATCATATTTGTATTAGCGATCACATACTAGATATAGGGCAAGAAATCTTAAACTATAAGTACGATCTATTTATAGATAGTTTTAATAATATTGCTCATACTGAAGCAGATCGAATTTACTTCATGAATTACCTCCAGTCTTTGGAAAGTTCAAGAGAGTGGATGTTTGAGTATATAGAAAGAAGAGTTATGCAGTTAAACAGGGGGCAGTATATTAGATGATGGTGGATATAGAAAATGCGTTGAATCCTTATTTGCAACTGCTCTGTTCAAAAAAGGTTATCGTTTTTGGCGCGGGTTCTGGTGGAAAGCAAGCCTTATCTGTATTGGAGAAGCTCAATATAAAGGTTGAATATGTAATTGATAATAATGAAAAATTAGCCGGAGAAAAAATTTTCCATTACTCCATTTATAGCGCTAAGGAAACTATTGGAAATATAAATTTTGACAGCTATGTAATACTAGTTGCAAGTATCCACTATGACGAAATCACTACACAATTATCAGAAGCGGGAATGAAAGAGTACATTCACTATATGTCAGCGTGGGGACAAAAAAGAAAAAATTATTACCATGCAGGATATTTTTCGGAATCAGCTCAGATGAAACATGAGAAAGCTGACATCCTCTTATTCGGCGATTCAGTGTATAGCTATACATCCAATGATGATAGTGATACAACAACGTTAAATGAGATGATGACAAGCAAAATGGTATTGAAGAATAAGGTTGAAATTATCCATTCTCCTGGTTTTCATCTAGGCGTATTTTATTATATCTTAAATGCTTTAATAGCAACAAATAGATTGCCCAAAGTGGTGGTTTTACCTATAAACATGAGATCCTTCGCTCCTATATGGGAGCTAAATCCTAATCAATTTTCGATGGAAACAATGAATGAATTAAGTGAGTTAATGCATCATCTTCAATATGAGATTCCAAACTCCAGCATTGCAATGCAAAAAGTGTCTTTTGATGAATTTATAAATAACAAAAATTATTATCCGGGAATTGGTATGAGATCGGTGGCAGAAATTCTTGCTTGGAGTCATATTAATAAGGTAAGTAAGAAGCAATCGGAGCAAGAATATCGCACAAAATTATTGTACTCCTCGCATTACTTATCTTCACTGAATAGTGAAAATAAAAGGTTGCAAGTTTTAAAGAACATAATTAAGTTGTGTGAAGAATATCATATTTCTTTATTCACTTATATTATGCCTATAAATTATGAATATGGGCTTGAAAACTTTAAAGAAGAGGAGTTACAAGGTTATAGAGAAAATATTCATTATATCGGTGGTCTTCTGGAAGATGGAAAAGAAAATATATTTAAAGACTATAGTGAATTAATAACAAGAGACTGCTTCCGCCATCATAATTATGTTGTAGAACATTTGAATCAGTTTGGTAGGGAAAAATTTTCGGATAAATTAGCTCACGATCTAAAGAAATGGATCAATAAGAAAGCCTTTGGTTAATGATGCAACGCATCTTGCTGATTTTTAAAAGCATACGAGAAATATTCCACAAGATATTATAACTGAGCTCGATTTTTCGTGAGCGAAATACTAGACGGGGGGCAACCGAATAGTGGTAATGGCAAGCGTCATAATGCCAGTATATAATGGTGAATTACATTTGGAAGAAGCTATTCAAAGTGTATTGAACCAAAGTTATATAGATTTTGAATTTATTATTATTAATGATGGTTCCACAGATCAATCACTCAAAATTATAACAAAGTATAAATTGATGGATAATAGGATTCATGTTATTTCAAGAGATAATAGAGGGTTAGTCTCTAGTTTAAATGAAGGTATTGCTATCGCACAAGGCAAATACATCATTAGAATGGACGCGGATGATATTTGTTATTCTGATCGTTTTGAAAAGCAAGTTGATTTTCTGGAAACTCATCAGTCTATTGATATTCTATCGAGCTACGTAACTATTATTGGAGAAGAAAATGTATTGCTTGAAAACAAACTAAATCAGCCGTTAGTTCATCCGCTTAAACAGTTCTTAACAGACTGGTATTGTTTTTGTCACCCCGCTGTAGTCATGAGAAAAAGTATTTTTAAAACACTGATAGGTTATCAATGTTATTTTGCGGAGGACTTGGATTTGTGGCTTAGGGCGTGCAATGAACAAATGCAATTCAGAAAGTTAGAAGTGTCACTGCTTTATTACAGGGTTCACCATAATTCCAAAACAAAACAAGATAACCAACTTTTAAATGGGATAAAAGATGCAGTGTTGTTAAAAGTACAATATGTTAGGGAGAAAATGGGGATTTTGTTTCATACATATGCAGTTTGGGGAGCAGGTGTTGGTGGTATTACAACAATCGAGATTATGAATGAACATTACCCTGATCTGATATGTATAGGTTTAATTGATACATATAAAAAAGGAGCGCATGATAGTATTCCAATTTTAACACCTTTTGAATTTGATTTTTCAAAAGCGGATTATGTTTTAGTTGCCACAGAACCAGGTAAGGCATATGCGGCAGATTATTTGGAAGAAAGAGAGCTAAAATTGTTAACCGACTATTTACCTGTAATATAAAAAGAAAGGTGTTTAGTTATGGAAAATGTCATATTATTTGGTGCTTCTGAGAAAGGCAAACAGGCATTTATAGATCTCCAAGATGAATACAATATTGTAGGATTTTCTGATAATAATGATGAGAAGTGGAATCAAGACTTTGTGGGGTTAAAAGTGTTGCCGCCTAGTGAATTATTAATTATGTCGAATTGTAAAATCGTTATAGCAAGTTTGTATTCATTTGAAATTGCTCAACAGTTGCAGGCCATGGGTATTAAAAAGGTGGGAATATATAGAAGAATCGAATCGAGAGCTGTAATTGATGAAATAGATTTAGAAAGAATTCACGGCTTGGATCGACATAGAAATATTTGTTTGGTTATAGTTAATCACGCTCTTTCTAATGTAGGGGCGTTATATAAATTGGTGCCAGAGAAATATAAAGAGATTTATAATATAACAGTATGCAGCGCTCACGAAAAACAAGCATTGTTTTTTGAGGGCTATGATTTTCACAAGGAAATTCTAGAGAACAGAATGATAGTACTGGATGAAAATATACCTAAACAAAAGTTAGAAGATACGTTATTTTATCACTTGTGGCATGGTGTTCCTTTAAAGGCACTCGGATACATGCAGAAAGAAGTGGTGCACAGCGATAGACAACATCATAATTGGAATCGTTTTGACGTTATTGGTTCATATTCAAGTTTTTATAATGTTTTGTTAAGTGCTTCGTTTGGCTTGGCAAGAGATAAATTTGCCGTGACAGGTATGCCAAGAAATGATTTTTTGTATAGAAGTGATGGAAAAGAAAATTTGTCAGAATTGTTAGAAGTGGACATTACATCAAAGAAAATTATTTATTTAATGCCGACTTATCGTAATTCAAAGCATTTAAGACAGGAAACAGGTAATAAAAGTTGGAGTAACATTTTTGGAATGGAGGTATTTGACAATTCCAGTTTTGAAACCTTTTTAAGGCAGAATAATTTATTAATAGTTATGAAAGTCCATCCTCACGAGGAAGAAGAGGTTCTTCCTTTAATAGAAAGTATGTTCAGCAGCCATGTTTATTTAGTAACCAGTCAGATGTTAATTTCAAAAAATATGGATTGGTATGAAACATTAAATGCCGCAGAGCTTCTAATTACAGATTACTCATCCGTGTATTTTGATTATTTATTATTAGATAGACCAGTTCTATTTACCCCTGTTGATTATGAAGATTATTCGCAAGATAGAGGTTTTTTATTAGAGCCATATGATTCCTGGACACCAGGTCCTAAGGTCATCAATCAAGATGAACTGCAAGAGCAATTATTGTTACTACTTGAAAATAAAGATTATTATCAGACTGAAAGAATTTCGTTAAAAAATATAATTCATTATCATCAGGATGGAAATTCAAGTGAACGAGTATGGGCAAATATTCATGAAACTTTGAACCGCCGTTGAGATAAGTGATAAATTAATGAAAGAGAGATGGCGCATGAAAAAAGTAGGTATTGTAATTTGTACGTGGAATAAAAAGGAATATATATTGAATTGTATAGAATCAGTATTAAATTCGACTTATAAAAATTATGATATTTACGTAGTGGATAATGCTTCAACCGATGGTGCGCCAGAAGCAATTTTAGAGAAGTATCAGGATAAATTGACCCTAATTCGGAAAACAGAAAATACTGGTGGTGCTGATGGCTTTCATTGGGGAATACAAGCAGCATTGAAGAAGAATTATGATTATTTGTGGTTGCTTGATAATGATATATTGGTTGACAGTAACGCACTTTTTCATCTGGTGGATTATTTAAATAGAAATTCAAATGTAGCGGCAGTTGGATCCAAACTGCTTTATATGGAAAATCCAGACCGGGTGCAATATTTAAACACTGAGATAGATATGGATAATTTTACAATTACAAAGTATTTAGCAAATAGTGAGGACAATCCTAAACTGCCAATTGAGATTGAAACGGATGTTATTCCTGCATGTTCAATGTTAATAAAAACAGAAATGCTTGTGAAGTACGGAGATATGGACCCTGAATATTTTATTTATATGGACGATTCTGATATGGGGTTTCAATTTATATTGAATGGATACAAATTAATGATATACACACCTTCTATAGTTTACCATAAGAGAGGTGCGCTGGATAGAACGACAACTTTTGGTGACTACTATTCGCGAAGAAACACATTATATTTCTTTTTAAAATATATTCGCTACGATCAGATTTATTCATTTGCAGAGTATATCATAGATCAGTCGTTTAAAGAATTTTATTTTGGCACGTATAATAACAGATTTGAAGTCGTTTTAACAAGGCAGTTTGCTCTTGAAGACATGTTGAATGGGATCAGAGGAAGAGCAGTAGAAGGTAGAATTCTAGAGCTTCCAATACAAATTCCACGTGCGCAGCTTGTTATTGAAAAATATTATAAGCTTGTAATAATTGGTAGTGACTTAACAGCAACGAGTTACATCATTGAAATGATTGAACATAAATATCCCGATAAAGTTGTTGATGTAATATTGAATGATGAAAATGAAGATACAGCAATCTTCGTAGACCAAATGAAGTCAGTTAATATTTTGAGTATGAATGACTTTGTACTCGACAGGTATGAATTAATTATTCAAACTTGCAAGCATGTTTTGGACTACAAGCTGTATAATAGCGAAATTACACCACATGTATATATTGACAGGTACTCTAATGTTCTTGAAAACGAACAAGACAAACAATATATGGATAATTGTGAGAGGATATACAGTAATTATAAAGCTATAAACCTCCCTATCTTAGTAGACCGATTACAAAGAAGGAAGGATGAAATTGATTGCCAAATTGCTTTGAGGAAAAGAGACAGCGTAGAGAGCTTTGGATGAAATAGCAATAAAAAATATAAAATCGGAGTGAATAAATTGAAAGCAGCTATATTAGCAGCAGGTCTTGGTTCGAGGCTTCAACCAATTACGAATCATAAACCAAAATGTATGGTCAAAGTTCAAGGGGAAACGTTGCTTGAAAGACAATTATCTGCTTTTCTAGAAGGTGGTGTAGAGGAAGTATATATTGTTACTGGTTACCGATCCGAATTAATTGATGAGAAATATATTAAACGTAGATTCAAGAAGATGGAGATTCATTTTATTCAAAATGATTTGTTTGAAACTACGAATAATATGTATTCACTTTATTTGTTGAAACCTTATCTTTATAATCAAAGCTTTGTTTTATGCAATGGAGATATAATTTATGATAATCAAATATTTGTGAGTTTAGTTAATTCGCCTTATCCTGATTTGATTGCAGTAGAAAAGAATAATTTTATGGACGAGTCAATGAAAATTAAAGTAAATAGCGATAACTTAATTGTTGATATATCCAAGGCCTTGGATGAGGATGATAGTTACGGAGTTTCTATCGACATGTACAAATTTTCAATGAATTCAGCAAAAGTTTTATTTGATAGAGTTGAAACTATTATCAATGTCGAAAATAACCTGAAGGATTGGACGGAAGTAGCGATTCAAAGTGTGTTAAAAGAGAGATTAATTAATATGCAGCCTTATTCTATTAATGATTATCGTTGGGTAGAAATTGATAATTATAATGATCTGGCATTAGCAGATATGAAATTTCATAATTTAAGCATGGATATTAAAGACGCAGTGTTTTTTATCGATTTGGATGGAACTCTAATGAAAGGTCAAGAACTTATTCCAGGTGCTGATGAGTTTATCAATTATCTGAATAAAAATGAGATACCATATTTTTTACTATCAAACAATTCTTCGTATTCCAAATCTGAGCTAATAAATAAAATGCAACTTTTTGGAATAGAAGTTGATGAGCACAAGATTATTTTATCAACTGACGGTCTTATAGCGTATCTGTTGGATGAAGGGGCATTAAAAACTTACACTGTAGGAACTAATGCGATGATAGATTATTTAGAATCCAATAATATTGAGACGGATGCCGAAACTCCAGACTTTGTTATACTTGGTTATGATACGGAGATAAACTATCAAAAAATTAAAAAGGCAAGTAAGTTTCTAAATCAAGGGATTCCGATGCTCGCAACTCATATTGATGTGAATTGTCCGACTCCTGACGGTCCTATTCCAGACATTGGCTCATTTATTAATATGTTCTCTACTGCACTGGAAGTAACGCCGTACAAAATTTTTGGAAAGCCTAACATCGAAATGCTTTCATTTAAGCTTGAGCAATTTGCCAAGAGTCATCCTGCTAGGACTCCAGTTGTTATTGGTGATCGGTTATATACAGATATGGAGATGGCGAAAAGATTAAATATTGATTTTATTTGTGTACTCAGTGGAGAAGCATCTCGTGAAGAAATAGACAAGTTGGATTTATTCCCGAATCTGACTGTAAAAAGTGTAAAAGAAATTTTACAAATGATTTAATTTTACTTGTGCAAAAGGAAGTGATGTCTGATTGAAAGATATTGTTCTATTTGGTGCTTCAGGTTTGGGACAGGAAGCTTATGCTGTTATGCATCGCGACTATAACATTATTTCTTTTGTAGACAATAGTGAATTAAAATGGCAAACTTATTTTTGCGACAAACCAGTCTGGTCACTTGAACAAGTAGTTGCTTATGAGAACGCCTATATCATTATTACGAGTATGTATGCATTAGAAATATCGAAACAACTAGCTCAATTAGGTATTACAGAATTTGGGGTATATCATGGAAGTTATACGGGCAAAGATGGGAAAGTTAATGTTAGAATCGAGCAATTCGACTTAAATAATTCGGTCTACAACCAGAGACATAAGCAGATCGGACTAATCACGTCTTCTTACAGCGGTTCGAATATTGTTGCTTTACTAAAGTTGATGCCAGAGAAATATAAAACGAAATACAATGTAAATTTTTGTCATTCCAGTGAAATGGGCTATCATTTTTTTAACAGGTATTCTTTTTTACGTGAAATCCTAGAGAATCGTATGCTGGTATTTGATGATGTTTCACCATCTAGAAAGACAGAGGATAACTTTTACGTTCAATTATGGCACGGATTCCCCATTAAAGGTTTGGGTTATATGGAAAAAAATGTTATGGAAAACGAAAAGCATCATCAACATTGGCTGCAATTTGATGATATCGCCTCCTACTCATCTTTTTATAACATAGTTATGGGAGCATGTATGGGGATACCGCGCGATAAATTTGTTACTACTGGAATGCCACGCAATGATTTTTTATATGGTACAAATGGAAGAGAAAAATTAGAGAAGCTTTTGAACGTAAACTTTGTAGATAAGAAAATTATTTATTTAATGCCCACCTATCGACAGTCTAAGTTGCTAAAACAAACTTCGGGAAATAAAAACTGGTCAAATATTTTTGGTTTTGATTCGTTTAGAGAAGCTGATTTTTCTGAATTTTTAAAAGAAAATAATATAGCACTTATTATAAAAACCCATCCATTGGAAGAAGAAGAAGTCATGCCATATCTGAATAGACTAGGCGATGAAAATATTTATTTATTATCAGATCAAGTATTGCTTGACCACAGGACAGATCTCTATGAAACTTTAAACGCTGCTGATTTGTTGATAACAGATTACTCCAGTGTTTATTTTGATTACTTATTATTGGATCGCCCAATTTTGTTTACACCAGTGGATTTAGATGAGTACTCAGAATCAAGAGGATTTGTACTGGAGCCGTACGAGATGTGGACACCGGGTCCTAAAACAATGTCCCAATCGGATTTACAGGCGGAGATTATAAAGTTGTTCTATAATGAAAGCTACTACGCCCAAGAGCGTCGAAAGTTAAAAGAGATGGCACATGTGTTTATGGATGGTAAGTCTAGTGAGCGTGTTTGGGACAGAATCAACGAAAGAATGGATGGAGAAAAACAAGCTATGTTAGGAAGTCTATCGTTATGAACTCAACCATCACTATTGTAATGCTTTCCTGGAATAGAAGAAATGACGTGCGTGAAAGCTTAAATCGCATTAGACAGATTCAATACAGTCCGATTGAAGTAATTATTGTAGATAATGCTTCAAGTGATGAAACACCAGAGATGATCTCCAATGAATTTCCAGAAGTTCAATTAATCGCACTATCGGAAAACATTGGAATAGAAGCATATAATAAAGGATTTGAGGCTGCAAAGGGGAAGTATATCGTTATTATTGATGATGATAGTTTCCCTGCTTTTGATGCTATAAATAAAATGGTGGAAAGGTTTGAAGAAGACCCTTTATTAGGGGCTGTTGCCTTTGATGTCAGAAACTTTTATCACTACGATGAAGTTAGTGTAACAACTGCTGTCCAAGCTCAAACGGAAGCAATCTCCAGCCAGTATTTTATGAGTTTCAATGGAGCAGGAGTGGGAATTAGAGCAGAGTTGTTTCGTGAGATAGGTTACTATCCGGGGGAATTTTTCCTATATAATAATGAAATGGATACAGCTTTCAGAATCTGGGATAAAGGTTATCACATAAAGTTCTTTAGTGATATTGTATCCTATCATAAATATTCACCAGTAAATCGAACTTCGTGGAGGGCTCCTTTTTATTACACACGTAATGCGTTTTGGTTAGTTTGGAAGTACTATAAATTTGGTAAGTGCTTAAAAACGACATTGCTACTAATATATTTATGCATTTGCAACAGTATTGAACAAAGAACAACTGTTTACTTGAAGGCTATGTTTTCAGCATTTAAAGATATTGACAAACTTAAAGGTAAGCGAAAGCCAGTTAATTCAGTTATTGCTGATGGATTGAGAGTACCATTCGATACATTTTTCACATTTTATCGTTAGATTCTAAAGAGGGGGGATGGGGAGAAAGTGTTAAAAAGGGCGCTTATTATACGTTCTGCAAGTTTTCAGCAGTTGGATCGAAATTTACCTGAAATCCAACAACAGATGCCCGGTTATGTTTTTGATTTGTTAACACATGAGCATGGAGTTAAGCTTGCAGAAAAATATGAAGGTATTAACAAAATAATCCCTTATTCGTACAAACAAAGTTTTAATAGAAAACTTAAAGTCAACGGTTTACCATCCAAACCTTATGATGCTGTTATTTATGTAGTGACGAATATGACAGGAGTAGGGTTTTGGAATGTATTACAGTTCGCATTTACTATTCCTGCTAATCATTATATTCAATGTAATATGCATACTGAATTAAAAACAATGACTAAAGCTCAATTTTATAAGGGTGTTTTCTTTAAATGGATGCAAAGATTTATCTCACTAATTACTACTGGATTATGCTCGATTCTTGTCATTCCTTATTTGTTTTTTAAATTTTTTCAAATAAGATCTGAGTTATCGGAGGAATAACTATGTTTGATTACGTTATTGTTGGTGCAGGACTGTCAGGTTCTGTTGTTGCGGAACGGATAGCCAATGATCTGAATAAAAAAGTGTTAATTATCGAGAAGCGTAATCATATAGCAGGTAATGTATTTGATCATCATAACGAGCATGGAATACTTGTTCATCAGTATGGGCCACATATTTTCCATACGAAGTTGAAAGAAGTCTGGGACTATATATCACAATTTACGGAATGGAATCACTATCACCATCGGGTCTTAGGGAGTATTGATGGGCAACACGTACCAATACCATTTAACTTAAAATCTTTGTTTACGCTATTGCCCCAACATACGGCACAACAGTTAGAGCAAAAACTAGTTACGCACTTTGGGTATAACGTTAAGGTTCCGATTCTTAAGTTGCGTGAAACATCAGATGAGCAATTGAAATGGTTGGCTGATTACGTATATGAAAAGATTTTTCTGCACTACACGAAAAAGCAGTGGGATATGACGCCAGAAGAGTTAAATCGGAACGTTACTGGTCGAGTTCCTGTGTATATATCTAATGATGATCGTTATTTCCAAGATACCTATCAAGGTTTACCTAAAAACGGCTATACACGGGTTGTAGAAGCAATGCTAGATCATCAAAATATTAAATTAATGCTTAATACCGATTATAAAGAAGTCGTAACCTTCAACGCTGACACTGGTAGTATAATGTTGTTCGGTCAACCATTTACTGGTCAATTTATTTATACTGGAAAAATAGACGAGTTATTTAACTATAAATATGGAGAATTACCATATCGTTCATTACGATTTGAACACGAAACAATAGAACAAGAAAAGTATCAGTCTGCAGGAACGGTTAATTATCCTAATGAGTATGATTTTACACGTATTACAGAGTTTAAGCATTTAACAGGTCAAGTTCATCCGTATACGAGTATTGTAAGAGAATATCCTCAGCCATATAGTAAAGATATACCTGGAATGGATATTCCGTATTATCCAATACCTCAGTCTCAAAATCAAATTGTTTATAAGCAGTATAAGCAAAAAGCGAAGCAATATAATCAGGTAGTGCTTCTGGGTAGATTGGCAGAGTATACTTATTATGATATGGATGCGTGTATTGCTAAGGCGCTTAAAGTGTATGAGCAGGTTATAAGAGGAGAATAGCTATGAGAATTGTTGCTATTATACAAGCTCGGATTGGATCAACCCGTCTTCCAGGTAAAGTATTACGACCACTTATTGATCAAACGGTTCTTGCCCATGTTATTGCAAGATGTGTAGCAGTGCCTAGCGTTACAAAGGTTATAGTAGCGACATCGACTGAAATTGGCGATCAAGCTATCTATGATGAAGCCATTGCACAAGGAGTAGAATGTTATCGTGGAAGTGAGAATAATGTGCTTAGTCGCTATTACGAAGCTGCAAAGTTAGCTCAAGCAGATGTAATTATTCGTATTACTTCTGATTGTCCATTACTTGACCCATCTATTGTTGAACAATTAATACAGCATTTTAAGCAGACTGCTTGTGATTATGCTCGAATTGGACTAGATGTTTTTCCGCGTGGATTGGACGCAGAAATCTTTACAATGGATGCATTGCAACAAGCATATAACAATGGAAGGTCAGACTTTGAACGAGAACATGTAACAACTTACTTTCAGAATAATCGTGAGAAGTTTAAGTTTGAAGTATTTCGTAAAGGTGAAAATTATTCTAAGTATCGTTTAACACTAGATACAATAGAAGACTGGGTATTAATTGAGAATATATATCAACAGTTGTATAGGGGCGATATATTTGGCTGGTTAGAGGTTCGACAACTGCTGCAAGATCAACTTAATCTTGCTTTAATAAATGCTCATGTCGAACAGAAACACAATAATGTGTGATTTTAGGAGAATAAACGATGCATATAATTGTGATGAGTATAGCAAATAAAGTTCCTTTAATAAAAGCGGTTAAAGCAGCTGCGCATATTCATAATCCTACAACTAGGGTATATGGTGCAGATGTGAATGAAAAGTGTATTGGTCAGTATTTTGTAGATTGTTTTTGGCAGAGTCCATTGCTTGAGCAATTACACATAGATAGCTTTATTGATTATTGTACAGCTCATCAGATCACATTAGTATTACCTACTCGTGACGGTGAGCTATTGTACTTTGCTAGGCATAAGATAAGATTATTAGAAGCAGGGATATCAATTATGATTTCTGATGAAGCTATTGTACAAACATGTTTGGATAAATTTCTATTCAGTAAGCGATTAGCGGAACTCGATTATCCTGTAATTCCAAGTTATGAAAGCATTCCACCAGGTATGGATGCTTATGTGGTAAAGGAGCGTTATGGTTCAGGATCTAAGGCAATCGGAATTAATCTATCAGAAGAGCAAGCAGCTGTACATATGCTCACACTAGAGCATCCTTTAATTCAACCATATATACAAGGTAAGGAGTATAGCGTGGATGTTTATGTGAGTGGTAGAAAAGCAAAAGGTGCAATAGTGCGTGCACGCGAACTAGTCGTTCATGGAGAATCTCAGATTACGACGACCGTACGCATTCCTGAGGTTGAAACGATGATGATGCAAATTGCAGAGCATTTTCCTTTTCAGGGACATATTATATTTCAAGTTTTGTTAGATGGAAATCAAAAAATTCATATAATTGAATGTAATTGTAGAGTGGGCGGGGCATCAACTTTGTCGTTCGCAGCGGGATTGCAAAGTGTATATTGGTTTATGCAAGAGAGTATAGGTACAACTGATAAGGAGCTAGTATTTGAACGTTCCAAGGAGGAGAAAAGATTGATTCGTCATGCAGAGGATATGCTGATATGAAAGTAGTAGTATTTGATCTTGATGACACATTGTATGATGAATTAACTTATGTTCGGAGCGGTTTTCGCGCCGTTGCTAATTCTTTGGCAGTTCGTTACGGAGCTGATGCTAATGAGTTATCAGAGTTAATGTGGAACACTATGATAAGTAAGGGGCGTGGTAAAGTTTTTGATGTGGCGCTTGCATCCATTCAGCAACTAACAAAAGAAAATGTGAAGTATTGTGTCATTGTTTATCGTAAACATGAACCAGAAAAGTTAGAATTGTTTGAAGATGCTCAAATTATGTTAGGAAGGTTAGAAGCGCATCAAGTTCCCAGGTACATTGTGACAGATGGTAATAAACTTGTTCAATATCGAAAAATAAAAGCCTTGCAGTTAGAAGAGCGTGTAAACAAATACTTTATTACTCATCGTTTTGGTCTGAAGCATAGTAAGCCATCCCCTTATTGTTTCAATAAAATAGCCCAATTAGAAGGGGTAGAACCTTCAGATATCGTCTATGTTGGCGATAACATTGCTAAAGACTTTGTTGGAATTAAGGAACTTGGTTTTCAGACAGTTCGTATATTAAGGGGAAGCTATATCTCTTTAGAGAGATCGGAAGAATATCATGCACATCATGATATTCATAGTTTATTAGAATTGAGCAAAATTTATAGTTTGTAATTGGCTACACCTTCCAGTTCACGCACCAGTAGTGTGGCACTAGAAGGTTTTTGGTGTTAATGTGTACAAATGACAGCTTAACCAATGTATATTGAGCAAAGGCTGGTGTTATAGTGGATATTATTATTCGTACAGACGCTTCTATCGACATAGGCAGTGGTCACGTGATGCGTTGTTTAACGATTGCTGATCATATTAGGAAGTTAGGGCATAGCGTGTCTTTTTGGATGGAGTTATTGCCAGGTAATTTGATAGATTTTGTAATAGGACGCGGTTTTCCTGTTACTCAGCAGATGCAATCTGCCGATATACTCATTATAGATCATTATCAGCTAGATGCTTCGTGGGAGCAGCAGATGAGACCGTTCGCTCGGAAAATTGTCGTTATCGATGATCTAGCAAATCGTCTGCATGATTGTGATGTGTTACTAGATCAAAATGTTGTGCCACATTACGAGCATCGTTATGATGCTCTAGTTCCAGGGCATTGTGTGAAATTGCTTGGACCACAGTATTTAATTATGCGAGATGAATTTATTGATGAACGCGCTAAGTTAGTAACGCGAACAGGTAAAGTGAACAGGCTGCTTGTGTTTATGGGAGGGAGCGATCCCACTCATGAGACGTTGAAGGTTTTGACAGCACTGCAACATACGACGACAGAGTTCGAACATGTCGATGTTGTTGTTGGTTTAAGTAACGCGAACCGACAAGAAATCGAACAAATATGTTATAGACAACAATATACTTATCATTGTCAAATTGATTATATAGCTAAACTGATGTCTCAAGCGGACTTTTCTATTGGTGCAGGTGGTTCTACTACTTGGGAAAGATGTTATGTAGGTTTGCCATCTTCCTGTACGATTGTAGCTGACAATCAGAGGATATCGACAGAAACAGCTCAGCAGCTAGGTGCGGTGTTTAACTTGGGCTGGCATGAACAGGTAACGGTAGATACATATGCTGTATTTCTGGACTCATTGCCGAGTGAACGTGAGAAGATAAAAGCAATAAGTGAGCAGGGTTTACATATAACAGCGAGTCAGGGGCAAGTGAATCCTTGGCTTCAAAAAATAGTGGAGTGGTGATTATGATTCAAATTGGCAACAAAAAGATAGGGCGAGATAGTAAGCCATTCATTATTGCAGAAATGTCTGGCAATCATAATCAGTCGTTGGAACGGGCGCTCCATTTAGTAGAGTTAGCCGCAGAAGCGGGTGTCGATGCAGTTAAGCTGCAAACCTACACTGCAGATACGATTACTTTAGACATACATACAGATGAATTTTTTATTTCGAATGAGCAAGATTTGTGGAAAGGGCAATCTCTCTACACGTTATATCAGCAAGCTTATACTCCTTGGGAATGGCATAAAGAAATTTTCGATAAATGTAAAGAGCTTGGACTAATTGCATTCAGTTCGCCATTCGATGAAACGGCTGTGGATTTTCTTGAATCACTAGATGTCCCTGCTTATAAGATAGCTTCTTTTGAAAATGTAGATATTCCATTGATTAAAAAGGTAGCTAAAACAGGTAAGCCCATCATTATTTCTACGGGAATGGCATCAGCAGCAGAGTTAGACGAAGCGGTTCGAGCGGTAAGATCCGAAGGTAATGAACAGCTTATTTTATTAAAGTGTACGAGTACTTATCCTGCTTCTCCTGAAAATTCTAATCTCGCTACGATTCCGCATATGAAGCAATTATTCAATACAGAGATTGGTTTGTCGGATCATACGATGGGGATAGGTGTGTCAGTTGCGGCTGTGACGCTGGGAGCTACAGTGATCGAGAAGCACTTCACAACCTCGCGTGCGGAAGGTGGCGTGGACGCTGCATTTTCTATGGAGCCGCATGAGTTGCAGATGTTAGTGCAAGAAACGGAGCGGGCATGGCAAAGTATTGGACATATCCAGTATGGTCCGACGGAAGCGGAAAAACCATCACTCAATAATCGTCGCTCTCTCTATGTAGGTGAAGATATGAAGGCTGGGGATATTTTCACAGCACAAAATCTTCGAAATGTAAGGCCAGGTTTGGGTTTAGAGACGAAGTACTATGATTTAGTTATAGGAAAACGGATTAAAGCTGATGCCTCGAAAGGAACAGCATTGAGCTGGGAGTTGTTGTTATGAGCAAGAGAATAGATTTTCTGCCCTACGGTCAGCAAACAATAGATGATGATGATATAGAAGCTGTTGTGGCAATATTACGTTCGCCATTTTTAACTACGGGTCCTACTATTAAGCAATTTGAGGAAACTGTGGCAGATTATGCAGGAACGAAATATGCTGTTGCGTTCTCGAATGGAACTGCTGCGTTGCATGGGGCATGTTATGCTGCCGGTATTACTGAAGGGGATGAAGTGATTACGACCCCGATTACTTTTGCTGCAAGTGCGAATTGTGCTCGTTATTTAGGAGCGGATATTGTATTTGCTGATATCGACAAGGACACGTATAATATCGATCCAACGGATGTCGCAAGGAAAATTACTAGTCGCACAAAAGCAATTATTCCAGTTGATTTTACAGGACAGCCCTGCGATATTGAAGCAATTATGCAGCTGGCAAAGGATCATCGACTAGTAGTTATTGAGGATGGAGCGCATGCGTTTGGTGCTGAGTATAGAGGGAAGAAAATAGGCTCGCAAGCCGATATGACGATGTTTAGTTTTCATCCTGTTAAGCCGGTTACTACTGCTGAAGGTGGCGCTATCGTAACCAACGATGAAAACTATTATAAGAAGCTGCTGCTTTTTCGTAGTCATGGTATTACGCAAACGCCTTATGCGGCGGAGCAAGGTGAATGGTATTACGAAATGCTTGAATTAGGCTTCAATTATCGAATGACTGATGTGCAGGCGGCATTGGGTATTTCTCAAATGAAAAAGCTGGATGATTTCATGGATCGCCGCCGTGCGTTGGCTGCAACATATACTGAATTGTTAAGCAATGTCAATGGAGTTAAGATACCCTATCAAGTGGAACATTCTAGCTCTGGCTGGCATTTATATTCTATTCAATTGGATGAAGCTATCATTGGGAAAAGTCGCAAGCAAGTATTCGAGGAGATGCGTGCAGCTAATATTGGCGTACATGTGCATTATATTCCTGTCTATTGGTTCCCTTATTATGAGCGGCTAGGTTATCAAAGAGGTCTATGTCCAGTTGCGGAAAAGTGGTATGAGCAGGCTTTAACTTTGCCTTTATTTCCGAAGATGCAAGATGAAGACGTTCAAAATGTCGTGGATCAATTAAAATATATTATAAGCTGATAGAAAAGATAGGATGTCAAATGATGAATGAATTACAACAAATGGATCAGTTGTTTGATCGTTTATTCCCTTTGTTTAGAAGCATTACGGGAGAAGGCGTGAGACAGACGCTTCATATTTTACAAGAGTATATTCCACTCGAAATTGAAGAAATACCTTCAGGAACAACGGTGTTTGACTGGACGATTCCCAAGGAATGGGTTATTCGCGAAGCATGGATTAAGGATTCATCAGGTCGAGAGATTATTAATATTACGAATAGTAATCTGCATGTTGTTAATTATAGCGAGCCGATTGACCGCATTGTTTCTTTGGACGAGTTAAAGCAGCATTTATTTACGATTCCTCATTTGCCAGACGCTATACCTTATGTTATTTCTTATTATAAAGAGCGCTGGGGTTTTTGTATGTCACAGCAGCAGTTGGATGCTTTGGTGGACGATCAGTATCATGTGTATATTGATAGTGAAAAGATGGATGGTGTGCTCAATTATGCGCAAGCCGTATTGCCAGGTAAATCAAAGCGAGAAGTGTTAATCACTTCTTATATTTGCCACCCATCGATGGCTAATAATGAACTTAGCGGTCCTATTGTAGCTGCATTTCTATATCAGCGCTTAAAAAAGTGGGAGCAACGTGAATTTACATATCGCTTTGTCTTTCACCCTGAAACCATTGGTTCGATTGCCTATTTGGCTAAGTATGGTGAGCATCTGAAAGAAAATCTTTATTCTGGTATGGTCCTCACATGCTTGGGAGGGAAGGACAAGTCGTTAAGTTATAAAATGTCTCGTAAAAAACAAGCGCCATTAAATGCGTTAGTGGAGTATATGGTGAAGTATGGAAAAAGCGATATGGGTATGAGGTCATTTTCACCTCTAAATGGTTCGGATGAGCGACAGTATTGTTCGCCAGGCTTTAATTTGCCTATGGGGCAATTTTCACGCATGGTTTATGGGCAATATCCAGGTTATCATAATTCGTTGGATACGAAAGAGGAAATGACGATTGAAGCATTATTGCAAAGTGTAGATGAATTAGAGGAAATTTTGCAGCTTCAGGAGTTGAATGGATTCTATTACAATTTGAAACCATTTGGAGAACCGCAATTAAGTAAGTATGATTTATATCCGGATCTTAATGCACCAACTATTCGCGGTAAATCATCCAATACGTTAATTGACAATCGGCAGCATTTGAATCAAGTGCTAATGCTCTTGAATTATGCTGATGGTATTCATTCTTTAACGGATATTGCAGCAAAAATGAATTATCCTTTGAAGGATTATAAAATGTCTATTGATCGTTTGAAGGAAGCGGGCCTGCTGGACGGTCCATTTCGTGATCAGCAAGGAGAGATAGGATGATAAAAGTAGTATTATTGACAGGATCACACCCTAGACATTTTTATGTTGCCAACCAGTTAATTGGATTAGGTTGTGTTGTTGGACATGTGGTGGAGCAACGTGAAGCCTTTATGCCGCAGCCTCCTAATGGACTTGAGGAACAGGATCGCTTGAATTTTATGCGACATTTTGCGGATCGTGATCAAGCAGAGCATGTTTTCTTTGCTGGAAATGACATGATAAACCAGACTGTTCCTACATTAAAGGTTAGTATGCAATCATTAAATGGTCAACAAACGATGGATTGGATTCAATCATTGCATGCGGATCTTCTAATAAGCTATGGCGTTCATAAGCTGAGTGAACACTTGTTAGCTGCTGGACCACGGGATGCTTGGAATATACATGGCGGTTTATCTCCATGGTATCGAGGAAATACGACGTTGTTTTGGCCTTTTTATATGCTGAAGCCAAATTGGGCAGGAATGACGATTCATCAATTAACTTCTAAACTAGATGCAGGAGATATTGTACATCATTCTGTGCCTGCTTTAGAGTATGGAGACGGTTTACATGATGTGGCTTGTAAAGCTGTTATACAAGTGGCGGCGGATTTGAAAAAGATTGTAACTACATTTGAATTGTCTGAGATTACATATAAAAAGCAAAAAAGTGCAGGTAAATTGTATGTTTCCTCGGATTGGCAGCCGCAGCATTTGCGTGTTGTATATCAGCTTTTTAATAATGATATCGTCGATCACTATTTAGATGGCAAGCTACCGAAAACAGAGCCATCGCTAATTAATATTTTTGATAAATCATTTTCATAAAATGAACGATGTAGGTTAACCTCATATAAATACAACAGATGAATTCGCTTTCAAAAATCAATTGACAATTCTAAACAGGCTTGGTATAGTCAATTTGTGGGCTATATAGAGAATCTCTCACAGTACTTGAAGATGAAGGGAATGTTTGCAAATGCAAGGTAAAGTAAAATGGTTTAATGCAGAAAAAGGTTATGGTTTCATTGAGTCTGTTGAAGGTGGAGATGTATTTGTTCACTTCTCAGCGATTCAAACAGATGGTTTCAAGACACTAGAAGAGGGTCAAGATGTTGAATTTGAAATTGTTGATGGCGCGCGCGGTCCACAAGCTGCAAACGTAGTTAGATTGTAATCATCCGGTCGATTGACCGAACGATAGATGGTACAATATTGGTAAAGTAAATCAAACTTACAGCGTAGTTTAGAATGCCCCGAGTAATTGGGGCTTTTTGTATGATTTTTGTGTAGTTTTCAGGTGATAATTAAGTGGGATTATTTCGGTTTTAAGTTATCAGAAAATTCATAATATACTATAATCTATTTTGTAAATAGTGGATACATATGATATAATAGAACTATGTAAAGGAGGAGTGCCCCATGAATTACAACGTTCGAGGCCAAAACATTGAGGTAACAGAAGCTTTAAGAGATTACGTAGAGAAAAAGCTTAGTCGACTGGATAGATATTTTGAAACACCAGTTGCATCCGAAGTCAATGTGACTCTATCTGTTACAAAAGGACAACATACTGTAGAGGTAACGATACCTATGGTAGGCACTATGTTAAGAGCCGAGGAGAAGAGCGAAGATATGTATGCTTCGATCGATGGAGTTGTCGATAAGCTTGAGAGACAAATTCGGAAGTATAAAACGAAGATCAATCGCAAATTCCGCCAAAATAGTGGCGTAAAAGCTCTCTTCAAGGAAGAGACAGGCTCAGCTGTTGGAATAGCAGAAGATGATGAACTGGAATTGGTTCGTCGTAAACAATTTATGCTGAAGCCAATGGATGTTGAGGAAGCAATACTACAGATGAATATGATAGGGCATAACTTTTTCGTTTTCGCTAACGCAGAGAATAAGGAAGTTAACGTTGTGTATAAGCGAAGCGATGGAAAATACGGACTTATTGAGCAAGAATAATTAACACCTACACATAATAATGAGAATACAGCCCTGTTCCTTTGCTGGAGCAGGGCTTTGCTGATCTTAAATAGAGGTACATCAGATTGGTTCAGATGAGTGTGTTTACTATATTTATATTATATTTTTTAAGATTATATTGAATGTTTGTGAAGGTACGTATAAATTAGGATATATTGGGTATTAATGCGATTATATTCGTATGCAATGGTTTATTTGTTTGCTGTTGTGAGAGAATGCGCGGTCAGTATTATGTAAAATGGTTATATTTGCTTGTTTCATACATTGCGACAGAGACTACAAACTGTTACAATTTAAAGCAAAGTATAAATGAAGGCTGACCATGAAAGGGGAAAACCATGCTCGGACTTGTTAAGAAATTATTTGGAGATCCAAATGAACGCGAGGTAAAGCGTTTATCTCGAAAAGTAGAAGAAATAAATGGATTAGAATCACAATTTGCTGCGCTGACGGATGAGCAGCTGCAAGCGAAAACGGAGCAATTTAAGGATAGGTTGGCAAAAGGGGAAGAACTGGATGCGTTGCTGCCAGAAGCTTTTGCTACAGTAAGAGAATCCTCCAAACGTGTACTTGGTATGCGTCACTTTGATGTGCAGTTAATGGGTGGTATGGTGCTGCATGAAGGTAATATTGCGGAGATGAAAACAGGGGAAGGTAAAACGCTCGTTGCGACACTTCCTGTTTATTTGAATGCTTTGTTGGGCAAAGGGGTTCATGTTATTACGGTGAACAACTACTTGGCGGAGCGGGATAGTCAGATGATGGGGGAATTGTATAATTTCCTTGGTTTGACAGTTGGATGTAATTTGCACGGATTATCGCATGATGAGAAGCAAGCAGCTTACGCATGTGATATTACGTATGGAACGAATAATGAGTTTGGCTTTGATTACTTACGTGACAACATGGTGCTTTATAAAGAGCAAATGGTGCAGCGTCCGCTTTATTTTTCTATTATTGATGAGGTCGATTCTATTCTTATTGATGAGGCGCGTACGCCGCTTATTATTTCGGGACAAGCAGCTAAGTCTACGGAGCTGTATCATATGGCAGATCGTTTTGTCACTCGTTTGCAAACGAAGGAAGACTTCACTGTTGATGAAAAGCTACGAACGGTTATTTTGACAGAGGCTGGTGTGGAGAAAGCGGAGAAAGCATTCCATATCGAGAACTTGTTTGATCATGATAATGTTACGATTAACCACCATATTCAACAAGCGTTAAAAGCGCATGTTATTATGCGTCGCGATATTGATTATGTTGTCCAAGAAGAGGAAGTCGTTATTGTTGACGAGTTTACCGGTCGATTGATGGCTGGTCGTCGTTATAGTGATGGATTGCATCAAGCAATTGAAGCGAAAGAGCAGTTAAAGGTACAGAATGAAAGTATGACGCTGGCAACGATTACGTTCCAAAACTATTTCCGTATGTATCGCAAGCTAGCAGGTATGACTGGTACAGCGAAAACAGAAGAAGAAGAGTTAAGACGTATTTATGGACTAGATGTTATTCAAATTCCTACAAACCGTTCGATGGTACGAAAAGATATGCCAGATGTCGTGTATAAAACGGAGACGGGCAAGTTCAAAGCGGTTGTCGAGGAAGTGGCGGAACGTCATAGTAAAAATCAACCGGTTCTAGTCGGAACGATTTCGATTGAAAACTCTGAGAAGTTATCGGAGCTGTTACGCAGACGTGGCGTGAAGCATAAAGTGTTGAATGCTAAGTTCCATGCGGAGGAAGCAGAAATTATTTCTCGTGCAGGGCAAGCTAGTGCGGTGACGATCGCAACGAATATGGCTGGTCGTGGTACGGATATTATATTAGGAGATTCAGTTCCAGAGATTGGCGGTTTGCACATTATCGGTACGGAACGTCATGAAAGCCGGAGGATAGATAATCAGCTGCGTGGACGTGCGGGACGTCAAGGTGACCCAGGTTCTTCGCAATTTTATCTGTCGATGGAAGATGAGTTGATGCGCCGATTTGGTGCAGAAAACATTATGTCGATGATGGATCGTCTCGGATTGGATGAAGATCAGCCGATTGAGAGTAAGATGATTACTCGAGCGGTAGAATCAGCACAGAAGCGAGTCGAGGGTAATAACTTTGATACTCGTAAAATCGTATTGCAGTATGATGACGTAATGAATCAGCAGCGGGAAGTTATTTATAAACAGCGTAAAAGTATTTTGGAATCGGAAAATATTCGTTCTGAAGTGATGGATATGATTATGCCTGTAATTGAACGTACAGTTGCAGCTCACTGTGTGGATGATATTCCGGAAGATTGGGATTTGCAGTCAATTATCGATTATGTTCATGCTAACTTGTTACCAGAAGGGTCGGTTACTCGTGACGACTTGAAAGGTAAGGAGAAAGAAGAAATTATCGAGTGGCTAAAAGCGAAGGTTACTGCTTATTACGATGAGCGTGAGCAAGAGCTTGGCGAAGAGATGATGCGTGAGTTCGAGAAGGTTGTAGTACTTCGTGCAGTAGATAGCAAGTGGATGGATCATATCGATGCGATGGATCAATTACGTCAAGGTATTCATTTGCGCGCTTATGGTGGTACAGATCCGCTACGTGAGTATCAGTTTGAAGGATTTGAGATGTTCCAAGAAATGATTGAGAACATTCAAGAGGAAATTTCCAGATATATTATGAAAGCTCGTGTAGAAAGTAATTTGGAACGTCAAGAAGTGGTAAAAGGTCAAACAACGTCTACGAGTGGTGGCGGTGAGAAGCCAGAAAATCGTCCTGCACGCCGCGAAGAAAAAGTAGGGCGTAACGATCCGTGCCCATGTGGTAGCGGTAAGAAGTATAAAGTGTGCCACGGTCAGTAACGGTAGTGGTCCAACAAACTTGTAGGATGTAGCGGAGCGGTACCGTTTCGTATTAATTATTGCTGAAATGGGGAGAAACGCATCATGTTGGATATAACAGTAAAACAAAATTTGCGTGATATTGCTCAGCGTTTGCAAAACCTTAGGGGGTCTCTTTGACCTCGATTTTAAACGAGAGCAAATTGCGAATTACGAAGAAAAGATGAGTGCGCCTGATTTTTGGGATGACCAAGAGCGAGCGCAAAGTTTAATTAGTGAGTTAAATGGTGTGAAGTCTGTTGTCGAAGACTATGAAGAGCTTGCTAATGAACTGGAAGATTTGCAAGTAATGTTGGAGTTAGGGGAAGAAGAAGGCGATGAATCGCTAATCAATGATATGGCGGACAGCGTCAAAGGATTGCAGGAAAAAGTAGGTTCTTTCGAGTTGCAGCTACTTCTTAATCAGCCGTATGATAAGTTGAATGCCTTTTTGGAGTTACATCCAGGTGCTGGCGGTACGGAGTCGCAAGATTGGGGTCTGATGTTGTACCGGATGTATACGCGCTGGGCGGAACATCGTGGTTTTAAAGTGGAGTTGCTGGATTACTTGCCTGGAGATGAAGCGGGTATTAAAAGTGTGACGATGCTTATAAAAGGACATAACGCATATGGCTATTTGAAGGCAGAAAAAGGAGTTCATCGTTTAGTTCGTATTTCACCTTTCGATTCCAATGGTCGTCGTCATACGTCATTTGTATCTTGTGATGTGATGCCGGAGATTGATGATTCGGTAGAAATAGATATTCGCTCGGAAGATTTGCGGGTAGATACGTATAGGGCAAGTGGAGCTGGTGGTCAGCACGTTAATAAGACGGATTCAGCTATTCGACTTACGCATCTCCCGACCGGTATCGTTGTCTCTTGTCAGCAAGAACGTTCGCAAATTGCCAACCGTGATCGAGCGATGAAGATGCTTCGTTCCAAACTATATGAACGCAAAATAGAAGAGCAACAAAAACAGCTAGCCGAAATACGTGGCGAGCAATCCGATATTGCGTGGGGCAATCAGATTCGTTCGTATGTGTTCCATCCGTATAGTATGGTGAAGGATCATCGTACGCAAGTGGAAACAGGAAATGTCGGGGCAGTAATGGATGGCGAAATTGATTCGTTTATTGATGGATATTTACGTAGTCAAATTAAAACGGATCAGCAATAAAATTAGAAGCAAAAAGTAAGTATAGTGTGCAATAGGCTAGCACGCTATAACAAATCTCTCTTATCTGCAAGCAGCAGTAGGTGATCGTCCTTTTGAGACGATTACGGAATACTCGCTGTTTGTGGCTGAGGGAGATTTTTTTGTTTTTTATAGAAAAAGATCAGTTAAGTGATGTGTATGAGTGAGTAAATACATATTATATTATAACGTGAGGAGTTGTAATTTATGGAGACTGCACCGCAGGAAGAAACGTTGCATCCACGACATGACACATCTTACCGATTTTTATTGTCCAGTAAAAAGTTATTTGTTGATTTACTCCGTTCGTTTGTTAAGCGTGGTTGGGTGCAGGAGGTAAATGAGGAACAAGTAGAAGAAATTCCACATACGTTTGTTTTGCAAGATTTTAAGCGGCAAGAGGCGGATTTAGTTTATCGTGTGAAGCTGCAAGGTCAGGATGTTATTTTCTACTTGTTATTGGAACTTCAGTCCAGCGTAGACTACCGGATGCCATATCGTTTGTTGTTATATCAAGTGGAAATCTGGCGATACTTATTGCAGAACGAAGCTACATTAATTGCTAATCGCAAATCGTTTCGGCTGCCGCCAATCGTACCAATTGTATTGTATAATGGAAAATGTTATGAAGAAGAAACTTCCGGATTACGAAACGGATGTACACATATTGTTAGAAACACTCATTTACACCGAAAAGGAGGAAACAGAGATGTTACGATTCGAAAAAGCACTAGACAATCTTAAGCGAGAAGGGATTCAAGAAGGAAAGCAAGAAGGTAGGCATGCGGAAAGATTGGAGATAGCAATGCGGATGCTTAATCTGGAAATGGATGTGGTACTCATTGCAGCGACTACTGGTTTTACGATGGAAGAAGTAGAGCAACTGAAGGTAGAGCTATTAAATAGTAAAGACATATAGCGACAGTAAAGTTCGTTAGAGCGTGCGATGGAGGCGATTAATAAAGTCTTTCTTATCTACAAGCAGTAGGGAAATGTTCGGATCGTTTATGGTTCGGGCTTTGAACTGGTAACTGTGAGTGTAGGTAGGAAAGATTTTTTTAATGATATACAGTCTATTGTATTATTATTAGCTGATGTGTATAATAATACATCATGCCATGTTATTTTCATCACGGACGGAATGTTGTACAATTATAAGTTAGTAATGTAGACTAGTTGGTTTGATATAAATAATATGACATAGAACGGAGAGAGTGTAATGAGTGAACAGTTGAGAGTGGCGATTGTAGGTTCGACCGGTTACGGTGGGGTGGAATTGGTACGTTTGTTAGCTTCCCATCCACAGGCGAAAGTGACTTCCGTCATCTCATCTTCTAGTGCAGGCACCCCTTTTTCTGATGGTTTTCCTCATTTGCAACATATTCGTGAGGAGTTATTGGATGATGTTGATCCGGCACTTATTCGTACGAAGGCAGATGTTGTTTTTTTAGCAACACCAGCGGGAGTAGCTGCGAAGATTACTCCAGCATTTTTGCAAGCAGGTTTGAAGGTCATTGATTTGTCAGGTGATTACCGGTTGAAGTCACCAGCCTTATATGAAGAGTGGTATAAAAAGCCGGCAGCGGAAGAACCGTATTTGAGTGAAGCGGTGTTTGGTTTAGCTGAAATATATGGTGAGCGGGTCAAAGGGGCAGCACTTATTTCTAATCCGGGATGTTATCCGACAGCTACGTTATTGGGCTTGGTGCCTGCGATTAAAGCAGGGTTTATTGATCCGGCGTCTATTATTATTGATGCGAAATCGGGCGTATCTGGTGCAGGACGAGGCGTTTCGCTTGGGACTCATTATTCGGAATTGAACGAGAATTTTAAAGCATATAAACTTAATCAGCATCAACATATTCCAGAAATTGAGATGGTGCTTTCGGATGTTGCCGAAAAGCCAGTAGTTACGACGTTTTCGACACATCTTGTACCGATGACGCGTGGAATTATGTCTACGATGTATGCCAATATAGTAGGTGAACGGACGACGGAACAGTTTATAGCGTCGTATAAAGAGTTTTATGCAGATCGCCAGTTTGTTCGTATTCGTCCAGCTGGGTTATTGCCAGCGACTAAGGAAGTTTGGGGTTCGAATTATTGTGATATTGGGTTTGCGGTTGATACGAGAACGAATCGGGTTACGATTGTATCGGTCATTGATAATTTGGTTAAAGGTGCTGCAGGGCAGGCAATTCAAAATATGAATTTGATGATGGGCTGGGATGAGTCACTAGGGTTACAATTCGTTCCTGCTTATCCATAAGTTTTTTAATATATCTGGGTAGAGGAGATAGAACTTATTATGGGACAATTAGCGGGTGCGGAATTGTTTACAGTAGTGCCGGAAGGATCGATTACGACGCCAAAAGGTTTTACAGCAGGTGGTTTGCATAGTGGGCTAAAAAAATCAACGCGTCATGATTTGGGAGCAATTATTTGTAGTGTGCCAGCAGCGGCAGCTGGTGTGTATACGCTGAATGCCTTTCAAGCAGCTCCGATTAAAGTAACGAAACAAAGTATTGCTAGTAGTGGTTTGTTGCGTGCAGTTGTCGTAAATAGTGGTAACGCTAATGCTTGTACAGGTGAGCAGGGCGAGCAAGATGCGTTTCAGATGCGTAATCATTTTGCAGAAGTGTTCGCTGTGCCAGAGGAACAAGTAGCGGTAGCTTCGACAGGAGTTATCGGAGAGCTATTGAAGATGGATAAATTGATAGGTGGTATTGATCAGTTGCCAACGCATTTGGGCGACGATAGGAATGCTGCGGAACAATTTTGTCAAGCGATATTGACGACGGATTTGGTGCAAAAGATGATTTGCGTACAAGTAGAAATTGATGGGCGTGCAGTCCATATTGCTGGTGCTGCCAAAGGATCAGGGATGATAGCGCCTAATATGGCAACGATGCTTGGATTTGTGACGACAGATGCAAAAATCGAAGGAACGGTACTGGAGACGTTGTTGCGTCAAGTGACGGATCTTTCTTTTAATATGATTACGGTAGATGGAGATACGAGTACGAATGATATGTTAGTGGCGATGGCGAGTGGTTTAGCGGAAAATACGTCATTGACGGAAGCACATCCGGATTTGGCGAAGTTTGTAGCGGGGCTACGTCATGTATGTGAGCATTTGGCCAAAGGGATTGCGCGTGATGGAGAAGGGGCGACGAAGCTAGTTGAAGTGCAGGTGCAAGGAGCGGTAAGTGATGAGGCGGCTCAAGCCATTGCCAAAACGATCGTTGGTTCGTCATTAGTGAAGTCAGCGATGTTTGGTGCAGATGCTAACTGGGGAAGAATTATTGCAGCGATTGGTCGAGCAGGACAGCCGGTGCAAGTGGACACGGTAGATATTGCGCTTGGATCGATTCAGACGCTTCAACAGTCAAAGCCAGTTGTATTCGATGAGGAAGCGGCGCTGGAATATTTGAAAGGCGATACGATCATTATTCATGTTGATTTGCATATGGCGGATGGCGCGGCGAAAGCATGGGGCTGTGATCTAACGTATGATTATGTACGGATTAACGCAGCTTATCGCACGTAGTAACGAGCGGCAATGTCGTTGTAGATAATGGTGGAACCAGGATGAAGCGTGAATTTGGAGGTATAGCGATGCAACAGCGATTTGTTATGAAATGTGGCGGCAGTACACTGGCTGCTTTGCCAGAGCGGTTTTTTGTAGAGCTAAGGGAATTGCAAACAAATGGTCATTATCCGGTTATCGTTCATGGTGGTGGTCCAGCGATTTCGGAGTTGTTGGATGTGCTTGGTATTGAGTCGGAGTTTGTGAACGGCTTACGAAAAACGAGTGAAAGTGTACTTGATGTAGTCGAGATGGTATTGTCCGGCAAAATTAATAAGGAGATCGTTCGCAAAATAGAGCAAAGTGGCGCACATGCGTTAGGTATATCCGGTATTGATGGACAGTTGTTATTGTCGCAACCGGTGGCGAATGCTGATCAAGTAGGGTTTGTCGGAGAAGTAGTGGCGGTAAAGGCGAAGATTATTGAAGGTATTATTAATATGGGCTATATGCCGGTCATTGCACCGCTTGGTATTGATGAGGCAGGGCAGCGTTACAATATCAATGCGGATACGGCTGCTGGTGCGGTGGCATCGTTTCTCGATGTGGAGCAAATGATTGTCGTTACGGACGTTCCAGGCGTTATGAAGCAGGTCGATGGAGAAATGGTAACATTGCCACAGGTGACAGTTGCCGAAATTGAAGCGATGATTGCATCTGGTGAAATATATGGTGGGATGATTCCGAAAGTACGAGCGGCGATTGCTTGTATTCAAGGGAAAGTGCAGAAAGTAGTAATTGTCAGCGGTAAGGAAGAAGGAGTACTAACGAAAGCTGTAGTAGCTGGCGGTGTTGGTACGACGATTGTTCGCTAAATTTGAGACATAGATAGCAATGATGAGAAGTTTTGCAATAGTAGGGGAGGGTATTATGATGAGTAAACAAGAGGTGGAAGTAAAGTCGCCTAACGCTCAAGCGCATAATGAGCAAAACGCCCAGTCGTTGTTGCCAACTTATGCACGTTTTCCGCTAGCGATTGTGAAAGGGAAGGGTAGCTGGCTATGGGACGATCAAGGTCGTAAATATTTGGATTTTATGAGCGGGATTGCTGTAACGAACTTGGGACATGTGCCAGAAAAAGTGAAAGAGGCAGTTGTGAAGCAAATAGATGAATTATGGCATATTTCTAATTTGTTTCAAATTCCGAATCAAGAAGAAGCGGGTAAGTTAATTACTGATAATAGTGGTGGAGATGCTGTTTTTTTCTGTAACTCCGGTGCGGAAGCGAATGAAGCAGCGATTAAACTAGCCCGTCGTTATCAGCAGTTGGTGAAACAGAACGGAAGGTATGAAATTATTACGTTTGAGCAATCGTTTCATGGAAGAACGCTGGCAACTTTAACGGCGACCGGACAAGATAAAGTGAAAGAAGGATTTGCGCCTCTACCGGGCGGATTTAAAACGGTCAAATATAATGATTTTGATGTGCTAAAAGCGGCAATTAGTGATCATACAGCAGCGATTATGCTTGAAACGGTGCAAGGGGAAGGCGGCATCTATCCGGCAAGCCAATCTTACTTGAAGCAAGTAGCTGATTTGTGTAAGCAAGAAGGAATTTTACTTATTATTGACGAAATTCAAACGGGTATCGGACGGACAGGTAAGTTGTTTGCACATGAGCATTATGGTATTGAACCAGATATTTTTACGCTTGCCAAAGGATTAGGTAGCGGGTTTCCGGTTGGAGCGATGGTTGCGAAGGAAGAACTACGTGCTGGTTTTAGTGCGGGTAGCCATGGTTCCACATTTGGTGGTACACCACTAGCAGCGGCAGCTGTGAAGGCGACACTAGAAATAATTGTTGCTGATAATTTGTGGGAACGTGCGGCGAAGCAAGGGGCTTATTTGGTAGAACAACTACGAGAGAACTTAGCTGGTAACGCGTTTGTAGAAGAAGTTCGTGGTTTAGGCTTGTTAATTGGTATTGCATGCAAAGGACCAGTTGCAGATATTATTGTTAAAGCGCAACAGGAAGGGTTACTTATTATATCGGCAGGTCCGAATGTACTTCGTTTGCTGCCTAATTTGCTAGTGACGAATGAAGAAATAGAGATAGCTGTTAGTATACTGGCGAAATTGCTGGCAGAGGCAGCGGAATAATACGAGGAGGCATTATGATGCATTTTAATGAAGAAATGGCGCAAAGCTTAAAAGGGCGCGACTTTTTGATGTTAGTAGATTACAGCCCGGAGGAACTGCGTTATTTGATCGATTTGGCAATAGATTTGAAAAAAAGATTAGAAGCAGGCGAAATATATCAACCACTAAGAGGGAAAACGTTGGGAATGATTTTTGAAAAATCATCGACACGTACACGTGTTTCTTTCGAGACAGGTATTTATCAGCTAGGTGGGCAAGGGCTATTTTTGAGCAGCAACGATTTGCAAATTGGTCGTGGAGAGACGATATGGGATACAGCACAGACACTATCTCGTTATTTGGACGGGATTATGATCCGTACGTTTGCTCATCGTAATGTAGTGGAACTGGCTCGTGGTGCTATGGTACCTGTAATTAACGGTTTGACTGATTTATCACATCCATGTCAAGCGTTGGCTGATTATCAGACGATTTTGGAGAAAAAGGGTCGTTTGGAAGGAATTAAACTAGCTTATATTGGTGATGGTAACAATGTGGTGCACTCGCTAATGATGGGTGGGGCAAAATTTGGTGTCAATGTGGCGATAGCTACACCAGAAGGATATGAACCAGATGAAGACTTGGTAAAACAAACGCAGGCGAATGCAGCAGAAACAGGGGCGACACTACAAGTGTATCGTGATCCGAAGGAAGCTATTGCCGATGCGGATGTTATTTATACCGATGTATGGGCTAGTATGGGGCAGGAAGCGGAGCAACAGGAGCGAGAAGCAGCATTTTCGGCTTTTCAAATAAATGAGGATTTAGTGAAATATGCTAAAGCAGACTACTTGTTTATGCATTGTTTGCCAGCACATCGTGGAGAAGAAGTTAGTGAAGGAGTCATTGATGGCGATCATTCTGTTATTTTCGATCAAGCAGAAAACCGTCTTCATGCTCAAAAAGCAATTATGGCAGCCATTATGGCGTAATTTTTATATAGCAACACATTCTTGGAATAACGAAAGGACATAGCAATCATGGCAAAGCAAAAAATTGTATTAGCATACTCCGGCGGATTGGATACGTCAATTATTTTGAAGTGGTTAGAACAAACATATGATGCAGAGATTATTGCCTTCACAGCTGATATTGGTCAAAAGGAAGAGTTGGACGGATTAGAAGCTAAGGCATTGGCAACAGGTGCAACAAAAGTATATATTGACGATTTGACGGCGGAATTCGCAGAAGATTTTATATTTCCGATGTTTCAGGCGGGAGCGTTGTATGAAGGACAATATTTGCTAGGTACATCGATTGCTCGTCCTTTGATTGCCAAACGGATGGTAGAGATTGCAAGGGCAGAAGGGGCGACGATGATCGCTCATGGTGCGACAGGAAAAGGGAATGATCAAGTACGGTTTGAGTTAAATGTAGCAGCTTTGGCTCCAGATATTGCAGTTATTGCTCCGTGGCGAATGGCGGAGTTTCGGACGCAGTTCCCGGGTAGAGCGGAAATGATCGCTTATGCAGAAGAACATCAAATACCAGTAACGGCTTCTGCTGCAAAACCGTATTCGACGGATCGTAACTTGTTGCATATTAGTTTTGAAAGTGGAGCATTGGAAGATCCTTGGTTCGATGCGAGTAGTGATGCGAATGAAGCGATGTATATGCTTACGGTATCGCCTGAGAAGGCACCGGATACTGCGGAATACGTGGAACTAACGTTTGAGCAAGGAAATTGCGTAGCTATTAATGAGGAGCGGTTAACGCCACTTGCAGTAATGGAGCGATTAAATGAGCTAGGTGGTAAGCATGGCATCGGACGCGTCGATATGGTCGAAAATCGGTTTGTCGGGATGAAAAGCCGAGGAGTGTATGAAACGCCGGGCGGCACGATATTGTTTACGGCACATCGCAAAATAGAGTCACTGACGATGGATCGAGAAGTGATGCATTTGCGTGATTCATTGATTGCTAAATATAGTGAGCTAGTTTATAACGGCTTTTGGTTTGCGCCTGAGCGATTGGCGATTCAAGCATTAGTGGCAGAGTCACAAAAAAATGTGAGTGGTACGGTGCGATTGAAACTGTACAAAGGAAATATTATTGGTGCTGGCGTTCAAAGTCCAGTTAGTTTGTATCATCCGGATATTGCAACGATGGAAGCTGATCCAACGCAAGCGTATGATCAAGGGGATGCTACTGGTTTTATTCAATTGCAAGCACTTCGTTTGAAAGTTTCTGCTGGTGTAGAGCTGCAGAAAGGAAGTGGGCGATGAGTAAACTATGGGGCGGCAGATTTACGAAACAGACGGATCAATTGGTGGAAGAATATACAGCATCGATTTCGTTTGATCAACAATTAGCGGAAGAAGATATTGCTGGCAGCTTGGCTCATATTACGATGCTCGGCAAGCAAGGGATCGTTCCTGCGGAAGATGTGGCAACAATTATTGCAGGGTTACAACGTGTCTTGACTCGTGTGCAAGCAGGCGAGATGACGTATGCGGTCAGTGATGAAGATATTCATATGAATATCGAAAAAGCGTTGATTGAAGATATTGGTTCAGTAGGTGGAAAGCTGCATACGGGGCGGAGTCGCAACGATCAAGTAGCGACCGATATGCATTTGTGGCTACGTAAACGTGTAGTGGAATTGGTTCAGTTGTTGCAGCAATTGCAAGAAGCGTTAGTTGAACAAGCGAAGCAGCATTTGGATACGTTGATACCCGGGTACACGCATTTGCAGCGTGCACAGCCGATTTTGTTCGCTCATCATTTGATGGCGTATGTGGCGATGTTTGGTCGAGATGCTGAACGGTTAATGGACAGCTACAAAAGGATTAACGTACTGCCGCTAGGCGCTGGTGCACTTGCTGGAACGACGTTTCCGATTGATCGTCATTTTGTTGCGGAACAGTTAAAATTTGATCGAGTGTATGAAAATAGTTTGGATGCGGTCAGCGATCGTGATTTTATTGTCGAATTTTTGGCAGATGCGTCGATAATCATGATGCATTTGTCTCGGCTAAGCGAAGAACTTATATTGTGGTCGAGTACAGAGTTTGATTTTATTGAATTAGACGATGCTTTTTGTACAGGAAGCAGTATTATGCCACAGAAGAAAAATCCGGATGTACCAGAGCTAGTTCGTGGCAAAACGGGACGAGTCTACGGTAACCTAATGGGCTTACTTACAGTTCTAAAGTCGCTGCCGCTTGCTTACAATAAAGATATGCAGGAAGACAAGGAAGGTATGTTCGACACGGTTAAGACGCTACAAGGAGCGTTACAGCTGTTTGCGCCGATGATTCGGACGATGAAGGTAAATAGAGAAAGTATGCGGCGGGCGGTCCAGCAAGATTTTTCGAATGCTACCGATATTGCAGACTTTTTGGTTGGAAAAGGGTTACCATTCCGAGAAGCACATGAAGTAATTGGAAAAACAGTATTGTACTGTATTTCACAGCAAAAATATTTGCTTGATCTGACGCTAGAGGAATTCCAACAATTTTCCGAATTGTTCGATGGACAAATATATGAGGTGCTACAGCCGGAACAAGTGGTAAATGCCCGTAATATATACGGTGGAACTGCTAAAGAGCAAGTAGCAGCAGCAATAAATCGTGCAGAATTGGCATTAGCCGATACCGCAGAATGGATAGAAGAATATACTAAACGTAGCCAATAATATGGCATGAATATTTGAGTGTTACTGGTTTACGCAGTGATAGGCTGCAAGGCGAATTGTTCCTTGCGGTCTTTTTGGTTTATCTGTTTGTTCACAATATGGCTATAGATTAGAATTGTGAAAAAAGTAGAATCCAGTGCTTATTTGCAGGAATTAGCCGCATACTGTCGAAGTAGTAGTATTGAAACTAAGTCAGGATGTGATAGTGTGATCGAAATGCATGACATATGGAAAACTTACAGCGATGGGACGCACGCCTTGCGTGGCGTTTCGGTACAAATTGACAGTGATGAATTTGTTTATTTGGTAGGACCTTCGGGTGCAGGCAAGTCTACTTTCATGAAATTGATATATAGGGAAGAAGTTCCGACCAAAGGCCAAATCTCAGTGAGTGGCTTTAATATCGGAAAACTAAAGTCGAGAAAAATTCCTTACGTTAGACGTAATATTGGTGTTATTTTTCAAGATTTTCGATTGTTACCGCAATTAAGTGTGTTTGATAATGTCGCTTTTGCGATGGAAGTAATCGAAGCGCCGCGTCGCGCTATTCGGAAACGGACGCTGGAAGTGTTGGAATTAGTAGGATTGCATCACAAACAAGCTAGTTTACCATCACAGTTATCAGGAGGTGAACAGCAGCGAGTGTCGATTGCTAGGGCGATCGTTAATAATCCCACTGTTATTGTAGCGGATGAGCCGACAGGTAATTTAGATCCAGATACTTCGATGGGCATTATGCACTTGCTGGAAGAAATCAATTATCGCGGTGCGACGATTGTAATGGCTACTCACAACAAAGAAATAGTGAACAATATGCGGAAACGAGTAATTGCTATTGAAAATGGTGTCATTGTACGTGACGAGGCGAGAGGGGAATACGGATATGAAATTTAGGACGCTGCTTCGTCATTCTCGGGAAGGGACCAAAAACATTTGGCGTAATGGATGGATGTCTTTTGCCTCGGTTAGTTCGATGTGTATTTCTTTATTGCTGTTAGGTGCATTTATGCTATTAGCAATGAACATGAATTATATGGCTGACCAGTTTGAAAGTAAAATTCAAATTAGTGTCTACTTAGCATCAGACCTTTCAGAAGAAAAAATAACAGAAGTGCAAAATAAGATTGGAAATTTAGAAGAGGTAAGTAAAGTAACATTTGTGACAAAAGAAGAAGGACTTACCGATTTGAAAGAAAGAATGGGTGAGGAAAATCGAGAGGTGCTGGAAGGATATGAAAACGATAATAACCCACTTCCAGATTCTTTTTTGGTCGATGTCTATGATCCACAGATAATTGCCGTTACGGCGAAACAAATTGAAGCGTTAAATGTATCAGAGGAAGAAGCTCCGATCTGGAAAGTGAATTATGGGCAGGGAACAGTTGAAAAAGTATTTAAAATAACAAATGCAGTCCGTAACATCGGTTTTGTTGTTGTTATTGGATTAGCGGTTACGGCAATATTTTTAATTTCTAATACGATTCGGATGACAATTGTAGCAAGACGGAAAGAAATTGGGATTATGAAGATGGTCGGAGCTACGAATTCTTTTATTCGTTGGCCGTTTTTTATAGAAGGTGCATTGATTGGATTTTTCAGTTCATTGTTAACGACAGTTATAGTATGGCTAGGGTACGATAAGCTTTATGATATGGTCCGTATGGACTTGTCGCTGTTTATGGTTTCAATGAAGGCGCCACAGGATTCGATGTACATAACGGCGCTCATCTTAATCGGTTTAGGAACGCTGATCGGAATATGGGGTAGTGTTATTTCGGTTCGCAAGTATTTGAAAGTGTAGGTGACAGATAGAATGAAGAGGCTCGCCACTTTAGTTATCGTAATCGCAATGCTGATCGGCATATCGGTGCAAATGTCGGAACACTTGGATGCTCGTTCGCTATCGCAAATTGAAAAACAAATTTCTGAAGCTAAGAAAAAGGCAAGTGATGCTAAGCGCAGAGCGGAACAAGCGACGAATGATGCCAAAGCGACAGCAGGCAAACGACAGATGATTGCTGTCAAAAAAGAAGATGCACAACACGAACTAACTGCTGTTCTTGGAAAGATTGATAAAATTGCTGGGGAAATGATCGAAACAGAAGTTAAAATTAACGGTAAAAACAAAGAGCTTGCGGTGACGGAAGAGGAATTAACAGAAGTCGAGAAACGGATTGTCGAGCGTGATGAATTGCTGCAATCGAGAATGCGTCTAATGTACACGAATGGAACAGTTTCTTATATTGATGTTTTGTTGAGTGCTACTAGTTTTTCTGACTTTTTGTTTCGATTTGACGCACTACAGTCTATTTTGCATCAGGATCGTCAAATATTAGATGAACATAAACATGATAAAGAGTTAGTGGAATTAAAACAAAAAGAAATTGAGTTACAATTAATAAATATTCAAGAGCTTTATTCCGAGCTGTCGATTCAAAAAGTAGCGATGGAAAAGCAAGAAAAAGAAAAAGAAGTATTAATTGCTTCCTATAATGCAACGATTAGTGAATTGGATCAAGAGTTAGAAGCACTAGAGTCTATTAATGAAGAGCAAGAAAAAATGCTCGTGGCGTTGGCGGCAGAAATGTCGAAGCTAGAAACAGAAAAGAAAAAGATTAAAACACCGTATAGTGGTGGTAAGTTGGCTATGCCGATCGATAGTGGCTATCGTGTAACGTCAAAGTTTGGGTCACGAACGCATCCGATATCTAAAAAACGTCATGTCCATTCTGGTATGGATTTCGGTGCACCTACTGGAACGTCGATCTATGCTGCGGAAGGTGGCGTAGTAATAGTATCACAATATTGGGGTACTTACGGTAATGCTGTCGTTGTGGATCACGGTAATGGACTATGGACGCTATATGCGCATATTAAAAATGGCGGTTTATTGGTAGATAAAGGTGATACGGTGAAACGAGGACAAAAAATTGCGGAAGTTGGCAATACAGGAAACTCAACAGGACCGCATTTGCACTTCGAAGTACGTAAAAATGAAATAGCAGTTAATCCGGGAAGTTATTTGAAATAGTTGAAGGTAAAAAATAAAAGTAGTGAAGAGAGAGAAATGCGGTATGGATCTCAAATAATTTTGCTATAATTGACATATAATATGGAAGTTGGGCAGGTTGAGATTACAGAAGGTGGTGGAGAACATTGCAATTTAAAGGGCGTTCCGTTCTAATTACGGTACTATCAACGATGATCGCGTCCGTATTAATTACATTGTTAGTAACGGACAAACTGGTCGATAACAACAAGCAACCATTATCGGTAGTTGCAGCATCCTCGAATAAACAGTCATATCAAATGACAAAAACCGAGATGGGCAAACTGAATGCTGTGTTGGAATTGATCGAGACAAAGTATTTCACAAAAGTAGAACGGGAAGACATACTGGATGGAGCTATCTCTGGTATGCTCGGTGCGCTTAATGATCCGTATTCTGTCTACATGGAAGATGATACGGCGAAACAATTTACAGAATCAATCGATGGTTCTTTCTCTGGTATTGGGGCAGAGGTGTCGATGGAGAATGGGCGAGTCGTTATCGTATCGCCAATCAAAGGTTCACCCGCTGAAAAAGCTGGTTTGCTTGCGAAAGATATCTTATTATCTGTTAATGGTGAGTCAGTGGACGGTTTAACTTTGCAAGAAGCAGTGGACAAAATACGTGGACCAAAAGGTAGTAAAGCGAAGCTATCCATATTGCGTAACAACAGTACGGAACCGATTCAAGTCGTTATCGTCCGCGACGATATTGATATTGAAACCGTCTTTGCAAGTATAGATAAGCAGGGCATCGGTGTTATTGAAATTCGTCAGTTCTCCATGAATACGGGCAAACGTTTTATAGAAGAGTTGAAGAAGTTAGAGCAACAGAAACTAAAAGGGCTTGTTATTGATGTGCGTAATAACCCTGGTGGCGTGCTGCAAGTGGTTGTAGAAGTGGCGCAAGCAATGATGAAGCCAGGCAGTGTTATTTTGCAAGTGGAAGATCGCGATGGTGGTAAAGAACAATCCAAAGCACAAGGCGGACAAAAAAAGCCATATCCTATTGCAGTGGTGACGAATAACGGTAGCGCGAGTGCTTCCGAAATTTTAGCTGGTGCATTGCAGGAAAATGGGTTGGCGCATGTCATTGGAGAAGATACCTTTGGTAAAGGTACGATTCAAGTTAGTTATAACAAAGCACTTGGAGATAACAGCTTGGTGAAGCTGACGATTGCAAAATGGTTGACACCAAAAGGTAATTGGATAAATGAAGTTGGCGTGAAACCAAACAAAGTGGTTGCTCCGCCAGCACTATACACAGTCGCTCGGATTATGTTAGATGAACCATTTAAAAAGGATCAATTCAGCGAACAAATTCGCAGTGCCCAAGTTATGCTGCAAGGTATTGGATATGAAATAGGTCGTGAAGACGGTTATTTTGATACGAAAACAGAACAAGCGATTACGAAATTCCAACGTGCTAATAAGCTGAAAGTGACAAGTATGTTGGATAAGCCCACAGTAGCAGCGCTTGAAAAACAAGTGATCGATTGGATTGGTGCAGAGAAAAACGATCGTCAATTACAAGAAGCTATTCAATGGGTGAAGCAAGCAGGTAAAAAAGCGACGAAGTAATCCAAAAGTTTCTATTGTAAATAAGAGGCAGGATTACAGAAGGTATGTGTCGAATAGAGTAAAGGTTGGTTTCTTCGTGAAAGCCAACCTTTGCTCTTTTTTTATCCAGGAATAGAGGTGACCATAGTGGACGTATTAATGCAGTGGTTAGCGCAAATCGGTGCTGCATGGTTACAAATGTTAACGCAACCTTTTTATTATGTAGCCATCTTAATTATTATTTTTATTCGTTATCGACAGATGACGCTAGAGCGGAAATTATTTGCAGTTAAACTTTATGATTGGAAACAACTGACGGTTAAAGCGATTATATATGGTTTGTTAGCGGGAATTATTTTATCGCTAGTAAGTGTATTTTTCGGTACATCTTTAACTATAGAAGCGCTGTGGTGGTTATGGGGGGCAGCAGCTCTGTTATCCATTATTCGTATTCGCTTTCTACGCTACGCTTATAGTGCTGGATTGCTCGTTTTGAGTCAATGGGTCGTCATTACCTTCACATCGCTGGCGGAGCGCGCAGATTGGCTCGGACAAGCCGCTCGTTCGCTTGCTGCAATAGATGGTGTAAGTTTATTATTACTCGCAGCGCTATTACATCTGGTAGAAGCTTTATTTATTCGTAGGCAAGGGATGAAATTAGCGACACCTTTCATTCTCGAAGGAAAACGTGGTAAGCTAATTGGCGGTTATCGTTTGCAAGGATTTTGGCCCATACCGTTGTTTTTACTTGTACCAGCAGCTAATATCGGCGCATCAACGATAAGTTTCGGTTCTATAGCTACTGCGGGAGCAACGTTGCCGTTCGATCCGTTGTTCAGCGGTTCATTAAGTGCCAGCTGGTCGTTACTTGCCTTTCCCGTCATGATTGGATTTAGTGAAGTGACAATTTCGAAGTGGCCAGAACAAAAATTACAGTCTATCATAAAGCAATTGTACATTTATAGTGCTGTGCTATTAGTGTTGGCAACACTTGCGTGGTGGCAGCCAATACTATTACCATTTGTAGCTGTTGTACTACTGCTTATGCATGAGGTAACACGAGCTTGGACTCGTATGCAAGAGATAGCTCAACCACCGCTTTACGTCCCATATAATAAAGGTTTACACGTGCTAGGAGTAGTGCCTGCTACACCAGCAATCGAGCTTGGTATTATACCGGGTGAAACGATTGTCAAAGTAAATAATGTTGCAGTCAACAATCAAGAAGAATTGTACGAAGCACTAATGATTAATGCTGCCTTTTGCAAATTAGATATTTTAAATAGAGATGGTGAATTACGCTTTGCCCAGCGAGCAAGATTTGCGGGAGATCACCATCAACTGGGTGTCATTCTCGTACCACATGCCCAATCCAACTACCAAATTGTAGGGAAAAATAGTTTAACGTGGCTGCATCTATTCAAACGAAACAGAACGACCAGTAGTCGGCGTAAAAATAATGCACAACCACAAAAGAAAAACACCATAAATGAGAATACTGCGGATGATACGGAAGCAATGAAGTAGGCGGAGATAGTAGAAGTAAATAGAAATGATGGTGATTGTTAAAGGACACAGGGTTTCATTGACTAGTGTCCTTCTTTTTTATGCAGATGTTCAGTAAAGATGCAAATATAGAAGTTGTAATATTCATCTACACTTGACAAGTAAACTTGGCAAATTGGGAGATGAATACTATGCAAAAAGATGAGTTGTTAGAAAAGTATCGTTCTGAGAAACAAGATGAAGGACGCGATCATTTAAATCATGTGTCTGACTCTAAGGGTTTTTCAGTTATGATGGTGTTGGCAGTACTTTTCATGATATATCAGATTTATAAAGATGTTCCATTTGGTGACGTGCCAGCACTTCTCTTTAGCTTTTTAGCTGTTGGTGGTTTTCACCGTTATAAAAAAACACGAGAAAAAGACATTTTAATATTTAGTCTATTTAGCAGTGTTGTATGTATTGGTTTTATCATTTGGTATGTTATCCAAACTATTTAAAATGAGGTAAGTTGTATGCAAAGTCAAGAGTTGGTTCTTAAAAATAATATTAGTGACGTACGGAAGGAAAAAAAAATATCGCAGAGAGAATTGGCAGATCTTGTTGGGGTATCAAGAAATACAATCAGTTCGATTGAGACAGGTCAATTTAATCCAACTGCCAAATTGGCATTAGTCCTTTGTATCGCTTTAGAGAAAAAGTTTGAGGATTATTTTTAATTTTTCATTTTATAAATATGGGGTGCGATTCTGGAAAAAGGAAAACTAAGAAAGGACAGCCCAGAGGTCAGTTTTCACTGACTTTCTGGACTGCCCTTTTTTTCATTTCGACTTACTAATCAAATGATAACGATATGATCAAATGCAGGAGATTACTTCTTAACAGCTATACGGCGACGAAGTAACAATGCGATACCTGCAAGTAAGATTGCTGCACCTACCAATTGAACAGCTAGATAACTATCTTGACCTGTCTTAGGTAGTTTAGTTAAGTTCGGAATCTTTTCGCCTTCGATTCCACCACGTGGAATTTCATCAAGATCGACTTCGAATAAAACTTCCTCGCCATCGATTAACAATGTAAACGTATCTTTACCCTTCTGACCTGGGTTCGGAACGTATTTCCACTTGCCATCAGGTGTAATAATAACTTTACCTTTTGTAGGTGGAGTAACTATTTCAGGAATTCCTCCTGTTGGTACTTCCTCATCCGGTACTTCTACCTCAGGATCTACCGGTGTCGGAGTCGGCTCTGGTCCACCTGGTGTAGGTGTCGGAGTTGGCTCTGGTCCACCTGGTGTAGGTGACGGAGTTGGCTCTGGACCACCTGGTGTAGGTGATGGAGTTGGCTCTGGACCACCTGGTGTAGGTGACGGAGTTGGCTCTGGTCCACCTGGTGTAGGTGACGGAGTTGGCTCTGGTCCACCTGGTGTAGGTGTCGGAGTTGGCTCTGGCGTCGGATCCGGTTCATACGGTGGATAGTTGTTTGGTTTGTTGTAGACTGTGATTTCACCTGTATTTTGATCCTGTGCTACAAGAGCAGGTGCTTTAATTATTGTTATGTCATTTTCAGTAACAGTTATTTCAATAGTCTCTTTTAACAATTGATAACCAGATGGTGCTGTTGTTTCTTTTAAAGTATATTGTCCGATAGGTACGTGTTTAAATGTAATACTTCCGTTAATATCGCTCGTTCCAGTATATCTCACGATATTATTTTTATCTAACAATTCAAAAACTGCACCTTCTAATACTCTGTTTGAGTTACCTTCATGAACTTTATAGATAACAATGTCTTGATATGGTAGCAATTTATTTGTGACAACGATCGGAACATTATTATCACGATCTATTGATACAGGAACATCAGCGTGTACTGTGTAACCAAATGGAGCAGTAACTTCTTTCAAAGTATAGGAAACGTCTGGGTAAAGCTCTAATGCTCCCGTCGTTCCATCAAAGACTAGTTTTCCTGCAGCATTAGTTACGCCTTTAGCTATAAACGTATTAGGATTAGAATCTTCATAAAGCTCGAACTCAGCGCCGGCTAATGCTTCATTTGATCCATCTATTTGCTCTCCTAATTTCGAAACAGTAATATCGATTCTTGGTTTTTTAGTATTAATTACAGTAACTTCAGTATCTCCACCAATAGCAATATTGATTTTTCCATCACCTTGGAGATCATAATACGGAAGCGATCCTGTTTCTATTAATTCATATTTGGAATACTTTAAATCCTCGAAAACTAGAGTACCAGAAGCATCAGTTTTACCAGGAATTATTTTTCCAGTTGTTGTTCTCTTTAAGTCAAATTCTACATTAGGTAATGCTCGCCCTTGCTCATCTTTTTTATGAATAGTAAGAGTGGCACTTCCGTATTCACCAGCGGCGCTATTGTCTTGGAATAAGTTAGACTTTGAAACTGGTTTTTTTATTTTATAAGAATGATCGACAGTAGTTTCTAGTTCAACATCATTATCGATTGTCACACTAGCACTTGGAACAACATCGATAAATGTTTGATATTTAATGATAAAAGGACGATCAATTTTACTTAAGAATTCTATTGTGAAAGAGTTATCTTTATCACTAAAGTTCAGCTTATATAGATCGCTATCTGATTGGATCATACTACCCTCAGATATATTTCCATCTTTATCCACATCTGTAGAATAAACTTTAATACTTTCTCTAATAACGATTTGATTGTCACTAGGTTTATCTATAATTTTAGCAGTCTCTATTGTTGATTGAGCTCTGTTCATAATAATGGACCAATTAGCAACGAAAGCATTATTTTGTTCTTGATTTACAAACTGCTTAGTGATTTCGTTTCCGGCGTTAGGAATATTAACTTGAACTTCATTTGTTGTTTTTTCGCCAAAACCGTCGGCAGAAATTGTAGCTTTGTTTTTAATTTTCCCATCATCTGGAATAGTACCATCAATAACAGTTTTTAATTCAATGTAATAAGGTTTGTTGATTTCTTTTATGAAATTGAAATCTATAGTTTGTTCAGCTGTATTCAAAGACATATTAATTAGATCTTTTTTGTCTTTTTCGTTTAAAGGGGTTGTTTTTTTAGAAATTGATCCATTTGCATTTATATCTAATTCATAAATTTCGAATAGGGGTTCAGAAGTAATGATAAAAGGCCTCATTATATCGACGACTTTTACATTATTCATTGTCTTTGAATTATAGTTAACAACGATACCCCATGTTATTGTCTTCGTAGTAGCATCATAGCCTTTTGTTTCTTTAAAACCATTGTGTTCTGTATAACTATGCGCATTAAAACAAGATGTTGCTGATACTTTCTCTTTATTAAACTTTGAATGCTTGAATTGCATATCTGCTGTGTTGCAATAATTATTATTACTATCGTACGCATCTTCGTTATTCTCAAAAGTTGTTTTAAACTCAATGTTATATTTTCTGCTGTTTCCTTCAGGAAGTTCTAATGTTAAGTGACCGTCAGCACCAGTTTCGAAACTAACATTTGGTAAATTCTGATTCTCACCATTTTTATCTTTGTATCCTACAACAAGAGAATTATCTATTAAAGACATACCAGCAGGAAGTTTTTCTGTAAGGATGATAACCCCATCTGTCCCTTTAATATCATAGTGTTCACGGTTAAAGTCTATTCTCCAAGTAAGAGACTTTGTGGAATAGTCAATATTTTCATGCCATTTATGCAGAATACCGGAGTCAACACCCACGCCTATTGGAGGAGCAGATTCCTCGCCGCCTTTAACTGTGTTTGTTATTATATATTTGTCCGTGTTGGAATTAAATATATATGTGTTGTCAGTTGGTTTGGTTCTATACTTGAATTGATAGGAACTATTAATACTGTTAACATCAGCTTCTAAAGATAGTTCAAATCCAGTTTTATCAGTTGTAGAATTCAAAACAAATGGAGAATGATTAGGTAATTTTTTGTAGCTATTATCTCCTGTTTTTTTCTCCCACACCTCAAAAGTTGTGCTATCAAATTGATGAGTATTTGTTTCATTATTACTTTCAAAGGAGTCAACTATCGTTTTAAATTCTTCATTAGTTATTTTTTGTTGCGCTTCATTATAAGTTATAGTCCATTCTATAGATGAATTATCTACTACTTTACCTTCTTTTTTAAACAATGGACTACGTGTAATGTTCACTTCATAATCATCACTTTTTCCATCGCTGTCATTTGAATGTATTAAAGTAGCTACATTATTAAACTTTATCTTAGTGGAATCTGTAATTTGGGTTTTAAATGTAATTTGATAAGCATCGGTTAATTTTTCGTTAAAAGCGATGCTGAATTCTTGATTATCTGTGTTATCTAATCCTATATTTGTGTATTTGCTTGGCTCAAGAGGCGTATAAGTCCATTTAGGTTCAGAATCTAAAGGATTATTAATTTTTTTTATTTCAATACTTGTTGGTTTGCTAACTCCTTCGGGCAATTTTTCTAATAACTTCGCATTAGTAAGTTCATCTAAAGCAAGATTAATGTTAATTTTCCACTCTAACTCTTTACTATTAATTGGTGTTGGAAGAGCTGAACCAGACTTATCGATATAATTTTCTTTATTAGGGTTTTTAACAGGTATTTTAATTACTTGATCAAAATATTCAGAAAAGTTCAATTCATAATCTTCAAATTGATTCTCAATTTTCATTTTTGACTCAAGAGTAACAACGCCATTTGATATTATCTCATCAGTTATTTTATCATTGAATTCAATAATAATTTCCTTGTTTATAACTGTGTATGTTCCAATAACAAGAGGTCCATTTGGACCAGTTACTTCAAGGTTGGCAGGGGTTGTTAGGTCATCAAAAAGAAATCCTTCAGGTAATGACAATGTTTTAATGGAACCATCTGTAAATTGGTGCCCATCTAAAATTTCCCAATCATATTTTACAGAGTAAGTAACTTCTTCGTTATAATTAAACTCGAAATCTTCTTTAATTTCACTTACATATTCTGTGTCATCATATTTCGATTTTGTTAGAGTAACAACAGGATCGCCATCAACCGTAAAGCTGATTTTTTTCAAGAAGAAACAAAGAGCTTCGTTCTCTGTGCAATCAACTCCAGATGAGTTTGCATTTGCCATGAGAGAATTAATTGATGCATTTTCCTCGTTTCCAGCTTCAGGTGTGTTTTCCGGCTCACCTTCTGTAGTTTCATCAGTCTCTGCACCCTCATCAGGCGCTCCCTCAACTGCTCCTTCATCCTCAGGTGTCGTTTCTCCACCTTCAATCACTTCTTGAATCTCAGTCAACGGCACTTCTTCTGGCAAGTTCGTCTCTGCATTAGTTACACCTGCATAGACTGCCATTTGAAATACCAATAAGAACGCCATTAGAATTGCCAGCGTTTTTTGGTTCAAACTTTTCGACATACAATTTCCCTCCAATTTTTAATAAACCTTACCTACTCAACTGTACTAGGCTATACGTATTGTACTGCGCTTTACTGTACACATTGTTCTTATGTAATGCACCTCCATAATGAAATACATACTGTAGGCATCGTATCTGTTATGATAGCAGAGATAACTAGAAAATTTCTGAAAAACTTGTGAAAGATAAGGTTACCTTTTCATAAATGGTTCATCGGTCTCGATTCATGAAAAATATTTACATCTTTATGACTATAATAATATAGGTACAAAGACTTAAAACCTTAGTTGGGATAATTGTCCATTAAAATGATGAATATTTATATTGCGTCAAATGAGTAGTAACGTTATAATATGAAAAAAGAGAACGTACATTCTTGTTTGTGGCAAAGTTTGCCGATTACGTTATAGAAGATACTGATTGCTTGATTTAATGTCCATAATGTTCGTATAAACTTAATAGTAGTAATGAGACAACGCAAGGAGAGTGAAGTTGTGACGGTTATGAAACCACTGGAACGTCCTTTCGAGTTAATTTCGGAATATCGACCGCAAGGTGATCAACCGAATGCGATTGTAGAATTGGTTGCAGGTGTGAAACAAGGCTTACGGCATCAGACTTTACTTGGAGCGACGGGAACGGGAAAAACGTATACGATTGCTAATGCAATTGAACAGTTGAATAGACCAACCCTTGTTATTGCTCATAATAAAACGTTAGCAGCGCAATTGTGTAGCGAGTTTAAGGAATTTTTTCCTAACAACGCAGTAGAGTATTTCGTCAGTTACTATGATTATTACCAGCCAGAAGCATATATTCCATCTTCAGATACATTCATTGAGAAAGATGCCAGCATTAATGATGAAATAGATAAATTGCGTCACTCGGCAACGAGTGCATTGTTTGAGCGTCGTGATGTTATTATCGTTGCGAGTGTTTCTTGCATTTATGGTTTAGGTTCGCCGTCAGATTACGGATCGCTAGTGTTGTCTTTACGCAAAGGGATGGAGCGGTCTCGTGAAGAAATATTGCATAAGTTAGTAGATATTCAGTATCAACGTAATGATATTAGCTTTACTCGAGGGACGTTTCGTGTACGTGGTGATGTGATAGAAATTTTCCCGATTGAAAGTAATGAGCAAGCAGTACGAGTGGAACTGTTCGGAGATGAGATCGAACGCATTTCTTCTATTGATGTTATTACTGGTGAAATTGTAGCGGAACGGCAACATATTTCAATCTACCCTGCTTCTCACTTCGTGACGCATGCAGATACGATGAAATTAGCGATTAAAAATATTGAACGTGAGCTAGAGGAACGGTTGGAGGAGCTTCGAGGTAACAATAAGTTGCTGGAAGCGCAGCGTCTGGAGCAGCGGACACGTTATGATTTGGAAATGATGGAAGAGATGGGTTTTTGTTCTGGTATTGAAAACTACTCTGGTCCACTTACATTTCGAGAGCGTGGAGCGACGCCATATACGTTGTTCGATTATTTTCCAGAAGATATGCTAGTCGTTATTGATGAGTCGCATGTGTCTTTGCCACAGATTAGAGCGATGTTCAATGGAGATAAAGCACGGAAAGAAATGCTAATTGAGCATGGATTCCGTTTGCCATCTGCTCTTGATAATCGTCCGATGCGGTTTGAAGAGTTTGAAGCGAAAGCAAAGCAGTTAATCTATGTTTCAGCTACGCCGGGTCCTTATGAGTTGGAGCATTGTCCAGTGATGACTGAACAAATTATTCGTCCAACTGGATTATTAGATCCGATTATTGATGTGCGTCCATCGAAAGGGCAAATTGATGATTTGTTAGAAGAGATCCGACTTCGAGTGGAGAGAAACGAGCGGGTGCTGGTGACGACACTTACGAAGAAAATGGCGGAAGATTTGACGGATTATATGAAAGAAACAGGGATTAAAGTTCGCTATTTGCATTCGGATATTAAAACATTAGAGCGACTGGCGATTATTCGTAATTTACGATTGGGAGAATTTGATGTATTAGTTGGTATTAACTTGCTTAGAGAAGGGCTTGATCTTCCTGAAGTATCTTTGGTAACGATATTGGATGCAGACAAGGAAGGATTTTTGCGTTCAGATCGTGCGTTAATTCAAACGATTGGTCGTGCTGCCCGTAATAGTGATGGGCGAGTTATTATGTATGCTGACAGAATAACCGATTCTATGGATCGTGCGATAAAAGAGACGGAACGAAGAAGAACGATTCAAATAGCTTCCAATGAAAAACATGGTGTTACACCACAAACGATTCGTAAAAAGGTGCATGATGTAATCGAAGCGACGAAGGTTGCTGAGCAAAAAGCAGATTATTTGACGGAAATTGGTGGCAGCAAGCTAACTAAGAAAGAGAAGCAAAAATTGTTGGATCGACTCGAAGTAGAGATGAAAGAAGCAGCGAAGCAGATGCAATTTGAACGTGCGGCAGAGCTGCGTGATGCGTTGCTAGAATTACGTGCGGAGACGGGATAGTAGGAGGAGAAAGAATTGGCGATAGATAAAATAGTAGTAAAGGGTGCGCGTGCCCATAACTTGAAAAATATAGATGTAACTATTCCGAGAGACAAGTTTGTTGTTTTAACAGGACTAAGTGGTTCTGGCAAATCATCACTAGCTTTTGACACGATTTATGCAGAAGGGCAGCGGCGTTATGTCGAGTCACTGTCTGCTTACGCGCGCCAGTTTTTAGGGCAAATGGATAAACCAGATGTGGATTCCATTGAAGGGCTGTCTCCTGCAATCTCTATTGATCAAAAGACGACGAGTCGAAATCCTCGTTCTACCGTAGGTACAGTGACTGAAATATATGATTACTTGCGCTTGTTGTTTGCGCGCATCGGTAAGCCACATTGCCCTGTTCATCATGTGCCGATTTCATCGCAGACGATAGAACAGATGGTAGATAGAGTGATGGAGTATCCGGAACGTACAAGACTGCAAATTTTAGCTCCGATTGTATCCGGGCGCAAAGGGGAACATGTGAAGCTGTTGCAAGAGATGCACAAGCAAGGATATGTTAGAGTGCGTGTGAATGGTGAATTGCGTGAGCTAAGTGAAAAGATCGAACTAGAGAAAAATTGCAAACATAATATAGAAGTAGTCGTGGATCGGATTGTTGTCAAGGAAGATGTTCAAACCCGTTTAGCGGATTCGCTAGAAACAGCATTGCAACTAGCGGAAGGCAAAGTAATTGTAGATATTATTGACGACGAAGAGCTTTTGTTCAGCTCTAACTTTGCATGTCCGCAATGTGGGTTCAGTATGGATGAACTCGCTCCACGTATGTTTTCATTTAATAGTCCGTTTGGCGCTTGTCCAGATTGTGATGGATTAGGAGCGAGTATGGTAGTTGATCCTGATCTACTAGTTCCAGATAAAAGTAAATCTATTGAAGATGCAGCGTTTGTTGCATGGGCAGGTAGTACATCGAACTATTATCCACAATTTTTAAGTGCCGTGTGTAAACACTATCATATACCAGAAGATATGCCAGTTGGCGAGTTCACGAAAGAACAGATGAATACACTGCTGTATGGTACTGGTAGTGAAAAAGTAACCTTTATTTATGAAAACGAGTTTGGTATGCGAAAAGAAGCATTGGTGCCGTTCGAAGGAATTATTAATAATTTGGAGCGTCGTTATCGAGATACGAGTTCCGAATATATGCGGGAGCATATTGAAGGCTATATGAGTGCTAAACCGTGTACTGGTTGTAAAGGGAAGCGTCTACGTAAAGAAACGTTGGCAGTTACAGTCGGAGAGCAAAATATTGCTTATGTTACCTCGCTTTCTGTTGGTGAAGCACAAAACTTTTTCGATACACTTCAATTAAACGAAAAAGAAACGATGATCGCTCAGCTTATTTTGAAAGAAATTAATAGTCGATTAGGTTTTTTAGTAAATGTGGGGCTATCCTATTTATCGATGAGTCGTTCCGCTGGTACGCTATCTGGTGGTGAAGCACAACGGATTCGTTTGGCTACGCAGATCGGATCTAGTTTGATGGGTGTACTCTATATATTAGATGAGCCGAGTATCGGTTTGCACCAGCGTGATAATGATCGATTAATTAAAACGTTAGAGCATATGCGAGATCTTGGTAATACGCTAATTGTAGTAGAGCATGATGAAGATACGATGCTGGCTGCGGATTATATTATCGATATTGGTCCTGGAGCTGGTATTCACGGTGGTCAAATTATTGCCGAAGGAACACCTGCGGAAGTAATGGAAGATGAACGTTCGTTGACGGGGCAATATTTGAGTGGTCGTCAGTTTATTGAAGTGCCGCTCAAGCGGAGAGAGCCGAATGGTAAATGGTTGGATGTTCGTGGAGCAAAAGAAAATAATTTACAACAACTGAATGTGAAAATTCCACTAGGTGTGTTTACCGCAGTAACTGGTGTATCGGGGTCTGGGAAATCAACGTTTGTAAATGAAATTGTCTATAAAACGTTGGCACGTGATTTGAATCGAGCGAAAGTAAGACCTGGTCAATATCTGGAAATGAAGGGGTTGGAGCATTTGGAGAAAGTGATCGACATCGATCAATCTCCGATTGGTAGAACACCTCGTTCAAATCCAGCAACATATACTGGTGTCTTTGATGATATCCGTGATTTGTATGCTAGTACGAATGAAGCGAAAGTGCGTGGCTACAAAAAAGGGCGGTTCAGCTTTAACGTCAAAGGCGGACGCTGCGAAGCTTGTCGTGGTGACGGAATTATTAAAATAGAAATGCATTTCTTGCCAGATGTCTACGTTCCTTGTGAAGTATGTAAAGGTAAACGGTATAACCGGGAAACACTGGAAGTGAAGTATAAAGGAATGAATATCGCTGAAGTATTGGATATGACGATAGAAGATGGTTGTCAATTTTTTGAGAACCTGCCACGCATTCAGCGTAAAATAAGTACATTAGTGGATGTAGGGTTGGGTTATATGAAGCTTGGTCAACCAGCAACAACATTATCTGGTGGAGAAGCGCAACGTGTCAAACTTGCATCGGAGTTATATCGCCGCAGTACGGGCAAAACGCTATATATATTGGACGAGCCTACGACTGGTTTGCATGCTCACGATATTCAGCGTTTACTCGATGTGCTACATCGTCTCGTTGATTCGGGAGAATCAGTTCTTGTTATCGAACATAACTTAGACGTTATTAAAACTGCTGACTATATCATTGACTTAGGTCCAGAAGGTGGCGACAAAGGCGGAACATTAGTAGCCGTCGGAACTCCTGAACAAGTAGTACAAGTAGCTGGTTCTTATACAGGACATTATTTGCAAGAAATATTGGAGAGAGATCGTGCCAGAACAGAACAGCGTCATGCTGTAAAGGTAGAATAAAGTATTAAATCTAACTGTATAAATGTGTGTCCATGAGAAGCTGAAATTCCTGCGTAAGGGAGTTTCAGCTTTCGTCGATTTTGATACAAAAATATGTTCAAAAAATAGGAATAATATAGTACTTTCTGTTGTACAGTATGATATAATAACTTTGCGTGAAAATGTAACAATTGTGGCAAAGTTGACAAAGCTGTTACGATTTAAAGGTAATACTTGCATCTTGTAGCACAACCAGCTAACATAGAGTAAGATTAGGCGAATTGTAGCTCTAGATGTTATCAAAACTATAATTCAGTTATTGTCATCGGATAGATTAAAGGAGGTCCCTACATGTTTTTAGCGGCAAGCGAGGCAGCAACGGAAGCAACAAAATCTGGCATCGACCCCTTCGATTGGTTTATGCTAGCGATTACTATTGTTATTGCAATTGGGTTTGTACGACTATTGCTAGCACGTCCTAGAAAGAACCTGTTTGCAATTGGCTTTACTGCTGTAGCACTTGGTTTGTTCCTATTCATTGATTTTGTCATGATCAAAGGTTGGTTCGTGTAAAAGTGTAACGGTACAGTGTAAATTAAAATGAATGAACCATAAAGAGTCTTGTCATCCTTTACCAGTAAAGGGGACAAGACTCTTTTAACGTGCATAGGTATTTCAAATGATGGGTCTGTTGGTATTAATGTCATCTTTATAGGCGTATCCCATTCGCTCAGTGTACATGTTAGTGAGTTGCCAGTCGGTATTAATATGATAACAGAACGAAATTATGTAATAAAATGGTGCTGAGCGAATGGGATACACCCCATAATGGGAATAAAAAAAGTTGGAGCGGATAGAGGTGTCGCACCTCCATTTCGTCCAACTTTTATAATCCAACTAATGCAATAACACCGATGGTGTAATTGTTACACCCACCACATCTCGCCAAGTGGCTCGCGGATAAGTACTTGTTGTAGGTTTTCAACAGCTTTAGTAAATCCTTCGTCTACAGACATTAGTCCGTCTTCGTGTTCAATACTTACTACGTAGTCATAACCAACTAGACGTAGTGCGCTGATGATGTCTGCCCAAGTTTTCATATCATGACCGTATCCAACTGTACGGAATTGCCATGCGCGGTCTAGCATAAGTGCATAGGACTGCATATCTGTTACACCGTGATGGTTAACGTTAATTGGGTCGATCGTCGTATCTTTGGCGTGGAAATGGTGAATTGCTCCAGCACGTCCTAGAATGTGAACCGCTTGTACCGGATCAATTCCTTGCCACCACATATGACTTGGGTCAAGGTTTGCACCGATAACATTGCCGCCAACTGCTTCACGCAAGCGAAGTAGTGTTGCTGGGCTATGCACGGAGAATCCGCCGTGTAGTTCAAGACCGATATTCACACCAGCGTTAGTAGCGATACCGCCAACTTCCGTCCAATATGGAATAACTTTCTCTTCCCATTGCCATTTCAAAATTTCTTGAAAATCATTTGGCCATGGTGCTACAGGCCAGTTTGGATATTTTGCATCTTCATGGTCGCCGGGGCAGCCAGAGAATGTATTAACAACTGGTACTTCTAAACGGTTAGCTAGTTCAATTGTTTTACGTAATTCTGCATCTTGTACAGAAGAAATCGCTTTTTGCGGGTGAAGTGGATTAGCATGGCAGCTAAGCGCACTGATCATAATACCGCTTGATTCGATTGTTTGTTTGAATGCTTTAAGTTTGCCGTTGTCTGCTAGTAGTTCGTCCGGATTACAGTGGGCGTTACCCGGAAAGCCACCTGTTCCTAGTTCAATTGCTTCAAGCCCTTTGGAAGCAATATAGCTTAACGTTTCTTCCAATGATTTCTCGGCAAATAGTACGCTGAATACACCTAATTTCATTTTGTGTACCTCCTGTTAATTAGAAATATGACGTTACTTCCATTAGCATTGCCAGTTCTCCTATAGTATAGCACTAAGCAATGGAACTCTACTACTCAACAAAGGCGACATGCCAATATCACATAACTATTAGACAAAATGAGTGAGCAATAGTGCTGGTAACAAATTGCTAGGTAGTAATAGTAGCATAGTCGCTCACTGTTTGATAAAATAATGACAAATAAGCATAGTTTGGATAATGAGAGGAATTGGAATGATGAACAAAACTGGGTTAACCAGAACAGATATTGAATTGCTCGCACCTGCTGGTGATTGGGATTGTATGCGAGCGGCTGTAGCTAATGGAGCGGATGCCATCTTTTTTGGTGTGGAGAAGTTTAATGCGCGGGCTAGAGCAAACAATTTTCGTAGTGAAGAGCTACCTGAAATTATGGCTTTTTTGCATACGTATGGAGTGAAAGGTTTTTTAACGTTTAATATTTTAGTATTTGAAGATGAATTGCGAGAGGCACAGCAACTGATTGAGATGTGTATCGATGCTGGTGTCGATGCTGTTATTGTGCAGGATTTAGGTTTGGTGAAATTGATCAGAGAAATATCGCCTGACTTCCCGATTCATGGATCTACACAGATGACGATTACATCGCCAGAAGCGGTCGAGTTCACAAAACCGTTTATGATGGAGCGAGTGGTACTTGGGCGTGAAAATAATTTGAAGCAAATTAGGACGATTGGCGAGCAGGCGAAGTTGCCGATGGAAGTGTTTGTACATGGAGCGTTGTGCGTTTCGTATTCTGGGCAATGTTTGACATCCGAAATGTGGGGTGGAAGGTCGGCCAATCGGGGGGAATGTGCGCAAGCATGTAGACTTCCTTACGATTTGATGGTGGATGGCGAGCATCGCCCGATGGGAGATGTTACTTACTTGCTGTCTCCGAAAGATTTGGCGGCGATTGATTTGGTACCAGAATTAATTGAAGCGGGTGTAACGTCCTTTAAAATAGAAGGCAGATTGAAAACGCCGGAGTATGTGGCAAATGTAGTAAGTAAATATCGGACGGAGATTGATAAATATTTTGACGGTGATTTGTCCGCTCCTTCCAAAGAAGATGTACGGGAACTACAACAAAGCTTTTCACGTGGTTTTACACATGGATTTTTGCAGGGGACGAATAATAAGCAATTAGTTGACGGTACTTTCCCAAAAAGTCGTGGTGTTTATGTCGGTAGAGTGGAGCAAGTTATGCGAGATGCCGTGACAGTTCGACTGGAAGCACCGCTGAAGCGTGGCGATGGTATTGTATTCGATGCTGGTGATCCGACGAAAAAAGAAGAAGGCGGTCGGATTTATGATTTGCGCAGGCAAGGGATTAAGCTGGACGGCGAAGCGCAAGAAGGAACGAAAATTGAGCTAGTACCGGGACGTAATGATGTCGATCTTCGCAAAGTGCGTGTCGGTGATAAAGTATGGAAAACAAACGATCCGGCACTCGATAAACGATTGCGAGCTACGTTCGAAACAGACAAACCATATCGGACTTTTCCGCTACATGCACGTGTAACTGGTGCGGCTGGTCAGCCGTTGAAAACGTGGTGGACGGATGTAGACAAAGGAACGACTGTATATGTGGAATCGGAGATGGAATTGGAAGTTGCTCGTAAACGTCCGTTAGAAGCAGCTTTGCTGGAAGAACAGTTAGGTCGATTGGGCGGTACAATTTATCAACTGGATAAGTTGGAAGTGGCGTTACAAGGCGATATTATATTGCCAGTACGTGAGCTTAATCGTCTGCGCCGAGAAGCAATAGAACAGTTGGCGGGAGAACGTCCGAAACCTCCTATATATAGAAGGCATCCGGTAGGTGAGCTACATTCTGGAGAAGTAGCGCACAGTGACAATAGTCAAACAGTATCCATCAACCGGACAGGCAGTGATGCGTCGGCACGTGCAGAGTTGATTGTGCTTTGTCGTAGTTTGGAGCAGGTTGAAGCTGCCGCAATGACCGATGTCAACTATATATATGCTGATTTTGAATTTATTAAGCAGTTTCCGGCTGCGATTGAAATAGCACGGCGGGCGGGCAAAAAAATTGCGCTTGCTACACCACGAATTCATATGCCGAACGAAAATGGGTATCACAAAAATATTTTACGTTTGCAGCCAGATGCGGTGTTAGTACGTAATACAGGAGCGCTCTACTTCTATATGCAAGCGAGAGCGGAGAGCAAAGGTCAGCCGTTTCCGGAGTTGATCGGTGATTTTTCATTGAATATTGCTAATCATAAAGCGGTTGAGCTGTTTTTACAAACAGGATTGCAAAAGGTAACACCTTCGTATGATTTGAATATTCAGCAAATGATCGATATGTTAGATGTTGCCCAAACAGACGGAATTGAAATCGTTATTCATCAGCATTTGCCGATGTTTCATACGGAGCATTGTGTGTATTGTACTTTTTTAAGTGAAGGAACAGATTTCCGCAATTGTGGTCGTCCATGTGAGGATCATCGAGTGTCGTTGCAAGACAGAATTGGAATGTCTCACCCCGTTCGAGTAGACGAAGGCTGCCGAAATACGGTTTATAATGCGATTGAGCAATCGGGAGCAGAATATTTACAGCAGTTTATGGAGCGGGGCGTTAAGCAGTTTAGAGTAGAGTTTTTGGAAGAAACAGCAGATCAAGTCCATGAAGTATTGGAATTGTACCGAGCTGCATTAGATGGACGAATTAGTGGCACGCAAGTGTGGCGTAAATTAAAAGCGACGAATCAACTGGGAGTAACGCGCGGTCAATTAGTAAAATAGAAATGGAAACAGGAGCCTATTGCATAGCGATCTTTACGGTGCAGTAGGCTCGTTTATTGCGAGTTGTTTTTTCTAATTCGTGTAGAGAAGAGGGGCGGATAGTATGGTTAACAAAGAAGAAACATGGTATTCCCACTGGCGGCACGCATTTAAATTAGATCCGGATAAACAATTGACGGAGGAAGCACTAGAACAAATATGTATGTCGGGTACGGATGCTATCATTGTAGGTGGCTCAAGTGGCGTAACTTTTGAAAATATTGTAGATTTACTTTCTCGTATTCGTCGGTTTGAAGTAGATTGCGCACTAGAAGTTTCGACGTTGGAAGCGGCTGTGCCAGGGTTTGACGGTTATTTTGTGCCACTAGTACTAAATACGGCTGATGCGACGTGGATTAATGGGAAGCATACGGCTGGTTTGATCGAGTATGGTCGTTTTGTACCATGGCATATAACAGCGGCACAAGGATATATTGTACTGCATGAACAATCAACGGTAGCAAAACTTACGCAAGCGGAGACGCAGTTATCGAAAGAACAAGTGGTAGCTCATGTGCAGATGGCGGATCGTTTGATGCGATTGCCGATAATTTACATAGAATATAGTGGTACGTTTGGCGAGATGGAAATAGTGTCTACAGTGCAAAAAACGGTAACGGAAGCGCAGCTATTTTACGGTGGTGGCATTGATAGTGTGGATAAGGCGAAAAAAGCAGCTCAATTTGCGGATACGGTAGTAGTAGGTAATGTTGTATATACGGATTTGCCAGCAGCATTAGCAACAGTTGAGGCAGTACTAGCTAAAAGTTATTAATATTCTCTATTTTTGGACGATAATCGATGTTCTGGAATGGTACTAGAAAAGAACCATGTATTAGTGATTGACAGGTCCCGAAAAAGTCATATACACTGTGAATAGTTAAATGCGAACAAAATACGAACAACGTTAGTGTAGAAATATGTTTTGGTAGAAAAGGAGTGCTATAATGTTTCATCCGAAGCAGATAGAACAAGCGATTGATAAATTGAATGAACGGCAAAAAGAAGCGGTGCTCGCTACGGAAGGTCCGCTACTTATTATGGCAGGAGCAGGTAGTGGGAAAACACGGGTGCTTACGCACCGTATCGCTTATTTAATTGATAATAAACGAGTAGCACCGTGGAGTATATTGGCGATTACGTTTACGAACAAAGCGGCTCGTGAGATGCAAGAGCGTGTATCTTCCTTAATAGGGCTGTCGGGACGAGATGTGTGGGTTTCTACTTTTCACTCGATGTGTGTTCGGATTTTACGTAAAGATATCCATCGGATTGGTTATAACTCTAGTTTTTCCATTATCGATTCGGGAGATCAGTTATCTGTTATTCGTAATTGTATGAAGGAATTGAATTTGGATACGAAGAAGTTCGAGCCGAAGGCGATTCAAGCAGCGATTAGTAATGCGAAAAATGAATTAATTACGCCAAAGCGTTTTGAAGATAAAACAGGTGATTATTTTCAAAGTATTGCAGCTAATGTGTACAAGCTATACCAGAAAAAGTTGAAGCTGAACAACTCTTTGGATTTTGATGATTTGATTATGTTGACAATTCAACTATTTAAAGATGAGCCAGAAGTGCTTAAATTTTATCAAATGAAGTTCCGTTACGTTCATGTGGATGAGTATCAAGATACGAACCGTGCGCAATATATGTTATGTCGAATGCTTGCCGATGACCATCATAATATATGTGTCGTTGGAGATAGTGATCAGTCGATTTATCGGTGGCGTGGTGCGGATATTACTAATATATTGAACTTTGAAAAAGATTACCCCGAAGCGAATACGATTTTGTTGGAGCAAAATTATCGTTCAACCGGCAATATTTTGGATGCGGCAAATGCTGTCATTAGTAACAATACTGGTCGTAAACCGAAGAAGTTGTGGACCGATCAAGGTCCAGGAGAGCTAATTACAGTTCATCAAGCAGATTCGGAACATGAAGAGGGATACTTTGTCACTGGGAAAATTCGTGAAAATCAGCAAAAGGGCGTGCGGTATTCGGATCATGCTATTTTGTATCGAACGAATGCACAGTCTCGGGTTATAGAGGAAATTTTGATTAAATCGGATATTCCGTATCAAATCGTGGGCGGTATTCGATTCTACGATCGAAAAGAGATCAAAGATATTTTAGCTTATTTACGGCTTATTTCCAATATAGATGATGATATTAGTTTGCTTAGAGTTATTAATGTACCGAAACGAGGTATTGGTGATACGACAGTGGGAAAACTAGAAGCAGTAGCGGCTGCTCGCGGCATGTCACTATATCGCGTACTAAGCGAATTGGAGCAGTCGATTGATCCAGCGCTGGACATTAATTCTCGCACACGGGGACTGTTAATTGATTTCTATCAGTTAGTTTCCAATTTGCATACGATGGCAGATTATTTGACTGTAACAGAATTAACAGAACAAGTATTAGAAAAAACGGATTACAAAGCAGAGCTACATCGTGAAAATACGTTAGAGTCACAGGCGAGAGTGGAAAACATTGATGAGTTTCTATCAGTAACGTTAGATTTTGAAGCGAAAAATGAAGATCGTTCTTTGGTAGCCTTTTTGACTGATCTAGCGTTAATTGCCGATATTGATTCGATGAATAATAATCCAGATGATGCGGAGCAAGTAGCGGAAGAAGCTGTCGTATTGATGACAATGCACAGTGCCAAGGGGCTAGAGTTTCCGTATGTCTTTATCGTTGGCATGGAAGAGTCGGTATTTCCGCACAGTCGTACATTTATGGATGATGAAGAAATGGAAGAAGAACGACGACTAGCCTATGTCGGTATTACACGTGCTGAAAAGCAGTTATATTTAAGCTGTGCTAGAATGCGGACGTTATTCGGGCGAACTAACTATAATGAACCTTCTCGTTTTTTGAAAGAAATTCCAACTGAATTGTTACAGGAGCAATCAGCAGATACTGGTTCATTCGGTGGTGGTTGGGGAAGAAAAGCAAGTAGCGGTGGGTTTGGAGCGCGAGCGAATAGTGGAACGACCAGTTATGGAGCGGCAAGTGCTGCGAAGTCTGCTGGGCTAATACAGCCAAAAAGTAGTGGTGTACGCGTTGTAACTGGAATGGGTGGCGTAGGCGAAACTAGTAGCGGGCAAGGTGTTGCTGCTGGAGCGGGTGCTGGTGTTACGTTTGTTGCTGGCGATAAAGTGGCGCACGGTAAGTGGGGAGAAGGAACAATCGTATCGGTAAAAGGTAGCGGTAATGATACGGAATTGCAAATTGCTTTTGCTGCTCCTGTTGGTATTAAACGATTGTTAGCCACTTATGCACCGATTAAAAAACTATAATTGCACATAATAACATTATATTGTGAAAAGGGGACGGTTCTATGGCGGCAATGGAGCAGCAAGATCGAGTGAAAGCTTTGGTAGCTATACTCAATGAACATAATTATTATTACTATACCCTAGATGAGCCGCGAATTAGCGATGTGGAATATGATGCTTTATATGATGAACTGGTAGAGCTAGAGAAGACGACAGGCTTAATATTACCGTATTCTCCTACACAGCGGGTAGGCGGAGAACTGTTAGCTGGTTTTTTGCCGCATCGTCACCTTGCACGGTTATGGAGTTTGGACAAAGCGCAGCAAGCGGATGATATACTTTCGTGGGATACCCGTGTGCGTCGTGTCATTGCAGATTATAATATGAAAAATGCTGATGAGCCTGATTTTGTCGCTTTGCCGGAGCCAAGCTATGTTATAGAGTTAAAGTTTGATGGATTATCTTTAAATTTAACCTATGAAAACGGACAATTAGTGCAGGCTGCTACACGTGGTAATGGGGAAGTGGGAGAAGGCATATTAGCACAAGTGAAAACGATTCGTTCGATTCCGACAGAAATCTCGTTTTCAGACGGAGTGATTGAAGTACAGGGAGAAGCGATTATGCAGCTGTCTGTCTTGGAGAAATATAACCAAACGGCTATTGAACCGCTCAAAAATGCACGTAATGCTGCTGCTGGTGCAATTCGTAATTTAAATCCAGCTACTACGGCGGAACGAAAGTTGGATGCTTTTTTCTATCATATTGGTTATGCGAAAGGTATTTCATTTGACAATCATGAAGAGATGCACCGTTTTTTGCGAGATAATCGTTTTAAAGTAAATCCGTATGTGCAATATTTTAATGCGATAACGGATGTCGTTACGGAGTTACAACAATTGGATGCGAGACGGGCTGAGTTGGACTTTTTGATCGATGGTGCTGTTGTGAAATTGACAGATATTCGAACGAGAGAAGTTTTGGGCTATACGGATAAGTTTCCACGTTGGGCAGTTGCTTTTAAGTTTGAAGCGGAAGAAGTAGAGACTATTTTGCAATCTGTAAGCTGGGAAGTAGGTCGAACGGGGAAAATAACGCCAGTCGCTCGTTTGGAAGCGGTAGAAATTGGTGGTGTGACGGTACAGAACTGTACGTTGAACAACATTGGTGATATTGAACGGAAAAATCTACGCTATGGGCTGGGAACGCTAGTAACGATACGTAGGTCAAATGATGTTATACCTGAAATATTAGGAAAAGCAGATGAACAGCAAGGAGAGGAAATTGTTTTTCCTACTTTATGCCCTGCTTGTCAATCACCGCTTGAGCAGCGGGGGGCGCATTTATTTTGCGATAATAAATTAGATTGTAAACCGCAAATCATTGCCCGGTTAACTCATTTTGCTTCGCGTGATGCGATGGATATTGAGACTTTTAGTGTCATGACGGCCGAATTGTTATATGAACAGTGTGATGTACACGACCCGGCTGATTTATATCGACTACAATATGAAGATATTATTGATTTGCCGCGTTTCGGGGAGCGGAAGGCAAATAATTTGTTAGCTGCGATTGAAAAATCAAAGGAACGTGGTCTTGCTGCTTTTTTATTTGCGCTAGGTATTCCGAATACGGGACGGGCAACGACGAAAATGTTGGCTGACTATTATCGTAGTTTGGATAAACTGTTGGATGCTTCTATAGAAGAGTTAATAACGCTACCTGACGTTGGTATGATTGTTGCTGAAAGTATTATAGCTTTTTTCGCAGATGAACGAAATCGAGAAAGTATTGCCAAAATGCGAGCAGCAGGTGTAAAAGTAGAGATGGAATCGGAATTGGAAGAAATAGCTGGTGGGGGAGAAGGTTTAACTCCACGGGAAGATCATCCGTTTTATGGGAAAACGATCGTATTGACTGGAACGTTACCGACTTTAACACGAGATGAAGCAGCAAAAAGGTTAGAACGCTGTGGTGCGAAAATAACGGGTAGTGTATCCAAAAAAACGGATTTTGTGATCGCTGGTGAAAAAGCGGGAAGTAAATTAACGAAAGCACAACAGCTAGGAGTTACTATAATAGAAGATGAAGTAGAACTTTTGCGGATGTTAGAACAGTAGAGCAATATATGCGTATATAGTATCTATTGAAGGAAAAAGAAATGATCGACCGCTATATATGGTCAACTGCATTAGCCGTTACTAGATTGTTGTATGACGATACTGGTTGCGGCTTTGTAGTTTTGTTAGCTGATATATGATGTTGCAGAAAAAGAAATTGAAAATTGATGTTGCAATTTGGAATTGGATGTGCTAAATTTATCAATGTTACATTTTACGACAAAAACCACAACGATATAATCTAAACTATTGAGTTGTAGCAACTGATTTTCACTTCTTACGAAGCGAAGAAAAATGAAAGAACTTGTAGAAATATGGAGAAAAACATTTTCAAAAAAGTTCTTGACAATCGGAAGTTGCTCTGGTAAAGTATTATCTTGTCACCACAAAACAGTGACACCGACAGTAAGTTCTTTGAAAACTGAACAAATGAATCAAGTCAAGTTATGACAATGGTTTTTTAATAAGCAAGTCAGCAAGAAATGAGCTACAAACTTTTATTGGAGAGTTTGATCCTGGCTCAGGACGAACGCTGGCGGCGTGCCTAATACATGCAAGTCGAGCGGGGTTTAGAAGAAAGCTTGCTTTCTTT
>NZ_JBHUMH010000062.1:0-167945 GCF_042684845.1 Paenibacillus yanchengensis | reverse complement strand
TTTTCACCTAACGAATACCGAAGAGCTGCGTAACGAAAAGAACCTCAGCTCTGTTAAAACGAGCCGAGGTATCTAACCTAACTATTTTTGTTTTTTACACTGTCCACTTGACAGGGAGCACTTCATTCTTTAAGGGAGTTGCAGGCTATATTTTTTACGATCCATGATAGTACGAAATAAGTTATCGTTCACCGTGTAATAGCAGGAGTAATGAATCTTTGTTTTGCACCAGATCAGCTAAATTGTACCGGTCGAGTACATGCAGAAAAGCAGCTAAGGCTTCGTGTAAAATAGACTGCAATTGACAATTAGCACTTAATTTACATCTGTTTTTAGTCGGATCAAAGCATTCTACGATAACAAAGCCTTCTTCTGTTCGCCTCACTACTTGCCCGATATTGATTTGTTCAGGCTCTAGAGCTAAACGAATACCACCCGATCTACCACGAATAGTTTCGACTAGCCCAAGCTTGCCTAGCTGATAAATAACTTTCATTAAATGGTTATGCGATATATGGTAATGGTTGGCTATTTCTTTAATGTTAGATAACTGATCCCCTTGTTTTAGAGCGAGATAGATAAGTACACGCAAGGAGTAGTCAGTATACTGAGTCAAATGCATCCAATACACCTACCTTTATCGATGAATATAATTATGGCTCATTCAAATGTTAACTTATATTATACCATGTTGCTTCTTACAGCAAGGTGTGTTCCAGTTAATTTAAATTAACATGTGTGACAAATTTGTACCAAGAAAAAGTCGGTATTGTGAACGAAAAGCTAGGCAAATGTGGCGAAAATGTAAAAGATGTATTTTATATATTGCTTTTTTTCACGCTGTGATAAAAGATGTATATAGAATACTTCTTTTATGAAAGGGTGCTGCATTTATGTTATCTGCACAAACGATCTCCATTATTAAATCAACGGTTCCTGTACTAGAAGTTCATGGTCAAGCGATTACCACTCGTTTTTATGACATGTTATTTCAAAATCATCCAGAATTACTACACATTTTTAATCATGTTAATCAGCGACAAGGTAGACAGCAAGCAGCATTAGCTAACGCTGTCTATGCAGCAGCACAACATATCGATCAGCTAGAAAATATTATGCCTGTAGTGAAGCAAATTGCTCATAAACATCGCAGTTTAGGCGTATTACCAGAACATTATCCCATTGTAGGAAGCCATCTTCTGTTAGCGATCAAAGAGGTGCTGGGCGACGCATGTACGGACGAAATATTACAAGCGTGGACAGAAGCTTATGGTATTATTGCGGACGCTTTTATAGCGGTAGAAGAGCAGATGTATGTGGAAGCAGAACAACAAAGTGGTGGTTTTCGCCATTTTAAACCATTTACAGTTATTAATAAAGTAGTGGAAAGTAGTGTGATTACTTCTTTTTATTTGCAACCATTAGATGGTAGTAGCATACCTCCGTTTACAGCAGGACAATATATAAGTATAAAAGCAGCCATACCTGGTGAACAATATGAACAAATTAGACAATATAGTGTTTCTAACATATCTGGTGAGCCTTATTTGCGAATAAGTGTGAAGCGAGAAGATGGCGGGAATTATCCGGCTGGAAAAGTATCTAATTATTTGCATCAACAGGTGCAAATAGGAGATGTATTGCCAATTAGCGCACCGGCTGGTGACTTTGTACTTCAATCCAATAATAAACCGCTTGTACTTATTAGTGGTGGTGTCGGTCAAACGCCATTGTATAGTATGTTGTCTACTGCGCTTGCAGAGCAAGTGAAACGTCCGATTACGTACGTTCATGCTGCAATTAATAAAGAGGCGCATGCCTTTGTTGAACAACTAAAACAATTACAAACGGAGCATAACCAATTGCAAGCTTATGTTTGTTATGAGCAACCTACAGAAAATGATACGTTACATGTAGATTATAACAAAGCAGGCTATATTGATTTGCCTTGGCTTCGTTCTATTATTCCAACAGATGCCGATTTTTATATATGTGGACCATTACCATTTATGAAAGCAGTTTATCACATGCTAACGGAGCTTGGTATTGATGCAAAGCAAATTAATTATGAAATGTTCGGTCCGGCATTAGATATTAGCACGCCAGCATTATCGGTTTAATTAGCCTGTAATTTCCAAGATTATATTCTAACAAGAGCGGCATACTAAATACATTCTTACGAAAGGATGTGTTTAGAGATGGATATTAATCAAAGTATTAAACAAGAATTGACTAATCTTGATGGTCAAGAAGTAAATGAAATTTTAGGTAATTTCGGTGAATTTAAACAGTATTTGGCTGGTAAAGTGGAGATTGGTGAGAAGATGGGACTGAGTCATGAAAGTTTGACGAAAGCTACGCAGCATGTAGCAAGTTACTTGGCCAATCATGAAGAACCAAGAAACCGCGAAGAGCAAGTATTGATGGAATTATGGAAATCAGCTAGCCCGGAAGAACAAAAAACGCTTGCTAGCGTGCTACTAAAAGTAGTGCAATAATAATCAAAAACCAGCTATTCACTTGTAGGTTCGAACCTGCAAGTGAGAATAGCTGGTTTTTTTTAAAAAGTCACATCTTTTTATTTATTACTCGTCAGTTTTTTTAAGTCGTGTTGGGAACAAATCGGCTGCTTCATCGAAGAAAAAGCGATGTCTGCCTCTGCCAATTAGTACAAAAATAACATGTCCAATTAATACGAGTGACCCAAAAAAATAAGTAGCAGCAATTCCAATGTCTAGCCAGATGGATAATGCGAAATATATAGAATCTTCTGGGATGTGCAAATTACTTAGTAAAGACAAAATAGTTGGTCCGATATATAAAGCATACAACGCTAAACTACGTTTAAATAATCGGATAATATCCGTACTTCGCTTATTTGTTCTACTCGTATAACGGAACCGTAATATGGCGGAACCGATCGTATATCCGTTAAAGACGATAGGCGTAATAAATACAAGTGCGAAAAATAACATGCTATACAGTATTAAACTAAAGATGGTATCCGTAGGAATGATCGCACGTAGCGACGTATCCAAAAATTTGAGTATAATACTGTCTATAAATAATGCTAGTAAAATAGCCATCGGTTTTACACTATCTTGCACAAAAATTTGTTTTGCTTTATCGGCTACTTTTGCTCGCGATGGAAAAAATGCTAGTACAACAGGAGCTGCGAAAAATCCGAAAATACCACCAGCAGTGTTTAACATTAAATCATCGACATCAAAAATGCGATAGGGACAAGCATAATAACCATAGAAAGCTGTTGCTTGTGTTATTTCATAAAATAAAGTCGTACTAAAAACAATTAATAATGCTCGTAACCAATATTTTTTCTGTTGAAAAAAGTACCTTAGATAAATACCAAAGGGCAATAGTAATAAAAAGTTAAAGAATGCTTGTTGAAATGCCGGTTGTTGAATAGCATAAATGTAAGTAGTTGGTTGTGATAATACGATACCGCTATTTTTCAAGGTGTCTTTGATGAATTGAAATGGAACAAGCGAGTAAGGTATGGTTGCGGAAGCGCCACCTATCCCACAATTGTCTCGAGTAGCAGGTAAAGGTAACATCGTTAGGAAAAAAGCTGCCATAAAATAAAACAAAAACGAAAAAATAATAATAGTAGTAGATATCGATAAAAATCCGAATTTTCTATAGGTGTAGATTAGCCAAGGAATGATTAAAATAATTGCTAATACAAAAAAGAAAAGGGCGGCAGTAAGTATTGGTTGTAAATAGCTGCTCATTGCTACAATCTCTCCAAGCTCATGTAATGGAAACAGTTCCTTCATTATTATAGTCAATAACGAGTGGAAGTAGCAATGAAAACTTATTGTTTTTTGCGAACACCTAATAGAGAAATGCCGAATTATCGCTTGAACATAGTGGAAAAGTAGTTATAATCTTCAATTCCAATTTGAGTAGTCGCTTCAATAATTTTGAAATCGGTTCGTTGAAACAAAGACATCGCTAACAGGATTCAGGCAACTTATGGCGAAAGGAAAGAAGAAGCGAAAGATAGCAGCTGAAAATTGAACAGCTAAAGGAAAGGTGATTATAATGAACAAATCTTCTTTATTTGGACAAGAAGAAGCTTTTGTACTACGTAATGGAGTAGCTATGCCCAAGCTAGGATTCGGAGTATGGAAAGTAGCAGATGGGGAAGAAACGATTGCAGCTGTATCACATGCATTAGAAGCTGGTTACCGCAGCATCGATACCGCTTCTGTTTATGGTAATGAACGTGGAGTTGGGCAAGCGATTGCCAGTAGTGGAATAGCACGGGAAGATATTTTTATTACAACGAAAGTATATAATGACCAGCAAGGATACGAGGAAACGTTAGTTGCCTTTGAACAAAGCTGTGAAAAACTGGGTGTCGAGCAGGTTGATTTGTATTTAATCCATTGGGCAGTAACAGGGAAATACAAAGAGACTTGGCGAGCGTTGGAGCATTTGTATAAGGAAGGGAAAGCTAAAGCTATTGGAGTATGTAATTTTCAAATCCACCACTTGGAAGATATACTGCAAGATTGTGAGGTTGTACCGATGGTTAATCAAGTAGAATTACATCCGATGCTGACCCAACAACCGCTGAGAGAGTATTGCGACAAGCATGGTATTCAAATGGAAGCATGGAGCCCGTTGATGCAAGGCAACTTGCAGCTTCCATTATTGCAGCAACTAGCTGACAAGTACAATAAAACAGCTGCTCAAATTGTGTTGCGTTGGGATATACAGCATGGTATTATTACGATTCCTAAATCGACTACGCCAGCGAGAATTCAAGAAAATAGACAAATTTTCGATTTCGAGCTATCAGCTGAAGATATGGCACGTATCGATGCATTGAACGAAAATCATCGATACGGTGGTAGCCCAGATCGAGAAAATTGGTAGTATTGCCATGATAGATATAGTCTAATAATGAATACGAATGAAGCTCCTTCTCTATTGCTAAACGAGAAGGAGTTTTTTTTGTGAAAAAAAACTTGCATAAAATGATAGTGTTGACTATACTGACAATAATGATAATCACTCTCAATTGAATGAGCACAGGAGGATAATGTATGAGCTAAATTAGTACAGTCACCATGTTTAGGAAGAAATATTTATAAAGAATGCTAGTATAGCATATCATTGACATACCAAAATGAAGATAGGGGAAATTAATTCATGTTTAAAAAATATATAGCAATACTTATTGTAGCGATGGTGGTACTTACCGGATGTATGGCAGAGAAAAATACTGCTAATCAAAATAGTAAGACAGGGGAGACAACGCAAGTAGAAACAACAAAAACAACAACCGAAACTAGTACGCCAGCAGAAGAAAGTGTGACAACAAGTGAAAAAATTGAAATTGTTGACGGATTTGGGACACAAACGTTTGATAGTCCACGTACTCGTGTAGTTGCATTAGAGTGGAGCTTAGTTGAAGAGTTGTTAATTACTGGTGTGCAACCGGTTGGAGTAGCTGATATTGAAAACTTTAATAAATGGGTTACTATCGATGCGAAACTAGCGCCTGAAGTAGTTGATGTTGGGGGAAGAATTGAACCGAATATCGAAGCAATCGCTAATTTAAAGCCAGACCTTATATTAGGTGTTAAAGGTCGTCATGAAAAAATTAAAGGTGAGCTAGAAAAAATTGCTCCAGTAGTTATGTATGATAACGCTACGGAAGCAGCTCAAGCCGATCTATTTGCTCACATGTTAACCAATTTACGAAATACAGGAAAGTTAGTTGGTAAAGAAGCAGAAGTAGATACTGCGATTAAACGTTTGGAAGAGCGCTATGCGGAAGCAAAACAAGCGATCGAACAAGCAAATCTACCTACGAACCAGTTTGTCTTTACACAAGCATTTACAGTTAATCAAGCACCAACTTTCCGTATATTTACCAAAAATTCGATGGTAAGTCATGTACTCGAAAATATTGGATTGCAAAACAAAATCAGTGATGACTCAGAATCACCAAGCGGTTTAGTCGAGACGAATGTGGAAGGACTAGCGAAGCATGATCAGGCGATGCTCATTCATACGGTACAAACAGATGATCCATTGTTCGATAACTTGAAAAACAATGCAGCATGGAACGGGTTTTATTTTGTGAAGGAAAATCAAATGTACGACGCTGGTGCAGCTGTATGGACATTTGGAAGCGTATTGTCAATGGAAACATTAATACAAAATGTAGTATCCGTACTAACAAGTAAACAGTAATGAAACGAACGATATTGTTTTTGACAGCTTATGTATTGCTATTTGTAGCTTTAGGGGCTATCCATGTTAGCCAAGGGCAAGCGTCACAAGGATTTTTCGCCTTTTGGCAAGAGGTTTGGCATGATGAGCAGCAGATGAATTTTTTATTGTCGAGCCGCTTACCACGTTTTGTTATTGGATGTTTGTCTGGAGCAGCGCTAGCAGTAGCTGGTATGCTCCTTCAGTCGATGACTAGAAATCCGCTTGCCAGTGGAAGTACGCTAGGTATACATGCAGGAGCTTACTTTTTTGTCGTATTATTCACTATTTTAATGCCTGGAATGATGGGGAAATATCCGATTGTTATTACGATGATGGGGGGAGTTGTAGCAGCACTTCTCGTATCATTACTTGTTGGTAGATCGCTTGATCCTGTACGGATTGCACTAACTGGTTTAATCGTGACAATGCTATTTTCATCATTTACTAGCGCTCTCAAACTATTGTTCGAGAATGAAGCTTCTACATTATTTCTTTGGGGTTCAGGGACGCTATTGCAATTAGATTGGACTGGTGTTCGTTTTGCTTGGCCGTGGATTGTTGGTACGTTGTTGTTCGCATTTTTCGTTAGTCGGCGGTTTGATGTTTTATTGCTGGGCGATGAAGCGGCTGCTGGGCTTGGGCAAAATATTACATTAACAAAAGGACTAGGTTGGTTATTCGCCATTATTCTGGCTGCGGTAACCGTTACGGTAGTAGGTCCAATCGGATTTGTCGGTATTATCGCTCCTCATTTAGTTAGATTAACAGGGCTGCGTATGCATCGGTCGATGCTATTAGCCAACGTAGTTGTTGGAGCCGCATTGTTAATCGCTGCCGATATTATCGTTCGCTACGTTTCGAAAGCTACTGAATTACCGGTAGGAGCGATGACAGCTATTATTGGTGGTCCTTGGCTTGTTTATTTAGCATTTAAAATGGGAGTAACAAGTCGAACGAATACAGGTTCGTTAGATGGCGAAGTAAGAGTGAAGCGAATCGGTAGATTATACGTGGTTATTACTGTAGCTATATTAGCTATGATCGTTGCTAGTTTATCTTTTGGCGGTACTAGTTTCACGTCACTTGCGAAATTACCTTCAGAATTGCTGTATAACAAATTTGTCTGGGATTTCCGCGTGCCGCGTGTGTTTGTTAGTTTTATCATTGGGATGATGATGGCGTTAAGTGGATTAATGATGCAAAATGTGCTGCGCAATCCATTAGCTGACGCTTCGGTTATAGGAATAACAGCTGGTGCGAATGCTGTGGCGATGTTATGTATGCTCGTCTTTCCTCAAGCGGCATATCTGTTTGTACCACTCGGAGCGATTGTCGGTGCATTTGTTACGATGTTTATTATTTTAGCGATTAGTGCGAGAAGTGGTTTTCAACCGATGATTTTATTACTAATGGGAATCGCTTTTTCGGCGGTCGGAGCAGCCGTTGTTCAAATTATACTAGTCAAAGCGAATGTACATGCTACGCAAGCACTTGCTTGGTTAGCTGGTAGTACATACGGGACAAGCTGGCATCATTTGGTCATCGTTATTGTTACACTACTCGTTATATTGCCACTTGCCATCTACTATGCTCCTACGTTAGATGTTTTATCATTCGGCGATGAGGTGGCTACAGGGGTAGGTATACCGACTTCACGAACACGATTTATCATTATTGTTCTCGTCGTTATTTTATCCGCAATAAGTGTTTCGGTTGTTGGAGCAATCGGATTTGTCGGTTTATTAGCACCTCATATTGCGAGACGAATTGTCGGTCCCAAAATGATGCGCTTAATGCCGTTAACGCTTTGTCTCGGTGGTATGTTATTGCTCGCTGCTGATTTTGTTGGAAGAGTGGTGCTTGCACCTAAGGAAATTCCGGCGGGAGTGATTATTTCACTACTGGGCGCACCATATTTATTGTACTTACTGAAAACGACCAATCGAGTGAAAGCAAAATAATGATGTAGCATATTTAGTAATTTAGCATATAAACAGGTGGAAGCTTGTGGAGATAGAAGGGAGAATAGAAATGGTAGAGCAGGAACAAATATTTGATATAACGATTATAGGTGGAGGTCCCGCTGGTTTATTTTCCGCTTTTTATAGTGGACTGCGTGAAATGAAAACGAAAATAATTGAGTTTCAACCACGTTTGGGAGGAAAAGTTCACGTCTACCCTGAGAAAATGATTTGGGATGTTGGTGGAATCGTTCCTGTACCTGCTGCAACATTAATCGAGCAAATGACAGCGCAAGCTTTAACTTTTGAACCAGAAGTAGTGTTAGGGCAAAAAGTAACGTATTTTAAACAGGTACCATCCGAGCTTAATCCAGCAGGAGCGGGAAGTGATCATTCGGTTCCACTTTTTGAAATTCATACCGCATCTGGTGAAAAGCATTATTCACGAACGATTATAATAGCTGTTGGCGGCGGTATTTTGCAGCCTACGAAGTTGAATATTACAGGGGCGGAACGCTTTGAACTTACTAATCTTCATTATACTGTGAAGTCCCTAGAACGATTTAAAGATAAAATAGTATTAATATCCGGTGGAGGTAACGCCGCTATTGATTGGGCGAATGAACTAGAGCCGATTGCCAAACAAATCTATTTAACCTATCGTCAGGATGCATTGAAGGGGCATGAAGCACAGGTGAGTAAGCTGCATCAAAGTTCTGTAGAATGTTTATTGAATACGACGATTGAAAGATTGGATGCTGCTGCTAATCATGAGAAGATTGAGAAAGTTGTTTTGCAGCACCAAGAAACTGGAGAATTTTTTGAACTTGCAGTAGATGAAGTGATTATTAATCACGGTTATGAACGAGATAAAACGTTACTTCAAAACGAGCAATTTCCGTTAGAATTAGCTGAGGAACATTATATAGCTGGTAATCCACTTAGTGAAACATCGATTAAAGGGATTTATGCGGCTGGTGATATATTGCATCATGAAGGAAAACTGCATTTGATCGCTGGAGCATTCCAGGATGCAGCCAATGCTGTTAATCAAGCAAAGCAGTTAATTACACCAGATGCAAGGAAGTATGGCATGGTATCGTCACATAATGATTTGTTTGCCAAAAAGAATAAGGAATTATTAAAACATCTATACCAGCCAGCGGAGGTAAAGTAATCGTATGGGTGCAGAGGCGAGAATGAAACGTTTATACACAGAGGAACTAGCAATTGGATATGCCAATCGACTAGTCGTACAAAACTTAAATTTAACGATAATGGAAGAAAAAATTACTGCTTTAGTAGGCTCGAATGGATCGGGTAAATCGACAATATTAAAAGCAATTGCCAGAATGATTAAACCGGAACAAGGTAAAGTGTTTTTGGATGGCAAGTCGATTCATGAGCAGCCGACGAAACAAGTAGCGAAGCAGCTAGCGATTTTACCACAAAATCCTGTGGCACCTGACGGTTTGACAGTCGCTGAGTTAGTAGGCTATGGTCGTTTCCCGTATCATAAAGGGTTTGGTTCTTTAACTAAAGAAGATAAACAACAAGTAGAATGGGCGATTCACGTCACGGGAATGGAGCAATTCAGTGATCGACCTGTCGATCAATTGTCAGGTGGACAGCGACAGCGAGCTTGGATAGCGATGGCACTTGCACAAGAAACAAAAATTTTGTTTCTAGATGAGCCAACGACATACCTTGATATGGCACATCAATTAGAAGTACTACAACTATTGCAACAATTAAATAGAGAAGAAAAAAGAACCATCGTCATGGTCGTTCATGATCTTAATCATGCAACGAGATATGCGGAGCATATGGTGGCGATCAAACAAGGTGCGATTATTAGTGAAGGAACGCCACAAACAGTAATGAACAAGGAAGTATTACGTGAAGTGTTTGGTATTGAAGCGGATATTATTGCAGATCCCCGGACTGGCGTACCACTTTGTATTCCACATGGATTGACTGCATCACATTAAAGGGTTGTGCAAAGTTTAGCTAACAAACTTTGCACAACCCTTATAACAAATTGTTACCGTTCCATTGTTATAGATAGCATTAAGAGCTCATTTCTATTGACTGTTCCCAGGCAGTTAATAGAAACGGGCTCTTGTTATTTACACGTTAGCTTGTTTTGTTTTACGTTCTTTTCTAGCCCAATATAGAAGTAGACTAGCAAACAGAATCGTACTTATAATCGAAATCCAAGCGTTGTAGAGGAAGACTTGCCGATAGCCAACAGCAGCTGTAGCTGCTCCACCAGCTAAACTACCAATAATACGAGCGACACCAAGATTGAGTAGTCCGTTGAAGGTTTGTCCGCTAGCTTTTAGTTCTTTCGGAACTTCTTTATTAATGTAGGTAGCCATTGTTACGGTTAAGACGATAAACATAGCGCCATGTAATAGTTGGATTGGTAATGCAGCAAGCGGCGTTTCGACCCAATAAAATAGTAACCAGCGCAAACAAGTGGCGACAGCAGATAGTAGTAATATCGTTTGAATTTTAACTCGGCGAAAGATTCGATCCGCATAGAGTAAAAAAGGGACCTCTGATAAGGAGGAGATAACCATGGACCACCCTAGTAGGCTGCTGTCTCCGCCTAGTTCACGGAAGTAAATAGGGAAGAACGAATAGTAGAAGCCAAGTGTAATTTGCAAAATAAAGTTAAATCCGAGAAATATCATTAGCTTTTTATTTTGAAATAAGGTGAGGAACGAAATTTTACTACCTTTTGTACGATGACCAGCAATATTCGGAAATTTGTATACTAAAAATAAACAGACAATCATTAGCAAAGCATAAATTGGAAACATGGCGGTAAGGTTGTTTTTGGCAATAAATCCAAATGTAATGGACATGACGGCAAAACCAAACGTGCCACCCATTCGAATATGACCAAAGCTACCGACGCGCATTTTATCTAATGATTCTAGCGTAATGGTGTCGCTAATAGCAAAAATAGAAGTTTGAAATAAGGTGAATAAGCAAATAGTAAATAATACATAACTATACGACGTTGATAAGGGGAAAATAAGCATAGCGAAACCAGTACCAGCTAATAAAATATAAAGCACTTTGTTTTTGCTAGTAGAACGATCGCTTAGCATACCCCAGAGTGGTTGTGCCAGCATTGCTACGAATGGACCAATACTTAAAATCATCCCAATTTGGATAGTCGAAAAACCAATGTCATCAAAGTATAGTGGCAAAAACGTATTGTAAATAGCTTGACCACCATAAACAAAAATATAGAATAGAAAAAAACGACGAATAGTAGTATTCATAGTATATAACTCTCCACGTCAGCAGCTTTATAAGTCGCTTTAAGTATAACATATTTGTAGAGAATTGGATGGAAGCTGGAGGAGAAGATTTGTATTAGTAGAGTTAGTAGTATTGTAGCTACAAAATGTTATATAATAATGAAGGGGATATACTGGTAAACACAATTACGATTGAATTGAGGTACATGCATGTCGATTATTCAAGATTTGATAAGTTTTATATTGCACATTGATCAGCATTTAATTGAGATTATTGAAATTTTTGGTATATGGAGTTACGCTATCTTATTTTTAATTGTTTTTGTCGAGACAGGTGTCGTTATCTTTCCATTTTTGCCAGGAGATTCTTTATTATTTGCAGGCGGTACGTTTGCGGCACAAGGTGCTTTTAATTTAGGATTATTAATGCTCGTATTGTTCGTGGCAGCAGTGATTGGTGATACTGTCAACTACCATATAGGTAAGAAACTGGGTCTAGCGATTAAACCTAATTCATGGATAGGCAAGTTGATTAATCAAGAGCGTCTACAGAAAGCACAGGATTTTTTCGATAAACACGGTGGAAAGACAATTATTATTGCTCGTTTTATGCCATTCATTCGTACGTTTGCTCCGTTTGTGGCAGGTGCTAGTCGGATGAACTATCGCTACTTTTTTGCTTATAATGTAATCGGTGCTGTCATTTGGGTAATCGTCTGTACGATGCTAGGATATTTCTTCGGAAACATTCCGATCGTAAAGAACAACTTCTCAACCGTCTTGTTATTAATCATCTTCATTTCGGTTCTACCAGCAGTAATCAGCTTCATAAAAGCACGCTTTGGCAAGAAAAAATAACTGTAGCACTAGCTTTATAGGAGCATGGTTTGGTGAGGGAAGTAACTAGTTTGTTAACTTTTTAGAAGTATGGTTTGGTGAGGGGGAAGTAACGATAATAGCTAGTTTCAAAAAAGTATGATTTGATAAGAAAAATAACTATACTAAGAGTTGGATGGAAAAACGTGATGTTTTCTGGTCCAACTTTTTTTATGGATTGCTAAATGTAAGGGATATGATATATGGTGTATGGTAAGTTATGTATGGTAAATATTATATAAAAGATATTGAAAAATACAATTATGTACAATGCTCCATCCAACGACGTTTCTGTTAGAACATCTTTGCCGATTTTTATACGTTTTTTCGTACAAGCCTTCCCTCCAATGGTCTGTCCCAAGCGTGTTTATACGTTTTTTCGTATAAAGCATTCGTCCCAACCGGCTAACTAAGCGCATTTATACGTTTTTTCATACAAAGCATTCTTTCCAACCGTCTCCACGCACCACTTTATACGATTTTTCATACAAAGCTTCCTACTTACTGTTGCAGCATATCATCTGCACAATTTATTGCGTAAGTCATCCCATTCACAATTCATCATCCCAACTTCCATGCGAGATGAAGTGTCGGTTTTGTGCGTCTAGTTGTAGAAATTAACTCAGTAGGGGGCAAAGAGGGTATCCAGGAAAAGTAAGTTTTCACTTACTTTTTCTGGATACCCTCGAAAGAACCTATAGTAGGTTATGTTTGATATTGTGTTATCTTAAAACTATTGTAGCTTTGTTTTTATCATCTTTCAGATGAATGAGTAAGCTCTCCGTACTTTCAGCTACACTATCAGGTACTTCGATAACGACAAAGCCTTTTTTGGTAGATAGGGGCTTGATGCTGCGATAGCCTATATCTCCATCTAACATTGTCCGTGAAGAGTTGTATTCATATTCATCTTTGAATAGAGCTTGTACATCAACTCCTCCAAACGTATTAGTGAAGCTTTCTGCTTCTTTTCCATTATTTGTAACAGAGAAATTTAAAACGATAAATTTGTTGCCTTCGTCAGCACTAGAAGAGAACATATCGGAGCTAACCTTTTGGTTAAATTCGAATGAATCGAGCGTTACTTCCCAATCACCTAACGTAAATTTATCTTTAGGTTTATGTATTTCTTCTTTAGCCGCTTCTTCTTTCGGCTCTTCTTCTTTTGGTTCTTCTTCCTTCTGTTCTGGCTCTACTGCTGGCTCTTCCACTGCAGCTTGTTCCAGTTCAGCATTTCCAGGTTCGGTTGCTGCTGTTTGTTGTACGTTCGTTGCTTCAGTATTAGTACTGTTAGCAGGTGTTTTCTCTCCACTTGAATTTCCCCCGCATGCAGCTAAAACTATCATCATTGCTGCTAATGCTGATACCAAATACGCCCTTTTCATAACAATGATTCCCTCCAATATAATATATATCCCATAAAAGGATAACATAGTATACGATGAAGGTGAACTAAAGTTTCAAAAATACTAATTATTTATAGTTTAATTACCATACAATCTATTAAAAGTAGTAGTTCAATATTAATTTGAATAAAAGAGATAAACATAGTTTTTAGAGATTACTTTCTAAACTTAAAACAAATTGAATTTTGTTTATTAAATATTTACTAGAAAAACAGATAAACTATTGACCGACATACTTAAATTTGTTAGATTTAACTTATGTATATCGTAATTTAATGGATGAAAACGGTTTATTGTATTTATTTTACTTGTTGGTTTATGTTGCTGAACTAAAATAATTGGTTGTTTAGTAATTGTGCGTTGAAAAAGTGAAGTTTAATATATAAGGAGGGTGTTACGGGTGGCTTTTTTGAAAAAAGGTATTATGCCATATGATGTCCCAGAAAATAAAAGATTGCGCTTAATTGTAAATACAGATGCAGCCAATGAAGCAGATGATCAGTTTGCAATTGCTCACGCTTTGTTAACGCCAAGATTTGATAATGTTGGTTTAATAGCCGCTCATTTTGGCACACGTAGTGAAACATCGATGCAAGAATCGTATGATGAGATAATAAATGTTTTGAAACTAATGGAGATGGAAGAAGATTATCAGGTTTATAAAGGTGCAGAAAAAGCAGTAGTAGCAGGTGAAAAGCCACAGCTAACCGAAGGAGCAAAGCTGATTATAGATGAAGCGATGCGTGAAGATACGACCACGCCACTTTTCGTTATTTTTTTGGGACCAATTACAGATTTGGCAGTAGCTTATCTTTTAGAACCACGGATTGAAAATCGTCTAACTGCTGTGTGGATAGGTGGAGGAGCGTATCCGCATGGTGGGGAAGAGTTTAATTTAGCAAATGATATTGAAGCAGCGAATGTAGTGTTTCAATCTCGTATACCGCTATGGCAAGTTCCTCGAAACGTTTATAAAATGGTTCGTGTTACGATTGCAGAATTAGCAGTTCGTGTAAGACCACACGGAGAGATTGGTCGATATTTATATGATCAGTTAGTAGAATTTAATCATTTACCTCGTCATCATTTGCGCTGGCCGCCTGGGGAAAGTTGGCAGTTAGGAGATTCTCCGGCTGTTTCGTTACTATTAGATGATCATGCATTTGAATATGATGACGTACCTGCTCCACATGTGGAGAAAGATATGACTTATACTGCGCGAGATACAGACCGTACTATTCGCGTTTATCGTTCTGTGGATTCCAGATTTACGCTAGAAGATATGTATGCGAAATTAGAACTTTTTCATCAATATCAACTACAAAGTGAGGGAAAAAAATGAGTGTGCAAGTTGTTGATTTGAAAGTAGAATATGCAACTAACCCTTTAGGACTTACGACATTAGAACCAAGGTTTTTTTGGAAAAGTAAATCTAGTAAATCTAACAAACTACAATCAGCGTATCAGATACAAGTAGCTAGTGACCGTCAATTGTTGCTGGATCAAATGGTCGATATTTGGGATACGGCTAAAGTTAATTCAGATGAATCATTACAAATAACTTATCAGGGCAAACAGCTAGAAGCCGAAAAGCATTATTATTGGCGCGTTCGTATTTGGGATGAAGAAGGTATCGTTAGTGAGTGGAGCGAAATTGCTTATTGGTCTATGGGAATATTGGAGCGTAGCCAATGGAAAGCAAAATGGATAGGTAGAAAGCCAGAAGCGCATGTAACGAAAGAAACTACTTCTCTTGAAATACCTCCTGCTTATATGCGAAAGGAATTTGTTGCTACGAAACAAGTAAAACGGGCGATGGTATATGCATCTGCTTTAGGTTTATATGAACTAAGTTTCAATGGCAATGTAATAAGCCCGTTGTTTGCACCGGGTTGGACGGATTATCATAAACGAGTGCAAATTCAAGCGTATGATGTAACGAATGTCATCAAGCAAGGGGCGCAAGTGTTTTCCGTTATTTTAGGAAATGGTTGGTATGCTGGTACGGTAGGTTTTCTTGGAGATAGAGTTTATGGAGCAAGACCATTATTCTCTATGCAAGCGAAAATTGAGTATACGGATGGAACTGTTGAGGAAATTAGAACGGATGAAACATGGAAAGTAACGAAAGGACCATTGTTATATTCAGATATGATTATGGGGGAGACTTACGACGCTACTTTGGAGTTAATTGGCTACCAGGAAGCGGGATATGATGATAAAGAGTGGGAAGTTCCTGATACAAGACCAGGCTATAATGCTTTGTTAACTGGAACAATTGAACCACCAATTATAGTTGCGGAACAATTAAAACCAATTAGTATTCAAAAAACAAAAGACAATACTTACATTTATGATATGGGTCAAAACATGGTAGGTTGGGTGAAGGTCGCTGTTCAAGGTGCAAAAGGTACTAAAATAACAGTTAGTCACGCAGAAATGTTAAACCCAGATGGTAGCTTATACTTGGAAAATTTACGTAAAGCTGTGCAGCAGGATCACTATATTTTAAAAGGAATTGGCACAGAATATTATGAACCAAAGTTTACATTTCACGGCTTTCGATATGTTGAATTAATTGGTTATCCTGGTGAAGCAGATCTCGATACGATTATAGGGCAAGTCATTCATTCTGATATACCTAAAACAGGGAACATTACAACATCGAATGCAATGATTAACCAGTTGTTTTCTAATATTGATTGGGGACAAAGAGGAAACTTTTTATCCGTACCAACGGATTGCCCACAGCGTGATGAGCGGATGGGGTGGACAGGTGATGCACAAATATTTGCTAGAACTGCCACGTACAATCGCGATGTAGCAAAGTTTTTTGATAAGTTTTATATTGATATGCTAGATTGCCAACAGCCATCGGGAGCGTTTACTGACGTTGCACCTGATGCTGGCTGGATTAGACATAAAATGTGGAATACTAGATTGAACTGGCATGCTCCAGATAATCCTGGTTGGGGAGATGCGGGAGTAATTATTCCTTGGACGATGTATTTGATGTATGGTGATAAGCAAGTGTTAGAATCGAATTACGATGCATCTGTACGTTGGATTCAATATTTGCATGATATGTCTGATAACCTGATTAGACCTGACTATGCTAACTATGAAGATTGGTTATCGATTGGCTCGACTACTCCTAAGGAACTTATTGCGACAGCATACTTTGCTTATAGTACACAATTGGTTGCTAAAATTGCAGAAATTATTGGTAAGCCAGATGATGCTGCTTATTATAACCAACTATTTGTGGACATTACGAAAGCATATCAGCAGAAGTTTGTTGACGAGCAAGGTAAAATATATGGTCATACGCAGACAGGTTATGTATTGTCGTTGAGTTTCGGATTGTTGACGCCAGAACAACAGAAGCAAGCAGTACAATATTTGGTAGAAGATATAACGGAAAGAGGAAACAAGCTATCTACTGGATTTATGGGAGTGGCATATGTTCTGCCGGTACTATCGGATTATGCGCAGGATGATCTTGCTTACAAACTGTTAGTGCAAGAACAGTTTCCATCTTGGTTATACTCTGTTAATCACGGTGCAACTACGATCTGGGAACGTTGGGACGGATGGACGGAGCACAATGGCTTCCAAACACCATCGATGAACTCATTTAATCATTATGCTTATGGTTCTGTTGGTGAGTGGATGTACCGCTATATGGCTGGTATGGAAACCGACGAGCAGCAATCTGCTTTTAAACATATTCATATTAAACCACGTTTGGATCGAACATTAGCATTCGTAGAAGCGAGCTATGAATCGTTATATGGACTAATTAGATCTAATTGGAAAATAACTGGGGATCAGTATGAGCTAACAGTAGAAATCCCAGCTAATACAACGGCTACCGTACATTTGCCGATAGATGGCAAGCTTGGCGAATATGAACTACACAACCTTGGTTCAGGAACAGCCACGTTTATAGGTAAATTAGTATAATGAATTGACAAATATAGGGGACATTCAGATAAGTCAGTGTTGACTAACTGCTGGATGTCCTTTTTTTCGTTGTCATAGTTGAATGGTGTGGAGGATGTGAATTATTGGAACGTTGATTTGTGAAAAATGGGAAGATGGGAAGGTGTATTTGTGTATTATGTGAACGTAGATCTGTGTAGAATGGAAGTTTGGATAATGGATAATGGATGATAGATAGTAGATGATAAATGATGACAGAAATGAATAATGGATAGTGAATGGATTATTTATGCAATAGATGGGTATATGATAAGATGCAAAAGGAATGGCGATACAGCTTTGTGTGAAAAAACGTATAAAATGATGCATGGAGACGGAGGTAGGGCGCTTTGTGTGAAAAAACGTATAAAAGTGATGCGTGGAGACAGAGGTAGGGCGCTTTGTGTGAAAAAACGTATAAACGCGCTTGGGACAGTCTCTTGTAGGGAGTGTTTTATACGGAAAATCGTATAAACTCGCTCGAAACAGCCCTTTAGAGGTCAGCTTTGTCTGTTTTTTCATACAAAAATCCGCAAATGTGTCATGTTGTGTTTTGCCGTCTTGTTACCATTCTAGCAGCAACAACAGCAACAACGGAATAGGGACAAGTACAACCAAAAAAAGCTGGGCGGAAAAACATTTCCGTCCAACTTTTTATTCTAGGGGCTTAACCCTACATATTTCTATTCTGTTAATTGATAATATGTTTCACCTAGTACCTGTTGTTTTTGATGTGGTACATTGGTTAAGAGGGCATCTGCATATGATTCTATTCTGTCTTCACTTTGATCATATAGCACTTCGATTTCTTTGGCGAACAAAAGTTTTTCTTGCTGTAATACTGTTGCTAGTGGAGTAGTAGGAGCTGCTTGCAGCTTTTCGCCTAGTATTTGTTCTAGCGCTGATACATAGTGTTCTAGTGATTGAGCACCTACAATGCGAAGTGCTTGTTTTTGCTCGTTCACAAATAATATCGTTGGAAATCCACGTGCACCGAGGGAGCTTGCCAAGGCAAAATCTTCTTCTAGTAGTTGTTGCGCACTAGTTTCGTTGGCTGCTGTTATTATTGCTGCTCCATCTAATCCCATTTGGTTTACGATATCGATAAGTACTTCATCTTTTCCAATATTACGGTTAAATGCAAAAACTGCTTCTCGTGCTCGTCTTAAAAAGACGCTGGCCAGTTCCTCGCTCTGTTGTCTAATCACTTGAAAGACGCGCGACGGTGGGTAAGAAGACATTATAGGATCAGATAGCCATAAGGAACCATCGATCGGCATCCGCGAATGCTCGCCTACTTCTTGCCAGTGTCCGGCAACATCTGCTGGTTTGCCAATCCCGTTTTTCGAATCTGCAAATCCATCCCAATTTGCTAATAGTCCACCTGTCACTGTCCTAATTCGCAAATATTTGCCGTATTGCTGGGTGAATTTACGGAATACTGGTTCTAGTGCCCAGCAGTGTGAACAAATCGGGTCCGTCACATAATACATATCCACTTGTTTGACGGGTGGGTTCAAATCTATCATTTCAAAAACGCTTCCGCTATTATCTCCTGCATCACCACAAATTCCAGTAGTTAAATCGCAAGCCATTGGGTTTTGTTTGTTCATCTCTTATTCCATCCCTTCGTTATTGTATTTCGCTGCCCATTGCTGGATCGGTGCAAGACTATGTGATAGCTCGATTCCTTTTTCCGTTAAGCAATAGGTGATAACTATAGGTGTTCCAGAAGAAACGTGTTTTTCAAGTAAGCCAAATTCAATAAGTTCTTGTAATTTCATCGACAAAGCGCGAGCAGTTATTTCGGATAAATCACGTTTCATCTGCGAAAAGTGTGCCGAGTAGTTAGGTTGGATGGATAAGTAATGCACAAGCATACCATTCCACTTTTTACCTAAAATTTGAAACGCATATTGTAAATGAGGACATACTTGCAATGGATTCACCACCTTGAAAATAGTATATCAAATATAAATAATATAGCAAGTATAATCATTATATTGACTTCGATTAATAATGTTGCAATACAGCTGTAAAAATCGACAAAATAAAGCATTTTAGAAATAAATTAATAAAATGCAGCCGGAATGGCAATAATTTGATTGTTCTGTTTTATTTGTTTACATGACTAAAAGAAAAGCGAACAGCTCATTATAGTTACTTCGGAGGCACACATGACTTATCACTTAGAACAATTACGACATCAAGCACGACAGTTAGCGTTGCAGCAACAAACGAAATCATTTCGTAAACAGCCGCAATATTTGCATACAAATATAAAAAAACATTTGCATTCTTTTCGCGAGGCGATTACTTTATTGGAGCAGCAATCTAATATATGTTCGCAATCGGCAGATGAGTGGTTGTTAGATAGCTCTGAATTTATAGAAGAACAAGCAGAGTCGATGGATGCTGTATTGCTGAAACGCCCGTTAAGTAAATTACCAGTTGTGACATCATCTGTAGAGCAAATGAGTGGAAAATTGCGCATAGATATTCTATGTAATCGATACTTAGATCTCGTTGATGGTGTTTTTGATGAAGCGTCTTTTGAGGCTTTTATGGGTGCATATCAAGAGGTTGCCGTACTTACAATAGCAGAAATTTGGTCATTGCCAGTAATGTTGCGTGCTGTTTTTCTAGAACAAATTGCGAATATATCGACATTAGTAAGTGAACGTCGTCATGTTTGTACACGGGTCGATGAGATGTTAAAGCAATTGGAAACGAAGCAGCCAGATAGTGAATTATTGCAACAAAAATTAGTGGACGCTGGGCAAAGCTTGCCGTTATCTGGACCATGGCTTGTCCATTTGGTTACTCATTTGCGGGAGTGGTCAGGTGATCAACGGGCAGTGCGGGAATGGTTAACATGTCAATATGAACATGGGACGGATGATCTCAATCGTATAATTACGTATGAGCATCATTTGCAAGCGGACTATCAACTACGAGCGAGGCATTTAATCACTAGTATGCGCAAGCTGGAAAGAATGAACTGGCACGCTTTGTTTGAAACGATGACCATTGTCGCACAGACATTGCAAACGACAAAACATGACTATACGATGTTGGATACTGAAAGTAAGCACACACTGTTAAATCAAATTGCGGTGTTAGCTGCTCGGTTTCGCGTACCAGAAAATATAATTGCTGAACAAGCAGTACAATTAGCTGGGCAGCAACAAGGACAACAAGCAGCGCAGCTGGCTAATCAGACAAAAGTATCGCAGGCAGTAGAAGAAGATGAAAAAGAAGCTACTAAAGCTACTCGTCGTGAGCAGTATGTTGCTTACTATTTGTTTGATCCAAAAGGAATTAGAAAACTGTGGCAGGCGCTATGTAAATGTAGTAAACCAGCACCTCACTTACGTGGATTTTTTGCTGAACGGAACAAAGGAACATATATTGCCGCTTCGGTCATCATCTTTGGTTTATTAACTATTGCACTGACTATGTTGCTAGGTAGCTTTGCCCAATTGGAGCCGGTAGGGTATGTCATATTGGCACTGCTTATCAGTTTTCCAATGAGTGAATGGGCGGTAGCGATGGTTAATTACAGCATAAGTAAGCTGTGTAAGCCAAGGCCGTTATTACGTCTTGATCTGTCACAAGAAATACCGGAAGCTGCTGCGACACTTGTTGTCATACCTGCAATTTGGTCTTCGGTAGCAGAAGTAGAGCAATTAGCGGGGCAATTGGAAGTTCATTTTTTGGCAAATCGTAAAAAGAACATTCACTTCGCTTTGCTTGGTGACTTTGTCGATGCGACAGAAGAAGAAATGGTAGAAGATCAACAAATTGTACAGATGGGTCGGCAAATGATACAGGATTTGAATGAACGTTACCACAACAGTGGTAGTGAATTTTACTTTTTGCAGCGGAAACGAGTGTGGAATGATAGTGAAAATGTTTATATGGGCTGGGAGCGTAAGCGGGGGAAGCTAGTAGAGCTTGTTGAACTGATAAAAGGAAATACTACAACGAGCTATACGAATGTCATCGGGCATGCGGCAACACTATCGACTATTCGTTATATTATTACGCTGGATGCAGATACACAGTTACCTATTAGTACAGCTGAACGAATGATTGGTACGATGCATTTGCCATACAATCGACCGAAGCTTAACGAAAAAGGAACACGCGTAGTAGAAGGGTATGGAATATTGCAGCCGCGTATCGGTATTAGCCATCCTTCGGCGTTACGATCAAGACTCGCTTTTTTATCGGCAGAGCCTGGAATCGATCCTTACGTATTTGCCGCATCCGATCCTTACCAAGATGCCTTATCAGAAGCTATCTTTACTGGTAAAGGGATTTTGGATGTCGAAGTTTTTCATCATATATTGTCCGTTCGTATTCCTGATAACCGCGTCTTGAGTCATGATTTATTAGAAGGTGGCTTTTTGCGCGCTGGTTTAATGTCGGATGTGGAACTAATTGATGACCACCCCTCTACCTATGTTGCTTATCAGAAACGACTGCATCGCTGGGTACGTGGAGATTGGCAATTAATTTGTTGGTTGTTACCAGCGTTTCGTAATCGACGGGGAGAAGTAGTACCTATAGACTTGTCCGTTATTACCAAATGGCAAATACTCGATAACTTACGACGTAGCTTACTGTCGATTGTATACTTTGTTTTATTATTGCTATCCATAACATTGTGGCCGGCGATTAAGTGGGGGGCAATAGCACTATTAATAGTGACTTGGTTGCTACCAGTATGTAGACAACTACCGTCAGTTTGGCAGGAAAAACAATGGCGAAGAGTAAATGTTGCTTTTTTTCAAATGATATTACAGATTGTGACGCTACCATTTCACACTGCATTGATCATTCATGCCATAAGTAAGACAGTATTTCGGTTACTTGTTAGCAAAAAACATTTGTTGGAATGGACCAGTTCATCCCATGTGGAAACATGGAGCAAACAAACGAAACAAAGGCTGCCGCTGCAATTTTCGTTTGGAGGATATAGCCTTATCGGCTTGTTTGTAATATTAGCGATCGTTCAACCATCCGTAACGGCGCGTTGGCTAGCTATTTTCCTCGCCATCGTTTGGGCGATTGCGCCGTTATTAGTAAGTAAGCTGGATCAACCGGTCGTTGCTGAACCAGCACCATTGGATGAACCTGTTCGTACCAAATTATCGGAGCTTGCTTCTGATATTTGGAAGTTTTATGAACAGTTTGCAGGAGAAAACGATCACTACCTTCCACCTGATAATGTGCAGCTGGAGCCGTATAATGGCGTGGCACATCGGACATCACCGACGAATATCGGATTTATGCTCACTTCTTTAATTGCTGCTCATGATATGAAGCTGATTAGGTTGGAGCAATTACTAGATCGGATGAAAAAAACGTGGGATACCGTTATGAAACTAGATAAGTGGCATGGTCATTTGTACAATTGGTACGATACAACGGACTTACGTGTATTACCTCCAGCTTACGTTTCGACAGTAGATTCTGGTAATTTTGTTGCTAGTGTGATGACAACGAAACAAGCATTAATTGCTATCTACAAAAAGCAGCAGCAATGGGAAGAGGTAGCAGATCATCATACAGAAAGACAACAAATCTCTTATCGATTAAAACAACTATCAACACTGATTGATCATATGGAAGAACTGATTCAAGCAACTGATTTCCGACAGTTGTATGATGACAATGCCAAACTATTCGTATTGGGCTATAGCGGAGAACGAGGCGAGAAAGATATAATTCTCTACGATTTGTTAGCATCAGAAGCTCGGCAAGCTAGCTTTGTTGCGATAGCACTTGGGCAAATTTCGGTAGCTCATTGGTCGCAATTAGGCAGAAGCGTGAAGCAGGCGGCAGGGCATACCTTTTTGCTATCGTGGACAGGAACGATGTTCGAATATATGATGCCGTGGTTAATTATGCGGACGTATCCTAACACGTTATGGGATAGTACGTATCGAGCGATAGTAGGCAGACAAATAGAATATGGTGAACAACAAGGTGTTCCGTTTGGAATATCAGAATCCGGTTATTATGGGTTTGACTATGCTCTGAATTATCAATATCGAGCATTTGGTGTGCCAGGACTAGGCTTCAAACGAGGATTAGAACAAGATTTAGTTATCGCACCATATGCTACGATTATGGCATTACCTTATGCTTTGCAAAAAGGCTTGCAGCATTTGGAGCAATTAGAAGCTATTGGCGCACGTGGTGAGTATGGTTTTTATGAAGCAGTTGATTATACAGCAAGTCGGATGCCGCGCGGTAGTGAGTTTAAAATTGTTCGTAGCTTTATGGCGCATCATCAAGGGATGGCTTTTATGACGCTTGCTAATTTATTGTTACCAGTGACGATGATCGATTATTTTCATGCGGATAAGCGGGTACAAGCAGCAGAATTATTATTGACGGAACGTATTCCTCCGTTATCTGCTTTGATGAAGCGAGAAATAACGTATAAAAGTGAAAAGCCAGGAGTGAAAAATCGACAGACGGGACCGCTACGCCAAGTAGATGTGCAGCAGTTGCAGCAGCCGTCCTTGCATATTCATTCCAATGGTACATTTACGACGATGATCACAGCAACTGGTAGTGGATATATGCAATATAACGGTATTGATTTGAGCAGGTGGCGAGAAGATGCAGTGCTTGACCCTTGGGGGAGCTATTTGTATATCCGTGACGTAAGTAAAGGAGATGCAGAGCTAGCAGCAGAGCAAGCTTCAACAGAAACGATTTGGTCACCAACTTTAATGCCATGTCGAAATGAGCAACAATCGTATCTTACACAGCAATATCAAGAGAAAACAGTGTTCACAACGGAACATGATGGATTATCGAGTCGATTAGAAGTCTACGTAGCGCCGGAAGCGAATGCGGACATTCGGGAATTGACGATTACGAACAATAGTAAACAGCATAAAGTAGTGGAAATAACCAGTTTTGTAGAAATCGCACTTGCCGAACATGAAGCTGACAAAGCGCATCCTGCTTTTTCACGATTGTTTATTCAGACAGATTATGATGCGGATGCCGAAGCATTAATTGCTAGCAAAAGAGCGAGACAAAAAACGGATCAACCACTATGGGCTTTTCACAAGCTCTATGTAGCTGAACATAGTAAAAATGTAACGACAGAGCAACATGAACTGCAGCAAAGTCAAAAACAGAATCCAATACAAACGGTACAGTTCGAAACATATCGGGCTAGTTTTCTAGGCAGAGGGGTATCGCTAGCTGAGCCAGATGGGCTGCTGCATCCGCTAGAAGGTAAGCTAGGCTCCGTAGCAGATCCTGCTTTTATTATGAGACGGACAATCGAAATACCAGTTGGAAAAACCGTTCAACTTGTTGCTATGACGGGAGCTGCTGCTAGTAAGGGCGAAGCGATTGACATCGTTTATCGTTTAAGCGATCGTCAGCAACTTGCTCGGATGCGCGCACTTGCTTTTACTTTTAGCCAAATTGAATTAGCTCATCTCAACATAACGCCAGAGCAGACAGTAATGTATCAGCAGTTGGCAACCCGTATTCGGATGCGTAGCGCACTAGAACCGGCGCAACAACGTGCTATCGAACAGCTAGAACTTAGCCAGCAACATTTGTGGGCGCACGGCGTGTCTGGCGATCGACCGATTTTACTTGTTCGAGCGAATGATGTTATTCAGTTACAGTTTATGCAACAGGTGATAACAGGCTGTGTTTATCTATGGCGCAATGGGCTAATCTTTGACGTTGTCGTGTGGAATGAAACAGCTAATGGCTATCAGCAAGAACTGCGTGATGGCATTCATCGTTTGTTAGAGCAATACATTGGTGGTTTGGATCATCCACGTGGAAGCTTGCGGTTAATTGATGCGATTACGGCAGGCGAGACGATAAAACATCTCCTATGGTCAGTTGCTCATTATGTATTAGATGCAGCGGGACCTAGCTTGCAAGCACAATTGCTGGTGCAAGAGCCGTTACAATTACTTGATCGTCGGTTAGTACAGCAAAACACGAGCAAATTACAACAATCTTTCGCACCATCTATCGTGAAAGGTTCGCGGGAAACATTACAATTTTATAATGGCTATGGTGGCTTTTCTAAAGACGGTAGGGAATATGTCATTGATGTGAGAGAAGAACATCCTTTGCCAGCACCGTGGATCAATGTACTTAGCAACGAGCAATTTGGCTGCATTGTTTCAGAATTATTTACCGGGTATAGCTGGTTTGATAACAGTCGTGAGTGTAAGCTAACACCGTGGTCGAATGATCCAGCTCTTGATCCAGCGGGTGAAATGCTTTATATCAAAGATGAACAAAGCGGACAAATATGGCAGCCAAGCGGGGAAGGTACTACTGTCGTACATGGTCAAGGGTATTCTCGATTTATCCGCCTAACGGATCATCTCGAACAAACGGCAACGGTGTTTGTACCGCTTAAGGATACTTTAAAAGTCATTCGACTAGAATTGAAAAATAAGGGGAGTGTAGCTGTTGATTTGGCTGTTACTCATTATGCCGAGTGGGTGCTGGGCGTTCATCGAGAAAGTGAAGCAGCGATGCACCATAGTATATATGATGATGCAAGCGGAGCGTTAATTGTTCGAAATATGTACCAAGATACATTCCGTGATGCGCATGCTTTTTTGAAAGTAGTTTCCGACGATCAGCATTCGGATGCAAATACTACCTCTTCATGGACGTGTGATCGAGCGGCATTTCTTGGAGTAGGTGGCTCTGTCGATCAGCCGCTTAGCTTGCAGTCGAAGCAACTATCAGGAGAAACGGGAGTGCTGGCTAATAGTTGTGCAGCATACCAGACGAAAGTGCATATACCGGCGAATGCAACAGCTGTTGTTTATGTACTGTTAGGATGTACGAATGGGCTGGAGTCAACGTCCGAATTGGCAAAGAAATATAGTAGTAGCGAGTTATGTGAACAGCAATATGTTGCTGTTATAGAGCATTGGCAACAGATCAAAAGCAATATCCAAGTTGATACACCGAGTACAGAAATGAATTACTTGTTAAATCACTGGCTGATGTATCAAACGATTGCTTGTCGTCTACAAGCTCGAACTGCTTTTTATCAAGCAGGCGGAGCGTATGGATATCGGGATCAATTACAGGATTCATTGGCGCTTCTACACTTGGAGCCAGAGCGAACAAGGCGCCAAATTATACTGCATGCGGAACATCAATATGAAGAAGGCGATGTGCAGCATTGGTGGCATGAAGAAACGAATCGAGGGATTCGGACTAAATTTTCGGACGACCTATTGTGGCTGCCTTATGCGGTAGTCAGATATTTGGAGCAAACTGGTGACGAAAGTATTTTAGATGAACAAGCCTCCTATTTGCATAGTGCGCCGCTTACGGCAGAAGAGCATGAACGCTATGAGGAAACGGTTCGTTCAGCAGAAGTTAGTTCGATATTAGAGCATTGTTTTCGAGCGTTAGATATTAGTTTGCCAGTAGGTGAACATGGACTACCATTTATCGGGATCGGTGACTGGAATGATGGAATGAGCTTAATTGGTGCGGAAGGTCGTGGCGAAAGTGTGTGGCTGGGCTGGTTTTTAGGTAATTTGCTCCAACCATTTAGTAAGCTTGCAGCAGAACGAGGGGAAGAGAAGCGGGCAGCAGACTACCAACAAGCTTATGATAAACTTGTGTTAGCTATGGAAGCGGATGGCTGGGATGGAAAGTGGTATAGACGAGCATTTACGGACGCTGGCACATGGCTTGGAACTGCCGAAAATACGGAAGGTCGTATCGATTCTATCGCACAGTCTTGGTCTGTCATATCGGGAATGGCAAGTGAGGAGCGGGCAAAACAAGCGATGCAATCATTTGATGAGCATCTTGTGGAACGTCCTTTGCAATTAGCTCGCATATTGACACCACCGTTTAATACAACTGAGCCAAGCCCCGGCTACATCCAAGGTTATCCGCCAGGGATTCGAGAAAATGGTGCACAATATACACATGGTGTCATTTGGAGCATTGTAGCTTGGAGTAAACTTGGTAATGGTAATAAAGCATTTGAGTTATTCGACATGTTAAGTCCGATCAATCATGCTAAAACAGCGGAAGCGGCACGCACTTATGCTGGAGAACCATATGTAATGGCGGCGGATGTATATGCCGAACCACCACATGAAGGGCGAGCGGGCTGGACGTGGTATACCGGTGCATCAGGTTGGATGTATCAAGCAGGAATAGAAGCGATATTAGGCATACGAAGACGAGAAATGCAGCTCCAGATAGATCCGGCTATTCCAACAGATTGGCCGCGATATAGCGTTACGTATCGTTATTTGACAACAACCTATAAGATTGAAGTCATAAATGAACAGGGAAAAATGAGCGGTGTATCGCAAGTTACGTTAAACAATAAGCCAGTGGAATTACTGCAACAAGCCGATCGAAAATTTGCTGTCATTCCTCTTATTAATGATGGGAAACAGCATGAAGTAGTTGTAATAATGTAGCTGAAAAATGTGGGAATATAATCTGAAAAATTCGACAATTTGTTGTTAATATGATAAGGTAAAGTAATCAAGGCATTTCGTTCCATTAGGAATGGGGTGCCTTCTACCTATATGTTGCCTTCTATCGGGGGAGCAACATACTACAAATAATCTAATCATATAGGGCGGTGATCAAATGGTGCTCAACTAATCCCCCGAACCGGGGGCAAAATCAGTAGTCGGTGAAGGCGAGAGGTTTTGGGGCACATAAATTCAAATTCAAAGGAGTTAATGTATAATGAGTATTTCCATTCATGCAGAACAACGACAGCACTTGACTCGTTCAGGACTAAAACAATTGCGCAGTAAAGGACGCGTACCAGGTATAATCTTTGGTTCAGGTGTGGACAATGCTATGATTCATATATCACGTAAAGAATTTCATCAATGGGCTAAGAATAGCGGATCAGGCATCGTTAATCTTCAACTAGGTGAAAAAGATAAAATAGCAGTATTACTAGAAGATATCCAACAAGATCCAGTATCTGGTGAATATTTGCATATGGACTTTTTAAGAGTAAGACAAGACGAAGTAGTTCGTACAAGAATACCTGTTCAATTGAGCGGTACACCGAAAGGTACAAAAGTTGGTGGTATTATCCAAACAGATAATACGTCGATTGAAGTGGAAGCACTACCAGGAAATCTGCCATCATCATTGGAATATGATATTAGCGAGATGGAAATTGGTGATAACTTACAAGCTAGTGATATTGTATTGCCAGCTAATGTGGCGTTAATCTCTTCACCAGATGAGTTTTTAATGTCAATCGTAGCACCGAAACTGGCGGAAGAAGAGGCAACAGAAGAGGCAGCAACGGAAGAAGCATAATTTCATTCTTTTTTATTAAAATGAAGGTATGAAAAAAGTAATAACGGCTTATGTTCATAAATATTATGAGCATAAGCCGTTTTGGTGTAGCTTGACCTTTATGTTTTTAATAGCTAAAAATTAATGGCAAAAACGATTAGTATATTTAGTTGAAGAATGAACTTTATTGTGCATATTGTAGTGACCTTCTAAATCGTTGTAAGGCATATTTGATTGTCTATGCATATGTTGCCTTTGTGGCATGTTTTGATGGTGATTAGTATAGTAACTAGCTTCGCTGTTTGCTGGGAAAAATTTATTTATTACTTGCGAACTAGCATCATAAGCGTATACAGCTGTACCAATGACAACGAACAGAGCTATTGCGCTCAAAACAGCAAATACTTTTGTTTTCATAGTAGTAATTCCTCATTTCTTTAATTAAAATAGAACAAAACTTAGAACATTGATTAAATGCAAACGAAATGGTGTATCGACAAGTGGTGGCTGACTCTAAATATATACTATACCCTGTATAACCATAAAACAGTGTTAAAACTCACAACTAATTTGTGGATTTAAGTATGCATATATTTATTAGTGAATGAAAAAAACACCTTCTAGAGAAAATTCCCGAAAGGTGTCGAATAAAAAATGGCAGCAATAATCGGCTGCATATTCACTTGTTTATTGACTGCCACTTTTTGAAAAGAAGAGAAGCGTTATGACCACCAAAGCCGAAACCGTTTGAGATTGCAAAATTAATAGTCTGTTTGATGGCAACGTTAGGCACATAGTCAAGGTCGCATTCGTCATCTGCATTTGTCAAATTGATTGTTGGTGGTATTACACCATGCTCAAGAGCCTTTAATGTGATAATTGCTTCTATGCCACCAGCGGCTCCAAACAGATGACCTGTCATGGATTTTGTTGCACTAATCTTGAGCTTGGGAGCCTCTTCCTTGAATAGAGCTTTGATTGCTTTTGTTTCCGATTTATCTCCTTCTTTTGTGCCTGTGGCATGGGCGTTGATATAATCCACTTGTGAGGGCAAGATATTTGCCATTTGTAATGCCAGCATCATCGCCCGTTTAGCACCATCATAATCTGGTGTAGTGATGTGGTAGGCATCGGTGGTCGAGCCATATCCAATAATTTCTCCCAAAATGTTTGCTCCACGATTTTGGGCGTGTTCCAGCTCTTCTAAAAATAAAATCGCCGCACCCTCGGACATGACAAAACCATCTCTCCATTTATCAAAGGGTCGACTGGCTTCTGCCGGGGAATCGTTATTTGTGGACATTGCTTTCATGTTCGCAAAGCCCGAAAATGCAAGTGTGTTAATAGGGGCTTCTGCTCCCCCTGCAACAATTGCATCCGTGTAACCATGACGGATATTCAAAAATGCTTCGCCAATCGCCTGATTGGCAGTTGCACATGCTGAAACAGGAGCAAAGCTTGGCCCCCTAAATCCCGTTTTAATTGCAATAAAGCCTGATGCCATATTGCTTATCATCATCGGAATCATAAAAGGCGATACCCGATGTGTGCCTTTGTTTAAATACGATGCGTGATTGTGCAATGTAGTGCCAACTCCACCAATGCCGGAGCCCACATAAACACCAACCCTGTCTTTATCAAAACTTTCGTCGTGTACCTGTGCCATATCAATCGCTTGCCTTGCCGCTGCATATGCGTATTGTGCAAACAAATCGTACTGCCTTGCTTCTTTTTTCTCCAAATATTTTTCTGGAACGAAATCGTCTATATACCCGGCGATACGAGAAGAAATATCCGAAAAGGATGGGTCTTCTATTTTCTTTATTCCAGACCTTCCATTAACAACATTATCCCACAGCGTATCTACCGTGTTGCCAGATGATGAAATAACACCATAACCGGTAATAACTACTCTTCTCATGCTAGCTACCTCCTTCCGAACTTAACGATCTGTAAAATTGCGTTTGAATGGATGACATCATATTTTCAAAGGCACGACCATCCAAAACTCGTCTGTATTGCAGAGCACCCTTAACACTCAAAAGTATCGTTCTTGCGATGTCATCGTTATCCAAGTTGGGGCTATATTGCCTTACTAGAGATGCCCACAGTTCCATTTCATTTTTACTAATTTCTTCCAAGATGTTTTTCATGCTCTCTGGTAAATCTTCATAGTCCCCTTGCAAACTCGATATAGGGCATATTTCGTTTGGCCTTATCGTATCAATTCTACTTTCGATGAAATACCACGGTTCTCCTTGATGATCTGTCATCTGATTTAAAGTACGCTCATAACTTTCTAACAAACCAGCTTCTAACTTTTCACAAACTGCAACACCGAGGTCTTCTTTTCTTTCAAAATAGTAATGTACTGCAGCCTTTGTGATGCCTAATTCTTTAGAAATATCATCGTAGCTCAACGACAAAAATCCCTTTTCTTTAATTAGCCGCATAGCTAAGAAAATTATATTATCCTTTTTGCTAGCCAAAGTTAGTCACATTCCTTTACTTAAAAAACTTACTTACTAGTAAGTAGATGATAAAATATTTTATCACTGTTGTCAATCTTTATGGTGAAAAGGCAAAGAAAAAGCTGTATTAATAATTAAACCTGTAGTTTAAACTACGGGTCTAATTGCTTATTGGAACAACGACTGTGATTGATTATGATTAGAAGGCATTGATTTCATTCCTATTGTTTTTACCAATCATGCTCTTTATGGAGTTCTTTTTGAATTGGATATCCTTTTATTGTATATAAGTTAAAAAATCAACTGCGTCATGATATAACATAAAAAAATTTGCTATAATAAAAGAAATAAAGATAGATTACGCATATGAGGAGATTTTATGAATAGTAATAATTTTTTACCTATTATACTCGGAAGTGATGAAAATGCTTATGGTAATGTCAGACTAATCCATGAAGCTTATCAGATAAAGCCATTGTTGCTTTGTACGAGATTATTAGTTCCGACAATGCATAGTAACTTATTTGACTTGGTTCAGATTGATCGTTTTGACCATGATGCTGTATTTCCACAAGCTTTATTAAAAGTACTAGAGCAATATGCTGCACCTAATCGCAAGCTGGTCGTTATTCCTTGTTCGGATTACTATGCAGCATTGCTGACTCGTCATTATGACAAGTTCAAAGGATTAATAGCTAACCGATTTATCACTGAGGATTTATTAAATACATTGGATACGAAGGACAAGTTTTATCAGCTATGCGAAGCGCACGGATTAGATTATCCGAAGACGATCGTATGCGAAGCGGGGGAGCGAGAGCAGGCGCTCGATCAAATGGACTTCCAATTCCCTATTGTAGTAAAACCGGAAAATAGTAACGCTTATGAATATTTGCACTGTGAATTTGAAGGTAAGAAAAAGGTGTTTTTCTTTGCGAACAAAGCAGAATATTTGACGATGGTAAAGAGTATGAACGGCTCCGATTACGAAGGTAAGCTAATTATTCAAGAGTTTATTCCTGGCGGAGATAGTGCGATGCGGGTTATTAATAGTTACTCTGACAATGTTGGTCAAGTAAAAATGATGTGTCTAGGACAGCCCGTTTTAGAAGAATATGCTCCGAAAACGTTAGGTAACTACGCGGCGATTATTAGTAGGTCGGATATGGTTATTTACAAAAAAATTCAACGTTTTTTAGAAGATATCGGTTACGTAGGCTTTTCGAATATTGATATGAAATATGATAGCCGGACCGGAAAGTATATGTTGTTTGAAATTAATCCTCGACTCGGCAGAAGTAGTTTTTTTGTGCGAGCAGCCGGACTTAATATGTTATCTGCGTTGATTGATCATGCTGTATATAACAAAGATAAGTCGTGTGTGTATAGTGAACAGACGGCACTATGGACAAATGTACCTAAATTAGTATTGCGCAAATATGTGACAGAGCCGGCATTATCCGCTGAAATCAAATCGTTATATAAACAGAAAAAAGCGCTGAAGTCGCTATGGTACAAACAAGATATGAATTGGAAACGGATGATAAAAGTTACTCGTTATTATATCGGACATATTAATAATTATCGCCGTTATTTCTTTGATAAAACAGTGGAGATGCAACCGCAAAAATCAAATGAAACAAGTTAAGCTCATTCGCTTGGATAATAGATGAAATTCGTATTTCATTAGAAAAAACGTATAAACGAGCATCGGAAGTGGCTTGTGACGTAGAGTTTGTATGAAAAAACGTATAAACGGTCATGGAAAGTGGCTTGTGACGTAGAGTTTGTATGAAAAAACGTATAAACGAACATGGAAAGTGGCTTGTAACCTAGGGTTTGTATGAAAAAACGTATAACGAACATGGAAAGTGGCTTATGACGTAGCGTTTGTATGAAAAAACGTATAAACGGCCATGGTGAGGGACTAGTAACGTAAATTTCATTCTTGAAGAATAGGTGCAAGAGACGCTTCAGCATATTCATACGATCAAACTGGATAGAAAAACATTACGTTTTTCCATCCAGTTTCTTTTCGTTTTAGGACTTAGTAGACAACTCCGAGCTATTTTTATGTCACATATTACTATCAAATCTATTGCATTGTAATGATGTAGTTTTTTCCTGCTTCCATATTAAATTGTTGCAAACCATCGTCATACGTAGAGGATATGACTTGATCGTTGCACACGATATGATAAGGACGATCTGTACGTAAGTGGCACATCTGTGTGTGGACCGCCAGTAATTGACCCTCAACTAATGTATGATTATGCCAACGAATAGCTACTTCAACCGCACCTCTTGCTTTTAAACCACGTACTTCTCCATTATTCCAAGCTGCTGGTAGTGCTGGCAGCAGACTAATTTCGTTATTGTGTGATTGTAACAGCATCTCGGCAATGGCAGCAGTACCTCCAAAGTTACCATCGATTTGGAAGGGAGGATGGGAGTCGAATAAATTAGGATACGTGGAATCGGTCAATAAATGATCGAATTGTTTATACGCCAATTCACTTTCTCCTAATCTCGCCCAAAAATGAGTTAACCAGGCACTACTCCAACCCGTATGCCCACCGCCATTAGCAAGTCTTCGTTCTAACGTTACTTTGGCAGCAGCAGCAAGTTCTGGTGTACGGTACAAATCAATTTGTTCTCCCGGCGATAGCGCAAAAAGGTGGGAGACATGACGATGTCCAGGCTCGTCTTCTTCATGATCCTCTAGCCATTCCATAATTTGACCGTGTTTGCCGATAGTAGGTGTCGGAATGGTTCTTAATGCTGCTTGTAATTCGCTTCGGAAAGCTTCATCTATATGCAATACTTCGCTCGCTTCTATGCAAGCTGTCCACAGTGCGTAAGTGATTTGACTATCCATCGAAGGAGCCATACATAATACGCCGCGCTCACCGTTAGGAAGTACAAATGTATTTTCTGGTGAACTAGATGGACCGCTAATCCGTCTTCCTTGTTCATCTATCGTTAAATATTGCAGTAAAAATAAAGCGGCATCTTTTATAATTGGATACGCACGTTCTGCTAAAAAGGTAATATCCAACTGATAACGGTAATGCTCATAGAAGTGGAGAGCGAGCCAAGCTGCTCCCATAGGCCATATAGCTGAATTAACATACATTCCTTCGATATGGGTGGATGCCCATATGCTCGTATTATGATGAGCGACAAATCCGTCACAACCATACACTTCTTGGCTGTTTGCTGTCCATTGGGCTGCATTCGCTCCAAATGATCGAATAGCGGCTCATGACATTCGGATAAATTACATACTTCGGCAGGCCAATAGTTCATTTGTAAGTTAATGTTAATTGTATATTTTGATTCCCAAGGTGGGGTATAGCTGTTATTCCAGATGCCTTGTAAATTAGCCGGAAGGGCACGGTCGCCACTTCGTGAACTAGATATTAATAAATAACGTCCATAATGAAAAAAGAGTGCATCTAAACTCGGATCAGCGTGTCCTTGTTTCCGTCTAGCAAGTCGTTCGTTTGTCATCAGCTTCGGTGCTTGTTTAGACTCCTCTGTATCATCGGATAAATCCAAGCTCACTCGATTAAATAAACGTTGATAATCGACGATATGGTCATTTTTTAATTGTTCGTAAGATTTTGCAATTGCTTGCTCTAGCTGCTGCTCGCATACTGCCAGTGGATTTTCATGACGGAAAGTAGATTGTGCGGCCAAATAAATTGTTGCGCTGTCCGCTTGATGAACGGCTATCGAATCACCGATTGTTTGTACGCTGCCACCAGTTTTTTCGATATGCAGTACAGCGCAAAATTGTACACCGTTCACCCCGCTATTCCCATGCATGACCACTCGATTTTGTTGCAATATTTCGCAACCGCTATCATAAGGACGACGCATCACGTTAGCGTTGAACGTCAAACTACCGGGTTTACTTGCTGTCATTCGAATAACGATGACCTGATCTTCGGCACTTGCCAAATATTCTCGTACATACGAGACACCATTTAATTCATAACTCGTATAGGCAATCGCTTTCCGTAAGTCTAACGACCGAGAGTACTGTTGTACATTTTTAGTGTCGTGATTAGCCATATATATCTGCATATCGCCCAGTGGCAAATAGGGCTGCAAATAACGAGGAGAACTAAGTAGAGCCATATTACTTAAATATTCTGCATCCGCTTGTTTACCATCACGTAGTAATTGACGAATCGTATCCATATGAGTTGCAGCATCAGGATTGTTAGCGTGTACTGGTCCGCCGCCCCAAATAGAATCTTCATTTAAACTAATCTTCTCATGAAACACTTTTCCAAAAACCATAGCTCCTAATCGACCATTGCCAAGAGGTAGTGCTTCTTCCCAAGAGGTCGATTCTGTATTATATAACAATTGAAGACTATTCATCGTAATAACCTACTTTCGTGTAGTATTCATTCCTATGGATATAGCACGTTATAAATAAGAGAGCAACAGAAGAAAGAATAGAGAACGATCTTCTGTTGCTGCACTGTTTACTTACGACAATTATTTTCTTGCATTAAAATCATTATAAGCAGCTTGGTATAGGGAAAGCGCTTCTTCGATTCCCATTTGTTTTAAACGTTTGACGAAATCATCAAATTTATCGATTGGTTCAACACCCATAATAAACTTTAAGATCATTTCTGTTTTGTACGTATTAATGTCAGCCATCATCGGCGTTAGTGTAGCAGAGTCGCTAGATGAAAATTCTAAGCTAACAGGTGTATTTAAAGTCGTATCACCTTTTGCCCAGTTTTCTGCTGACTGTTTTTGTTCAGGTAATACAAGGTTGATTTGGCTATATGGCTCGAATTCCATTGTTTTTGTAAAGCCGTTGATCGGGAATGCATAGTGTGCAATCGCTTGACTTGGAGATTTGCCATCTGGATTGTTTAAAATATTGTCCGTAAACTGTTTTTTGCCATCTACTTTCGTATAGCTTTCGCCTTCAATTCCCCAGTTAAGAATTTCTTGTCCTTCTTCCGAATACAAGTAATCTAAAAATTTCACCGTTTCTACTGGATAAGGATTACTTTTTGTAATAATACCTTGCAAACCAACTTTTTGGACGAGGTCGTTCGTATAGTTGTATGGTTTACCTGCTGGTCCTACCGGTGGTGTAACACCTAATAGGGTGAAGTCTGGGTTGTTCGGACGAGCTGCACTTGTATTGTTACCAATACCGCTGCCAATAAAGCCATAAGTAGAACCTAGCAAATTTCCTTGTATTTTGGTATCTCTACTTTTACCATCCGTTGAAGCATACTCGGAATCAATTAAACCTTCGGCATACCACTGATTCATCGTTGTTAAGAAGTCTTTAAATGCTGGCTCGATTGGTCCATAAGCTAATGTGTTCGTATCTGGGTGGTGGTAAAAACCGTCCAGTACTCCCCAAGCAGCTGCAAATTCTGTAATACCAGACGTTCCTCCACCTAGCACTCCACCGTTTACTTTTGCGATAGAATAAGGAATTTCATCGGGCTGACCATTACCGTTCGGGTCGCCATCTTTAAATGATTTTAGCACAGTGTACCACTCGTCAATGGTAGTTGGTGGCGTTAAGTTCAACTTGTCTAACCAGTCTTTACGTAAGTAATGTCCAGAGTAAGCTAGTCTTTTTGGATCTGGATCAAGCTGATAAAAAGCAGGCATTGTTCCATCGTTCATAATTGCCATTTTTTTAATTTCTGGATATTTATCTAATTGTGCTTTGTAATTGGGAGCATGTTGCTCAATAAGATCGTTAAGTTTAATAGCTACACCATCATCAATTAATCCTTTTAGTCCGCGGTTTACACTACCGAAATTCCAAAAGATCACATCAGGATATTCACCAGAAGCTAGCATTAAATTAATTTGATCATCAGATGGCGGATGCTGCCATTCGATTTTGACACCAGTTCGACGTTCAATTTCTTTGAAGCCTGCTGATTCTCCCATGTTTGTCAGTTCAGCACCGGCATAGTTGACTTGGTACCACTTTAGTGTAATTGGTTTGTCTGTAATTTTCCCTGAAGAGCTTCCAGCACCTGGTTCTACAGTACTGCTATTTCCGGGTTGCTCCGTTGCATTGGTAGCAGTATTCGTTTTACCGCCATTGTTACCGTTACCGCCGCAAGCAGCAATAAGTGAAACTAACATGGTTAAAACAACAAGCTGTACGATGATGGAATTTTTCTTTCTCTGTTTGTTTACTATCATAATTATCGGCCTCCTTTATAGTTGGACAAGCATTTATCCTTTTAAAGCACCTATCATAATCCCTTTAACGAAATGTTTTTGAAGAAAAGGATATAGTGCTAAAATTGGTGCGGTGGTGACGACGATTGCAGCATACTTGACGATTTCTGTCATATCTCGACCTTTTATCGTTCCTAAAGTTGCTAGCAATTCATTGGTATCTCCAGCTATCAAAATGTTACGAAGTACGAGTTGGAGTGGGAATAAATTCGTTTTCGTCAAATAAATAGAAGCGTTAAACCAAGCGTTCCAGTGCCCTACGCCATAATACAAAATCATGACGGCTATGATTGGCATAGACAGTGGCATCATAATTCGTAACATAATGACAAATTCGTTGGCTCCATCGATGCGAGCGGATTCTTCCAATTCTTCAGGAATCGATTTGAAGTAGGTTCTAACGATAATTAAATTATAAGTAATGACTAATCCAGGTACGATCATCGCAAGCCATGTGTTGACAATACCAAGTTGTTTCATGACTAGATAAGTCGGAATTAAACCGCCGCTAAAGAACATCGTAACAACAATCATCATCGTCATGAATGGTAGAAGCATAGGACCACGCCGAGATAATGCATAAGCTAGCATAACTGTAATGAATACATTCAAAGTTGTTCCGACCGTCACATAGAATAAAGTGTTACGATATCCGCTCATAATCATTTTGTTCTGAAAAACTGCTTTATAAGCTTCAAATTGTAGCCCTAGCGGTTTATAAAGAAAGCTACTCGCTTGTGTAAGCTCTGCCGGGTCACTTAAGGAATAAAATACAATTAAGAGAAAAGGATAGAGACAAGCAATCATAAGTAGAATCATAATGCTGTAATTGAAAATATCGAAAATTCGTCCGCCGAGTTTGGTTGACATTTTTATAGCCTCCTTTGTAGGAAATGTTAGTTAGAATAGACCAGAGTTAGTATACTTTTTACTTAATTTATTCGCCGCCAGCAAAATACCTAAGTTAACGAATGAATTAAATAATCCAATTGCTGTAGCATAACTATAGTTCGCCTCTAGAATTCCTTTTCTGTATACAAAGGTGGAGATAACATCGGCTGTTTCATAAGTTGCTGGTGAGTAGAGAAGAATGATTTTTTCGAAGCCAACATTCATCACCGCACCCATTCGCAAAATGAGCAAAATAATAATGGTAGGGATAAGACCAGGTAATGTAATGTGCCATAGTTGACGCCAGCGACTAGCTCCATCCATTCTGGCAGCTTCATATAGACTGTTATCTATACCAGCGAGTGCAGCTAAGTAAATAATGGATCCCCAGCCAAGCTCTTGCCAAATATCGGAACTGACATAGATCGTTCGAAACCAATTACTATTTAGTAACCAATTATCTTTCGTACCTCCGAATAATCCGATAATGTCATTGAATAAACCATCTTTTTGTGTAAAAGCAATTAACATACTGGATACAACTACAATCGAGATAAAGTGGGGCATATAAGTAACCGTTTGCACGATTCGTTTAAAAAATGTTTTATTAATTTCGTTCAATAGTAAGGCTAAAATAATCGGTGCAGGAAACCCAAATACTATCGAGTACAAACTAATGATTATTGTATTCTTTAATATTCTGACAAAATAGTAACTGTCAAAAAAAGCATGGAAATGATCGATACCTACCCAAGGGCTATTCCAAATGCCATCGACAGCATGAAATGATTTGAAAGCAATCGAAATGCCAAGCATCGGCCAGTAGTAATAAAGAATGTAGTAGAGCATACCGGGCAATGCGATTAAATAGATGATATGATGTTTTTTTAGATCCTTCCTCAAACGTGTAAGTAAATTTTCTTGTTTGTACAATCGCTTCACTTCCTTCTTGTTGTAACTTTACGCTAACTATAACAAGGAAAAAGTGGTGCTTCTAGCCGCTAATTGATCAGATAATAGGTTCAAAATTAAGAAAAGTGATAGCTTTTTTTAAAGAGTATTTTTTTAAGAAAGGTCAGAAGTCTTTTGTTTATAGGTGTTTCGGTACTCGCCTGGTGTCATATGGACTAGTTTTTTAAAATTACGACTCATGACGACGTTGTTGGAGTAACCAATTTTTTCAGCAATAATTTGTAATGTTTCGTTACTTTCAGTTAGCAATCGTTTTGCTTCTTGAATACGAAGTTCTTGTAATATGTCGACAAAGTTACGACCAGTTTGCTCCTTCAGCATGTTCGACACATAAGCAGCGTGTAGCTGAAATACATCGGCTAACAAATTGAGACTCATCTCTGAATTGTTAAAGTTTTCTTGCAAGTAAGTGATCATCTTTTCGGCATTATTTAAGCTGCGTCCCTTTTTCTGTTCTTCCATATAGTTGCACAATTGTTCGAATATACGGCGTAGCACTTGTTTCATCTGATCAATTGATTCACATGTTAATAACTGTTCATACGGATTATTGCTTTGTTCAAACACATCTTCCATCGGAACAGATATCGTATTTAATATGTTCAGACCAGTTCCCATTAACTCAAAATAAAAATAACGGATAATACTTAAAGAAAGGTGACGATTGGATTGTTGTTCATTATGAGCAAATATTTCGTCAAGTAGTTCATTCGTCCGTTTGTTATCACCTTTATTTATCGCATGAATAAGCATTAACTCTAATTTGGGTGGATAGTAATAGTTTGTTTGTGAATGATCAGCAGTCGTTTGCTCGAAGGCAGTAACGGTATCTAGACCACGAAATAAACAATACTCCATTGTTTTTACCGCTTCCTGATAAGAAATAGCAGCACCATCGAAGTTTTGCTGTAATCCGCCAATCGTAATCGTTATTTTAGACTTGTATTTGTCAGAGATAAATTCACTGCCTTGTGTACAAGTAGTAATTAAATTAGCCAGCTCTAATGGCTTCGTCGTTGGAACGTTAAGCAAAAAGGCAATTCGATTAATTTGCAAATCGATAAGTGGGCTCGGGTAATAAGGTTGAAGTAAATGTTCTAGTATGTTGCCGATGGCGAATTTGGTTAAATTTCGTTCCCCCCATGTAATCTCCGCAAACTCATCAATATGAATAAGTAAACATTGAAAGGAGTCATGTTCAAAATGAACACCAACGGAATTTAGACTTGCTGCATGGGTATGAACGGCTTTATTTTGCAATAATTGAATGAGCATTTGATTACGGACGACCGGAATTTGTTGTTGCAATAACAGTTCTCTTTCTCGTTTTTGGAGCCAACCTTGTTCCGCTACAGTAGCGATAAAATCCAGTTCGTTTTTTTCGATTTTGGTGTCGCTATTTTCGGCTTGTACGATAGTTTTTAAACGTTGCACCATATTTTTTACAGGCTTATAACTTAGACTTGCTAACAGATAGGCAATAAATAAACTTCCTACAATCATAAAAGTCAATAAAAAAGTAAACGATGTTTTGCCAATCGCCGCTTGTTTTGCAATATATTCAAAGGGAATGACCGCCATCAGTTTTTTATTAAAGGATTCATTTTGGACGTGAAAGATAAGTGTATCGTCTTGTTGCGTATAACTATTAGCCGCTACATTCATTGTTTTTAAGTGGTCGATAGAAAAGTTGGACTCTAGTTGTTTATCCCTACTTGCTAACAATAATTGATCGGTAGTTGCATTGATGAGATAGACGCTGCCAGATCCGTTGGAGAAAGCGTTTTCCATTAATGCCAGTAATTCAGATGTATCCATTAGAAATTCGATATTGGCATAGGATTCTTGATTGGGATATAAGTTAATAGATTGCATGAGCGCAATGGATGAAGTTCGTGTTTCGGTATCATTTAGCGTAGCAGGGACATATTCTAACGTGTGTGGGCTAGCTAATTTTTGTTTCCAGCTTTCGAGACTTTTTTCCTGCCCAAAACCATGCTCCGTATAGAAGCTATCTTTATCAAATCTGGTACTATCGGTGACGACCATATCGGATCGATTGTAGTAAATATAAATCGCTTTAATCGATTTGTTTTGACTTTTTGTTCGATTTAATAGTTCAATTAACCGAGATAGATCATATTTATTATGTTTGTCTAATTGTTTGCCAGCAGTTAAAAATTGTTGTACTAGCGGTTCTTGTGTTAATCTTAGCATCATGTGCTCTATGTTTTTGAAGTTTTCATTCATAATTTGTTGGGTGTGGTTCAAAATATGTACCGTAGATTTCCCTGCCTGTCGCACCGTATTAGCTGTAAAAGAGTGATAACTAATAATCAGGACGATGAGAGGAACGATTAACATAAACAAGTATGAAATTAAAATGGTAATAAAAATACGCCGATTTTTTATCGATTGCATATAATAATAGGCCCCCCTTTAAAATAGTTAGTTCATAGAATTCATTTATAGCATGGATTAGCGTATGGTTGGAACATAAAGTTTTGATAACGGCTACAATCTAGATTAAATACATAAAAATATTAAGAAAATACTACAAAAAGGTTTGTACTGAGTCGAATGGTATATTTTATATTGAAAAAATAGCTTGCTCGACTACGGAATAGTAGTGAGACAAGCTACTTTATGTTTACATATTAGTATTAGAAGAATCGTTATTATCGAGATTACTGTAATGTAATAATGTAGGTTTTTCCTGCTTCGACAGTAAATTGTTGCAACCCATCGTTATAGGTAGATGAAATGACTTGATCGTTGCACACGATATGATAAGGATGAGCGGTACGTAAGTGGCACATCTGCGTGTGGTTCACCAGTAATTGTCCCTCAACTAATGTATGATTATTCCAACGAATAGCTACTTCAACTGCACCTCTTGCTTTTAAACCACGGACTTCTCCATTTTTCCAGGCGACTGGTAGTGCGGGCAGCAAAATAATTTCATTATGATGTGATTGCAGTAACATCTCGGCAACCGCTGCTGTACCTCCGAAATTACCGTCGATTTGAAATGGAGGATGGGAGTCGAATAAGTTAGGATACGTGGAATCGGTCAATAAATGATCGAACTGTTTATAAGCACGTTCCCCTTCGCCTAATCTGGCCCAAAAATGAGTTAACCACGCACCACTCCAACCTGTATGTCCACCGCCACTAGCTAATCTACGCTCCAAAGTTACTTTTGCTGCTGCTGCAAGTTCTGGTGTACGGTACAAATCAATCTGCTCTCCTGGTGATAGAGCGAAAAGATGGGAGACATGACGATGCCCAGGTTCACGTTCTTCGTAGTCTTCTATCCATTCCATAATTTGTCCATACTTTCCGATAGTAGGGGATGGTATAGTCGATAGCGCTGTTTGTAAGTCTTTGCGGAAAGATTCGTCCATGTTTAATATTTCACTTGCCTGTATACAAGCAGTCCATAACGCATACGTAATTTGACTATCCATCGCAGGTCCCATACATAGCACGCCACGTTCCCCATTAGGTAATATAAATGTATTTTCTGGTGAAGTTGAAGGTCCGCTAATCCGTCTCCCTTGCTCATCAATTGTTAAATATTGCAGTAAAAATAAGGCGGCATCTTTCATGATCGGATAAGCACGTTCTGCTAAAAAGGTAGCATCCAAATGATAGCGATAGTGTTCATAAAAGTGGAGGGCGAGCCAAGCTGCACCCATTGGCCATACTGCGGAAGTAACAGACATTCCTTCGATATGGGTGGAAGCCCAGATGCTCGTATTATGATGAGCGACAAACCCCTCACATCCGTATACTTCTTTGGCTGTTTGTCTTCCGTTCGGTTGCATACGTTCTAGATGATCGAACAGTGGCTCATGACATTCGGATAAATGACATACTTCTGCTGGCCAATAGTTCATTTGCAAATTGATATTAATCGTATATTTGGATTCCCATGATGGGGTAAAGCTATTATTCCAGATTCCTTGTAAATTAGCCGGAAGGGCAAGCTTCCCACTACGAGAACTAGCGATAAGTAAGTAGCGTCCGAAATGGAAATATAATGCGTCTAAATGAGGGTCTGCTTTTCCTTCTTTCCGTCTAGTTAACCGTTCGTTTGTCATCAGCTTAGATGCTTGATTAGACTCCTCTGTATCATCGGATAATTCCAAGGTGACTCGATTAAACAAACGTTGGTAATCTGTTATATGATCATTTTTTAATTGCTCGTAAGATTTAGCAATCGCTTGCTGTAGCTGCTGCTCGCATATGGCTAGTGGTTCATCATGACGAAAAGTGGATTGTGCGGTCAAATAGATCGTTGCGCTGTCCGCTTGCTGGACGGCTATCGAATCACCGATTGTTTGTACCGTTCCGCCGGTTTGTTCAATATGTAGTACAGCACAAAAACGAACGCCGTTGACTCCACCATTGCCATGCATCACTACTCGATTTGGCTGTAAAACTTCGCAACCGCTATCATAAGGTCGACGCATCAAATTAGCATTAAACGTCAAACTTCCTGTTTGACTTGCAGTCAAACGGATAACGATGACTTGATCGGCGGCACTAGCCCAATGTTCTCGTCTATACGTCACACCATTTAGCTCATAACGCGTATAGGCAACTGATTGTTGCAAATCGAGGGAACGACTATAGTTTTGCACAGCAGCTCGATCATGGTTAGCAAAATAGAGGTGCAAATCACCGAGTGGCAAATAAGGCTGCAAGTAGCGTGGTGAACTGAGCAATGCCATATTGCTCAAATATTCTGCTTCCGCTTGTTTACCCTCAAGTAGTAGCGTCCGAATTTGTTCCATGTAAGTAGTAGCATCTGGATTATTGTTATAGACTGGTCCACCTGCCCAAATCGAATCTTCATTTAAACTAATTTTTTCGTTTTTTACTTTACCAAACACCATAGCACCAAGTCTGCCATTACCAAGTGGCAAAGCTTCTTCCCAGCGTTTGGCGGCGGCATTATATTGTAATTGGTAACCTGACATATAAGACACCCTCCATTAGATTGTTTTAACACATTATACCATTCATTAACTGCTTTATAGCATAAAAGTAATTTATTAATTTACACTAGGACATGACTGAAAACCACATAATTTTATATACTATTAATGTTATTCCTTGTCACAACTAGAACATGTTCAAGTTCAACGAATGAAGCGGTAAGTTTGTACGTTTTATCGTATAAAGTGACATTCTGGATGGCAAAATTACGAACGTTTGTACGTTTTATCGTATAAAACCATTACGATCAACCTACTAGCGGGGTCACTTTATATGAATTTTCGTATAAACTTGATCTCTTCCGGTACTTATTTAAATGTTTGTACGTTTTATCGTATAAAATCCTACTACACTCGCCTATTACCTTTGAATTATTTAGAAAATTTACTATAATATTATAATGAAAGTAAAAAACGGATGGAGAGTACATTATTAAATAATGTGCTTCTGCTACAAGACCATCCTCATAGGAGGCTTTAGATGAATAAAAGAGCAGCAGGAATTACATTTGTCGGTTGAATTTTCATTACAGTATGTTAGTCAACCGTATACAATCATTCCGGAAGTGATTTGTTTGATTGTTGGGATAGGATATATCGCATGGTCTGTAAAATTAAAAGAGTAGTAATTAATATTAATTAATATCTTCAGAATAAGAGGGTGACCAAGAAAATGGTAACCCTCTTATTATTGTGCGCCCAGCATGGGCTGTATCTCTAGGGTTCAAGTCCCGAATGGTGAAGGCAGTAGTAGCCATAGCTCAAGGCAAGGGTGTTCATCGCGAGGTGGAATCTGAAGGAAGCCGGCGGCAAATCTCCGGTCTGAGGAACACGAACTTCATATAAGGCTAGCGTGCGTTGGATGAGGCTGCAATACAAGTCAAAGTCCATACTGCCGAAGGCGTACGAGAGTAAATGAAGCAGATAGATGGAGAGGAAGATAGCATTCTTACCTGGGGAGATCTGTACATAAGCAACGGTAATGTTGTAAGCAAGGCTGTGAAGCCATGTTGAATGTGCAGAAGTCAGCAGAGGTCATAGTACGCAGGTTGTTGCAACAACCTGCGGAAGGACTGAACATGAAATAGGAATGGATTAACTTAACGTTCGAGGGTAGATGACGACAGTAGACAATCCGAAAGGACTTATCTCAGGAAAGTAGCGGTGAATACGCGAGGGTACTGGGAAGGGCTTAGTCTATCAGCGGCACCAAGAGAAGAAACATTCACGTAAGGAGTGTACCGAGAGATGATCGAGCAAGTATTGTCACGAGCCAATATGCTATCGGCACTAGATCGTGTCGAGACAAACAAAGGAAGCCACGGAGTAGATGGAATGTCGGTAAAAACATTACGCAGACACCTGCAACAAAACTGGCAGATGATCCGAGAAAGCATAGAAAATGGAACTTATGAGCCAAGTCCAGTCCGTCGGGTCGAAATCCCGAAACCGAGTGGCGGAACAAGGTTCTTAGGCATACCTACCGTGACAGACCGTCTCATTCAGCAAGCAATCACGCAAACCTCTGTATTTGACCCGATGTTCTCGGAACATAGTTATGGCTTTCGTCCACAAAGGCGAGGACATGATGCGGTCAGGAAAGCAAGAACATTCCTGCAAGAAGGCTACCGAATCGTGGTAGATCTTGACTTAGAGAAATTCTTCGACCGTGTTCACCATGACCGTTTAATGGCGAGACTAGCGGAAAAAATAACGGATAAACCGTTATTGAAACTTATCCGAAAGTATCTACAATCAGGCGTGATGGTGAATGGACTCGTCGAGCCAACGATGGAGGGAGCTCCGCAAGGAGGTCCACTAAGTCCATTATTATCGAATATCGTCCTAGACGAACTGGATAAGGAACTAGAGAAGCGCAACCTGCGATTCGTTCGCTATGCGGACGACTGTAACATCTACGTGAAAACGTGGAAAGCAGGTAAGCGAGTGAAAGAATCGGTCACGCAGTTTATTGAAAAGAAGCTTAAACTCAAGGTGAACTCAGAAAAAAGTGCGGTTGACCGACCATGGAAGCGAAAGTTTCTAGGGTTTACGTTTAGCTGGGACAAAGCAAATCCAAAGGTGAAAATCTCTAAAGCATCCTTGCAACGAGTGAAAGCGCGGATCAAAGAGATCACGTCGCGGAAAAGTCCCATTCCAATAGAACAGCGGATCAAGAAACTTAACCAGTACCTAACAGGATGGTGTGGATATTACGCGCTAGTAGATACCAAGACGGTATTCAAGGAGTTGGATGAATGGACACGAAGAAGACTACGCATGTGCATATGGAAACAGTGGAAATTACCACGAACAAAGGTGAAGAAGCTAGTCGCACTAGGCGTCTCTAAGAAAAAAGAGTTTAACGGACAGGTATAACGTATTACGGAATAATTCATGAACCGCCGTATACCGAACGGTATGTACGGTGGTGTGAGAGGTCGGGAGCTAGGCGCTCCCTCCTACTAGATTAAGACACTTTAATTTTACTTGCAATATCTAATAAAAGATCAAGATTATGGGTACCTGGCGAAGCTATAGTGAAATAATGACTTTCTGAAATTACATGAACTTGCTTTCTGATAGAGGAATCCTCAATGACAATGGTATATCCCTCATGTTCAATTATCTTAACATCATCAATGTTATAATTTGCTACAGTTGCTTCTACGGCTCTTTTTTGTCCGCCGAATGTATTTTCAGTCTGGGATAGGATAACTTCATGATAACCATCAGTGAGTTGATAGTAAGCAATAACTGAATTGTCTTGCTGCAAACCACGAACCTCGGTTAGTTTGAGAATACCTGTCTCATTTTCCTCATTTGATGATAATAGTTTTTGAATGGTATTTCCAGCAAGATCAAGTGGGATCCTTATGTCAGTTGTTTGTAGATCAACGCTCTTAAAAGGACTGCCATCAATAGTAGGTAATATAAGCTCATCGTTAATTATTTCGTTTTTTTGATCCAATGTAGGGGCATTGAATTCTGATTGAATTTCTTCAATCACTCCGAGATGTTGGCTTTTATCTGCATAACTTTGATTATAGGTTAATATACTGCCTCCAATTACTGCTACCAATGCAATTGTTGGTACTATTAATTTTAGTTTCATTTTTTCTACTCCTTTTCTAATTAGAGAATACTGTTCCAAATTTAACTAAATTACCCGCCGTCTTGTATGTTAAATAATAGAGAAGATTAATTGTGCGCTAAAAAAGGAAAATCAACCCTTTTAAATGCAATATCTACTATAAATGGTTTTTTAAAAAATACTAGGGGCTAATTTACTATTTTAAAGTATCTAAATTCTTTTACTACCAGCTGTATAAATAAATTTTTCTTAAACTTGAGGTCAACCAATGCTCCCTTGTATTTATACTGTTTTCCAAAGTAAACGGAGTAAAACATGTAAACGTATTGACTTTCCTGCGGTTCAATGATATAAAAATAGATATTGGCACTCACTTCATATGAGTGCTAATATGGCTATTGCAGGTAGAACAGTTATTACTACTACATAGTAGACACCACCTATATCAAGGAATATCTTTTATAATTGAAGGGAGAGTTACCGTTGGAAGTAAAACAGTTTCAAGCAGAGTCTAAACGATTGTTAGAAATGATGATTAATTCGATCTACACGCAGCGTGAAATATTTTTGCGTGAACTTATCTCAAACGCAAGTGATGCGATCGACAAAATTTACTACAAAGCGTTAACGGACGATAATCTCGTTTTTGATAAGGATAATTATTTTGTTAAAATTTCAGTGGATAAAGATAACAGAACATTAATTGTTAGTGATACAGGAATTGGTATGACACCAGAAGAGCTAGAAGCGAATTTAGGTGTTATTGCGAAAAGTGGTTCATTAGCGTTCAAAAAAGAAACGGAACTAAAAGACGGTCACGATATTATCGGGCAGTTTGGTGTCGGTTTCTATTCGGCATTTATGGTAGCTGATACTGTTAAAGTAATTAGTAGAGCGCTAGGTAGTGACAAAGCATACGCTTGGGAATCACAAGGAGCAGATGGCTACACGATTACAGAAGCTACGAAAGATTCCGTAGGTACAGACATTTATATGAAGATAAAAGAAAATACAGAAGATGATAACTACGATGAGTTTTTGGAGCAGTATCGTTTGCGCGCTATTATAAAGAAATACTCTGATTTCATCAAATATCCCATTAAAATGGAGATGACGAGTAGCCGACCAAAAGAAGATGCGGAAGGTGAATTTGAAGAATATACAGAAGAGCAAACGCTCAATAGTATGGTTCCAATTTGGCGTCGTAACCGTAATGAATTAACGGATCAGGATTACACGAATTTCTATAATGAAAAACGTTATGGCTTCGATCAGCCGTTGAAGCACATTCATATTAGTGCAGATGGTGCTGTCGTATATCGTTCGATTCTTTATATTCCTGGAAGCATTCCATTTGATTTTTACTCCAAAGAGTATGAAAAAGGGCTAGAGCTATATTCTAATGGCGTATTAATTATGGAAAAAAGCTCGGATTTGCTGCCAGATTACTTTAGTTTCGTCAAAGGTATGGTAGATTCGGAAGATTTATCGCTAAATATTTCCCGAGAAATGTTGCAACACGATCGCCAGTTAAAACTAATAGCGAAAAATATCAAAAACCGTATTAAATCAACACTACAAACGATGCTCAAAGATGAGCGTGATAACTATTTGAAGTTTTATGAATCATTTGGTCGTCAGTTGAAGTTTGGTGTTTACAACGACTATGGTGCTAATAAAGAAGAGCTGCAAGATTTACTAATGTTCTACTCTTCAAAAGAAGAAAAGCTAGTAACACTTGCAGAATATGTAGAACGAATGCCAGAAGAGCAAAAGTATATATATTACGCTACAGGTCCATCTATTGAACGGATTGCTCGTTTGCCACAAACAGAGCTAGTAGCAGATAAAGGTTACGAAATATTGTATTTGACAGAAGATATTGATGAGTTTGCGATCAAAATAATTGCAGCTTACAAAGAAAAAGAATTCCGTTCCGTATCTGGCGGCGATCTTGGGATTGAACAGGAAACACAGGATGAAGCTACAGAACAAGCGAATGAAGAAAATAAAGAGTTGTTCGAGCAAATGAGTAGTTTGTTAGCGAATAAAGTAAAAAGTGTTCGTGTTTCCAAACGTCTTCGTTCACACCCTGTCTGCTTAACTGCGGAAGGCGAAGTAACGATTGAGATGGAAAAAGTACTTAGTCAAATGCCAGATAATCAAAATGTTCAAGCCGAAAAAGTATTGGAAGTTAACGTAAATCATAGTATTTTCCAAGCACTGAAAAAAGTGCATACGGAAGATCAAGAAAAGTTCGAGCTATATACGAACTTACTTTATAACCAAGCGTTATTAATCGAAGGATTGCCAATAGAAGATCCTGTACAATTCACGAATGATATGTGTAAAGTAATGGCGGAATAGTAAAACAGAGTAAACTGGTCTACAAGCCTAGTAACAGGTTTGTTAGACCAGTTTATTTGTTTATGTATATATGTGGATATATTGCTTCTTGCAAATATAAACTATCATGGCTACAATCAACGTGACAGTAACGATGAGGTGAGATAATGAATAAAAGTGAAAAAGGTAGTGTTAGTATGAAAGAGACTGCTGCGACAAGAATGGAAAAAATTATTTATTTTAGTGCGGAGCGAGCGTTAGAGCAGCCTTTGCTTGCAAGTGGTTTATGGCATCATCACGATATACGTAACAATTTTTACGATGCCTCGTATATTATAGCTGCTGCCACTCTCCCGTCCTTGACGACTAGTTGGAACAAAGAAGAAGCGAGAAGATTGGCAGAAAAAGTATTGCTTCAATTGCTGCGATTGCAAGATCGACAAGTGGGCAGTACAACTTATGGGCATTGGCCACTTAACGCACACCCGGAACCTACGGAGGCTCCTAAAAATACGTTGCCAGCAGAATTGATGGGGTTGTTGCTCGCTTATTTTAACAAACAGTATAGACCTTACTTATCTCCAGAACTACAGCTTGAACTGAACGTAACGTTAACAACGTTGCACAAGAGTGACTTTTACAAAGTACCAATGGTCCATTACAACCATCATGAAGCAAAATATACAGCTGCCAAACTGATTTATGGTACACTTTTTCAAGATGAAGCTTTGCTGGAAGAGGGAAACCAATGCTTAACAGAAACGCTGCAACGTATTAAACAAGTAGGTATGACGGAATATGGATGTCTACCGTGGTTTTGGCATTGGGTACAGTCGTTTACAAGTGCATATTATATTGTAGAGCGTGACGATATTGTACAAACAATAAAAGAAATGCTTGATTATTTATGGTATGAACGAGCGCATTATTATTGGCAAGGAGCTTGGGTGGGTCCGCATTCTCGCAGTTTACCACATGATCTGCCAGCCGATGGCAACGTGTTATTTGATTACGTACAATTTGGTGATATTCCATTTCCAACGGTAGTACCTAGAATAGAATATGCTGGCTTACTCTACTCAGCTGCTCCAGCGGAAGCGATGCAACTACTTACAGAAAGACAATATCCTCATACGCTTCAAAGGCTGGTTGCTCCTAAACCACAAGCTTCTAATTATGATGTGCTGCACAGCTACGTCTATATGACCGATTGTTATGCTGTAGGTGGAATGTGGGAGCGGGCAACAGAATTTGATAACGAGCAAATGCGCTGGGCAATTACGCTGCCGGCTACAGGTGATGGAAAAGCTAATCGGGCTTATTTTTTCCATCCTGGTGTACATTTCGCGGGCAAAGATTCCGAAGATTGGCGTCACCAAAGTGATGTCGAACAAGTTGTTTACAACAAAGGTGCAGTACTTGCTGTATATGATGACTGTGGGTCGGAACATCCATACATTGTTGGTTGCCTACCACATGGCACATGGTTACATGAACCATTAGCCCTATATGGCATGTGTGGTGATAACTATATTGCAGTTCATTTGCAGCATCCCTATCAAGCAGAACAACGTGCGAATGCATGGCGGATCATTAGTGAAGGCTCCAATCATGCCGTTGCTATAGAAGTTATGAGTAAGCAAGAAGCTAGGGAAAGAAATATGGAAGATGTGCAACAATTTGCTGCCGTGATGCGCCAACATGCATTAAAAATAGCAGCAGACAGCTTGGAAGTAGTATATGTAACGAGCGCTGGTGAAAAATTACAGTTAGCTGAAAAGCTAGAGCAAGCCACTTGGGAAGCAACTATTAATGAGCAAGTGGTAGATTGGCAAAGCTATACGTACTAGTTTTACAACATTGGTATAATTAACCGCTGGAAATTAGTTCTAAAGTCGGTCTCAATAGGATAGAAAGTTGCGTGGTTTTAAGTTATCATAATTAGTAACGCTTAATAGCCTAGACTTTCTTTGGGAGGTAAATATGAAGCATTATACAAAATATATAACGATGATGATAGCAGCTTTCATTGTTGTTCAGTTATTTTCAGCGACGTCGCTTGCCGCTCGTCTAGATGGTACCGCGTTTGATTTAATAGACCCTGCATCAGGATATCAAGTTATTGTACCAGGCTTTATTAAACATGATGAAGTAACAGTAGAGCATAATGATGGCAAAAAGAAAAAACTGAATGTAGTTGTTGTCGAAGCACCAGAAAAAAATAAAGACGGAACATACTCTTTGTTTGAAGTGGTAACAAAAAGTAAAAAAGCCTATCGCTTGAAGTCACAGCCCAAAGGTTACTATAACGGCGATTTAGGTTTAGTAACAACGAAGATTTCTAATGGTAGTGCAATTTATAGTGTACCGGCACTTAATTCCTCAAACTTGAAAAAAATAGCCGGCGAAGATATTTATATATTTAATTTCCAAGTGTTTGATGAGCAGAACAAATCAGTATTTGCAGTGTATGATCTGTTGTTTATGTTCCAAAATAGTGATGGTATGGCGAAGCCAACATCTAGTCCTGTATTTGTTAACAACGAAGAAGTGATGTTAATGTCGTATTTGATCGGTGATCATAACTATGTCAAGCTACGGGATGTAGCGGCGGCATTAACTGGTACCGAAAAACAGTTTAATATTGCTGTCGATAGTAGTAATCGGACAATTAAATTACTGCCGGGAGAAAACTATACGTCGATTGGTTCGGAATTACAACAAACAGCTGGTAGAGAGCCAAAGGATGCTGTTCCTAGCAAATTTAAAATTGAAACGAATGGTAAATTAAAAGAGCTATCTGTTTATACGATTGATTCTAGTAGCTATTTTAAACTGCAAGATTTGCAAAAATTAATCGGCTTCCAATTAGATTGGGACGCAGCTACGAAAACGATAGAGATCAATGCAGCACCACTTGCTGTTCAAATCGAAGATAGAGGGGATACCTATGGACAACCAACAGCCACCACCATTTGGAAAAAACACTAAGTACTCTGTAGATATGCAGCTGTTATTGAAGTTACTGAAAGATCCATTGTATGCTAGGCAACTAGATAATTACAAGGATACAAAATATGGTTGGATTGGTTTGGCAGTTTCGATAGTTGGCTTCTTTATTAGTGGCTTGTTAATGTCTTGGCAGTTTGGCAAAAATGTTAATATTATTTTATCATTTATGATGAATAGTGGATCGATTTTAAATGGATATAGTGGTGGAATTATGGCGGCAAGAATATTATTGCTAGGAGTTATGTCGAACCTTTCTTTGTTTATTTCCATTTGGCTAATTAGTTTGTGGAAGGGCGGTAGACGCCGTACAATGAAGGCGTTAATTACGAGGCTCGGTGCTATGCAATATATAACAGGAGCAGGGATGATCGTTGCTGGAATATTCGCTATAATATCTATGAAATTTGCCCTTGCTATTATAATTATTATTTTACTGTACACTTTAATTGTAACGATGATTGGAGCTATGGAGCTGTATGAAGTAGCGGAAGAAAACAAGTCTGTTTTTCTGATTTCTGTTTTTGCTGCTTACGGTATACTTTTGGCGACATTTATGCAATTTATTATGTGAAAAGTATGACTATTGTTTGGTGCAGTCGTTCGAATAGCGACTGTGCCAGCCAATAGTCATTTTTTATTCTATTTCTATTGCAAGCAGCTCCAACAAGTCTTCTGTAGCAAGTGCTGATGTTTGATGTAGCTCTGGCTGAATAACTGCGTCGATGATATCTTTTTTGCGCTGTTGCAGTTGTAGCATTTTTTCTTCGAGTGTTCCTTTGGCAATTAGTTTGATGACTTGTACTACTTTTTGTTGCCCTAATCGATGAGCGCGATCTGCTGCTTGTTGTTCAACCGCTGGATTCCACCACGGATCGTATAGGACGACCGTATCTGCGCCAGTTAAATTAAGGCCCGTACCGCCTGCTTTGAGTGAAATTAAAAAAATATCTTTTTCCCCAGCGTTAAATCGTTCGCACAGTGCAACTCTTTCCGCAGCTTCCGTTGCGCCATCCAAATAGAAATAAGGAATAGCCTGATAGCCTAGTTCCTTCGCAATGATTTGCAGCATCGATGTAAATTGTGAAAAAATAAGCATTCGCTTGCCGCTACTTTGACATTCCTCGATAATATCGAATAGCTGTCGTAGCTTCGCTGAACCGCCTTCGTATCCGTCTACGAACAATGCGGGGTGACAGCATAATTGGCGCAATCTAGTTATACCTGCAAGCACTCTTAATTTCTCTTTATTAAACCGATGATCATCCAAATGCTTTAACGTTTCTTTGCGCAATTTAGCCAAGTAAGCAACATATAGCTTTTTTTGTTCTGGTAACAATTCACTGCTATACGTAACTTCGATTTTTGGAGGTAATTCTTTGAGTACATCATTTTTCGTCCGTCGTAAAATAAAGGGAGCGATGCGCCGTGCAACAAGTTGCTCGGGGTAATATTTTAAAATATCACGATTATCAAATAATTCGGGCAATACAATTTGAAAAATCGAAAATAAATCTTGTAGTCGATTTTCAATAGGTGTACCGGTTAAAGCAAAAATATGTTTGGCACGTACAGCCTTAATGGCAACCGAAGTTCTGGTCGCTTCGTTTTTGACAAATTGTGCTTCATCAAGTAGTAGCGTATGGAACTGGTATTTCTCATATACTTTACTATCTTGTCGCATTAATGGGTAAGAAGTAATGAGTACATCCATCTGTTCTTGATTAGCAATTATTTTTTTTCGTTTTGTCAAACTACCGTCCACGACACATGCCTTTATGTGCGGAGCGAACTTTTGTATTTCTTGCCACCAATTATAGGTTAGCGATGCTGGCGCAATAATTAAAGCAGCTTGTTTCGTGCCAGCTTTATCTAGCGTTCGTATTTCATCTAACATCGCTGCCAAAAATGTAATACTTTGAATCGTTTTACCTAGTCCCATATCGTCAGCCAATATGCCGCCCACTCGGTAATACGCTAGTGTGCGCATCCACTGATAACCATATTTTTGATAGTTACGCAGTAGTGGCTCCATCATAGGAGGTATAGGGAAATTAAGCTTATCTGGTTGTTGCAAATGGGCTAGTCGTTTACGCAGTGCAGGATTTAGTTTAAACGATTGCCCAATGTCGTCGGGAAATTGTAATAAAGACAATGCTTTGATCGCAGGTAGATGCCCGTGTACACCATCCCAAGCAACTTGATGCAAACCTACTTCATTCATCAGCGTAATGATTCGTTCGAATTGTTCATCGGATAGTGGGACTAGTGCTCCGCTTTTTATTTTGAAATAGCGCTGCTTTAATCGAATGGCTCGCACGAGCTGCTTAATCTCTTCTTCATCAAATCCTTCAATATCTAGCCGGAATTCCAGCCAATCATGACGTTCGTCGAAATGAATGTGCATAATCGGATGTAGTTGTTCGTGATGCAACTTTATTTTTACGGCTGCTGTAGCCAAAATTTCTGCTAATTGCTCCATCTGAGGAATGACTTCATATAACAAATGGAACTGTGCCTCTTCATCGTCTACGACAAAGCCACTTTCTGTTCGAAAAAAAGAATCGTACGTCATTAAGGCCATTATTTTCTCTTCTTTTATCCGATCCGTTTGCAAAATATGTTCATATCCTCGTTCCATCGTAGGTTCTTGCAGCGGATTAATCGTAATATCACCATATTGAAACTCTAAACTAACTAGAAGGCGATCTTTGACTCGGTCAATATAAAATCTTGCTTGTAATGGGTAAGTTACTACTTTGTCGGTAATGGTTTCATCAATCGTGACCGTAGCTATTTTTTTGAAAATAGGAAAAACGGCATCCAAATAATGACTCATCTGCTCCGCATGAATAATCAGCCGAAAACTATCTAGCTGATCCTGTTGTTTGGCAATCGATTGTAACTGAAATAGCAAGTCTGCTTCTGTCTCATCGATGGCGAGAAGTGTGCGATCAGCGTACGCTAATTGATAGGCAGGTAGTAAAGTTATATTCGATAATCCCGTAATTTGCAGTCCATATTGCTCCGTTATAGCATCATCAAAAAAATGAACAGTTAGCGGTAAAGGTTGTTGAAAGTATGTTAATCGCTCATAACGAATACTTCGGTTAGCTAGCTGGCTCGTTGTGTCAATAATATGGACTTGATGGTGTTTCAAAAGGAATGGTAGTAACTGTTCCCATAATAGCGGTGGAATAAATAATGCTTGTTCGTTTAATTTTAGCGTAGCTTGTTTGTTCCCTCTAGCAGAGTTGATATGGGAAGTATAGAGCTTGTCTTGTTGGATATATTGGATCAGCGGCTGTAATATAGCATAGTCAGCAGTGGAAAAGCGGTGCTTTGCCGGATGATAAATAAACTGACTATGGCATACATAGGTTGCTTTTTTAGTTATTTTAAACAAAAACATACCCGGCTGAGCGACTGGATACAAAGCGTCAGGCGTTGTTCCCACAAATAGTTCTAATAAAATAACCGGTTGTCCATCTGTTTCTGGTGATGCTGCTAGTTTGAGATGGTAAGCAATGCTTAATTCTGTCCGTACATCATGAATATATTGTGTAGCCGCTGGTGGTTGCTGTTGTTGTTTGACTAGCTGTAACAATAAGTTAGCTGTTTCGTACTGGTTAGCAACAGGAAGTTTTTGTGTCTGCTTTGTAGGCGCTAATTGTTTGTCTGCCTGCACCTGTTGCTTGTTGACAGATGGTTCTGCTAGGTCTAATAGATGTTCGACATCCCTATTTTCATTTAGTACTATTTCAGCAATCAAATCGACATGATGCAAAATAGCGTATAGCGATAGAAGAGCTGCGACAATATGTTCACACGCTTCTTCTCGTTGTAGGGAACAAAAACAAGTGGCAGTAATCGTAGCCCGATCCGTTAAATCAATCGTCACAAATTCTTGTCGTTTGCCATATACCGTTGCTTCGAATTGGTGATATTGTTGTTCAAAATAACTCCATTCCACTCGTTCCGCTTCTACATATTCTAATCCACGCTCATATATCGTTTGATTGCAAAGTTGTTGTATCGCTTTTATAGAAAGTGGATAACTCATTCCAACTCACCTTTCTAGAATAAACGTTCGTACTATTAGTATACTTGATTACCATTTCACTTGCATACCTACTTCATCTAGGTTGTTATAGGTAAGAGCTGGGTGCTTTGTCTAGTCTAGTCGTTTGACTTTCCGAACTGTATGAAATAAAATTACAGTATAATCGAAATAGTTGAGGTGACACAATATGACGAACAAAGAGATAAATGATATAACGAATAATCCGATGAGTAAAATGACAAACAATACGATTAACAAAGTGACTGTTCCTGTCTCTATATTAGACGTATCACCGATTGTAGAAGGTGGAACGATAGCACAATCATTACATAATACGATTGATCTAGCGCAACATGCAGAAAAATGGGGTTACCATCGTTTTTGGTTAGCTGAACACCATAGTATGCCGAATATTGCTAGTTCTGCAACGTCTGTTGTTATCGCTCATGTGGCAAGTCAGACGAACAAAATTCGAGTTGGTTCTGGTGGCATTATGCTGCCGAATCATTCTCCGCTTGTTATTGCCGAGCAATTCGGCACGCTTGATGCTTTTCATCCTGGCAGAATAGATCTTGGACTGGGACGAGCGCCAGGAACGGATCAAGTAACCGCAACGGCGCTGCGTGGTGCACGTGGTTCGGGAGGGCACGATTTTCCAGAGCAGCTAGAATTGCTGCGCACTTATTTTGATCCAAGCCGACAAGCTTCCCCACCGAAGGTTAGAGCTTTTCCGGGCGAAGGAACTAACATTCCGATTTGGCTACTAGGCTCCAGCGACTTTAGCGCTATGTTATCAGCCCAGCAAGGGTTGCCATTTTCATTTGCGGGTCATTTTTCGCCTAACTTTACTGTTCCTGCCATGAATTTATACCGTAATAACTTTACAGCTTCGGAAGATTTGCAAGCACCTTATGCGATGGCGGCAGTTAACGTTATTGCAGCAGATACGGATGAACAAGCAGAATATTTGGCTACTTCGATGAAGCAGCTATTTGTAGGAATTTTCCGTAATGCTCGGCAAAAATTACAGCCACCTGTAGATAGTTTGGATCATTTATTGACACCACAAGAAAAAATATTGCTTGATCAACAGCTTGGCTCATCGATAATTGGTAGTAAAGCGACTGTTGCCGAAAAATTGCAGCAATACATCGATGCGACAAAAGCAGATGAAATTATGATAGCTAGCTATATTTATGATCATGATGCGAGACTGCGCTCCTATGAAATTATCGGACAGCTTATCGATGAAGCGAATACGAGTGGTTTAGGACAATTTCCAGCATAAGCATCTTTGGCACTATATTATTTGAGATAAGTCGCTTGTAAAATGGAAGTTAGTTAACGATAAAGGAGGGGAAAGCAGCAGATGGACAAGAATTTGAATGAAGCTAGTATGCACAATAGTAATGACGTTATTTCTTTGTTGACTAATCATCGTTCCATTCGTAAATTTACGGATGAGGCAGTTTCGTCAGAACAACTGGCGACAATTATTGAAGCTGCACAGATGGCGTCTACCTCCAGTAATGTACAAGCATATAGTATTATTAACGTTACCGATCCGCAGCTGCGCCACCAAGTGATGGAGTTATCGGGTAATCAAACGTACGTCGAAGCAGCTCCGACCTTTCTCGTTTGGTGTGCTGACTTGCAGCGTCTTGCCAAAGTGTCGCAGAAAGACAGCGGAAATGTAGAGGAGCAGTCCTATATCGATACAATGGAAAACTTATTAGTTGCAACGATCGATACAGCTTTAGCAGCACAAAATGCCGCCATTGCCGCAGAATCATTACAACTAGGTATTGTCTATATTGGTGGTGTGCGTAATAACAGTGAAGCGCTGTCACAGCTATTACAATTACCTGACCTCGTGTTTCCGCTGTTTGGCATGTGTATAGGTAAACCGGCGCAACAACCAATATTGCGTCCTAGATTACCCAAAGAAGCAATACTATTCGAAAATAAATACTGTGCAGAGCAAATGGACGACTCACTCCTACAATATGATCAAGCGATATCGGCATATATGAACAAACGGAGTGACGGAAAAGTAGACACTAACTGGTCCGAGCAAATGAAAAAACGGCTGCAAGCTCCCGTTCGTTTGCACATGAAGTCATTTTTGGAGCGACGAGGCTTTATGAAGAGATAGAACACAATAAGAAACGAACGTACAGGTTATACAATTATATAAAATAGCGCATAAGGTCTATTATATCCAAAGACCGAATGCGCTTTATTTGTGTTTCATATTTGGGCTGACCAATACGTCTCTAAAATAAAGGTTGGACTAAAAAGGTGATGGAGAGTAATCCTTGCAGGAACTACAACCTAAATTTGTACGATATTTCATACAAAGCCACTCCTTTTAACCACTATTGCGGGCTTTTATACGATTTATCGTATAAAGCAACCGCTTGAAGCTACTACCCTCAGCCCGTTTATACGATTTATCGTATAAAGCTTCCGCTCCGAGTGTCTGTCGTTGACTGTTTGTACGTTTTATCGTATAAAGCTCGTTCCCAAGCGTCATTCCAAGTCCTATTATATATCGTCATCTGAGCAAATTAGTCTTTTATATGGTGTGGTGCAGCAATTAGCATTGTGACATTTATGGAACTTTAAACTAATAATGATGACCAACATATTCACGCACCAACTTAAACAAATCCTTTGGTAACAGGGGCAAGCCATACTTTACCTGTTCCACGGTAGACATTTACAAGCCCTTCGCCAGAAGCAGCCGAGCCAATTAATGATTTCCCTGAACGTTCCACAGTAAAGTCCAAACTACCACTCCAAGCAATTGCAAAGTTACCATCTACTTTGAGTACATCGTTTTGCAGATTAATTTCCACTAATTCTTCCTGCGGGCACGGAGACTCTAAACAAAGCACCCCGCTACCTATCACTCCCAAATTGAAAAGGCCTTCTCCTCCTGCAACTGCTGATGACAAATTAGAGCGCATCACCGCCTTATGTTTCAGTTTAGAATCACAAGCGAGAAACAATCCATCATCCAACACGATAGAGCCATTCCAATTATCAAGTTCTAGTAGAATGATATGTTTATAGGTGGGTTCTAATACTAATGTCCCGCTACCTGTATATTCTGGCTTAATTGCAGATTCACCCGTAACCTTCCCGCGAAGGCTTTTTCCAAGGAAATCTCCAATACCCTTAATGCCAGTTGTTGCATTAACATCTCCGACCGTCCACTGCATAGCACCTGCCTGCAACGTAACATTGGACTGTCCAAGATCGCAAATAACTTGACGCTTACGTACATTCATCGCATTACTATAATAGGCTTGCATCGCATTACTGGGGGTAACGCTTAAATCACGTTGGTACTCAATTACGGTAAAAGCCCCCAAACTAGTCAACGTCTTAATATCATCATTACTTGTAAAGTTTGAAATTTGATACATAAAAATTATTCCTCCCCGATTGTTTAAAATAATATGTAATGAATTGTTTAATGTTGAGAGCCTTAAAAAATATAAATATACTGTTTGGTTCATTATATCTAACGTAATTATGATTGTATATTCTTTTTACAATTCCTATAGATTTCATTGATTTACTGCCTTGAATCTACATTGTTTCAAGTGATAATATAATAATAACGGTTATGAAAATTCGGTAGTAAGGGAGTGAATAATATGGGCAATCCAAAAGATATTGCATATGTAGTAGATATGTACAATGATACCTACTATCCTGTTTTTTTAGTAGATAAAGTGAAAGCAGAGATTGAGAAAGTTGTCCAGTTTTTAGAAAGTGGTTCCCATACGATAACAGCTATTCAAGAAAAATTTGACGTTATGACGAATGCTATAAATGATTTAGCGGAAGAATTTGATGAGCATGACAGTGAAATCGAAACGGTTGCGCGTGAATCTATTGGAGATACAGTGGATAATATATTACGTGTATATGGTATCGCTATAGATGTAGAAACAGCTATTCAAGAAAGAGATTGGTAGATTGAAGTAAACTGAAATAGTAAGGAGTAAGTACACGAAGTTTCATGTCCAACATGATGCTTCGTGTTTTTTTCTGATGCTTCATAAAAAACGCTTCATAAATCGGAGGTGTCACTTGAAAATTCAACCTGATTATCAGGTTGGAAAATGATTATAGACGGCTACAAACGTGATAACGGCGCGGTTTAGTTTCTTTTAGTAGATGATTGAGTAAAGATTATAGACGGAACTAAACTTTAGCCTTTATAGTTTGGGTACAACAAGGAATTCCAAGAGAAGGGAGGGTATGATAAATGAGAAGTAGCGCTAGTCTTACACGTCATCCTCTATGGAAGCGTCTGAGGAGAGACCATTGGCTGTACCTCATGTTATTACCCGGTGTACTTTATTTTGTTTTATTTCGCTATGCACCTATGTATGGATTGTTAATTTCATTTCAAGATTTTCAACCTTTTCTAGGATTTGCGAATAGTAAATGGGTGGGATTTACTCATTTTGAACGGTTCTTCTCTGATCCGGCATTTACGAAGTTATTCCTTAACACCTTTATTTTAGCCATTTATAACATTGTGTTTTTCTTTCCACTTCCTATCGTTTTGGCATTAATGTTGAACGAAGTAAGAGTAAAAGCTTATCAACGATTTGTTCAAACGATCGTATATATTCCACACTTTGTTTCGTGGGTCGTAGTCGTTGGATTGGCTTATATCTTTTTATCAACGGATGGCGGCATAGTAAATGAAATTTTGTTAAAACTTGGTTTTAATGAAATTGATTTTTTGTTGAGCAAATCGTGGTTTCGTTTTCTTGTAACTTCTGAAGTGATTTGGAAAGAAACAGGTTGGGGAACAATTATATTTTTGGCTGCCCTTGCTGGTGTTGATCAAGAGCAATATGAAGCAGCGAAAATTGATGGAGCAAACCGTTGGAGAATGATGTGGCATATTACATTGCCAGCTATTCGTAGTACCATTATTACTTTATTAATATTACGACTAGGTTCCTTTATGGACTCTGGTTTTGAACAAATCTTCCTGATGTTAAATGCGATGAACCGCGAAGTAGGAGAAGTCTTCGATACGTATGTCTATATGGTCGGTATTCAAAATGGACAATTCAGTTACAGTGCAGCAATTGGTTTGTTCAAATCTGTTATTGGATTGGTACTTGTTATGGGAGCGAACAATTTAGCAAAACGTTGGGGAGAAGATGGAATATATTAAAAATTTTAGAGAGAAGCAGTAAGGAACAAGGAGAAAGGAGGAGAGGGAAATGTCTGATCGTTCCAAGAGCTCCCGTATATTTGATTATGTGAATTACAGTTTATTATTTATCATTTCGATGTGCGCTTTACTACCTTTCTTATATATATTAGCTGTTTCATTTGCGACGAACAAAGAAGTGCTAGAAACGAAGCTGTTGCTTTTTCCTACGACTTTTAGTTTAGAGGCATACCGCTACTTATTTTCAAGTGCGACTATTATTCGCAGTATATTTGTTACGATATATATTACGTTAATAGGAACAAGCGTTAATTTACTATTAACGGTTTTAATGGCTTATCCGTTAGCACGCAAAGAACTAATGGGTCGGAAAATTATACTGCTTGGCGTAACATTTACATTATTATTTAGCGGTGGCATGATCCCTACGTTTCTAGTAGTGAAAGAGCTACAGTTGCTAGACTCTATTTGGTCACTTATTTTACCAACAGCTATTAGTGCCTTTATTTTAATTATTGTAAAAAATTTCTTTCAACAACTGCCAGAGAGTTTAGAGGAAGCAGCGAAAATGGACGGTTGTTCGGATTTACGTATTTTGTTTCAAATCGTTTTACCGTTATCAATGCCTGTATTAGCGACATTTGGTTTGTTTTATGCGGTAGGTCACTGGAACTCATTTTTCAACGCGATTTTGTATATCAATGACTACGCCAAATGGCCGATTCAAGTATGGATGCGTCAAATTGTTATTTTGTCACAATCCGGAGTAGGGGATTCTTCTCAAATGGATGCAAGTCAAATTCCACATGCACAGACGATAAAGATGGCGACAATTGTTGTATCAACGTTACCAATTATGTTGGTTTATCCGTTTTTACAAAAACATTTTGCCAAAGGAGCATTGATGGGATCTGTTAAGGGTTAAGTATGATAATGAAACGATAACAAGGGGGAAATAAAAATGAAGAACAAGCGAAAAAGTACTATGATGTTGGTCGTTGTTATCATGGTCGTTAGTTTACTGGCAGGATGCGGTGGAAGTAATAATAGTAAAAACAATACTGCTGGAAATAAAGAAAGTAACGTACAACCAAAAAGTGACATATCGATTATGATGCCATTTTTCTCCAAAGAGCCGCCAGCTAATAATGAAGCAATTGAAAAGATCGAACAATTTACGAATAGTAAAGTTAATGTGACTTGGGTACCCGCTAATGGTTATCCAGAAAAACTAAATGCAACGATCGCTTCAGGAACACTTCCTAAAGTAATGGTCGTTATGGATATGAAAGCACCTATCATTGTCAACTCTGCTCAATCGGGAATGTTTTGGGAGTTAGGATCATATTTAAAAGACTATGAGCATTTGGCAAAATTAAATGAGATAGCTTTAAAGAATTCAGCGGTTGAAGGAAAAATATTTTCTATTCCCAGAGAGCGCGTCGTCGGTCGTAATGGATTAATTATTCGAAAAGATTGGTTAAACAATTTAGGACTAGAAGAGCCGAAAACAGTGGATGATTTGTACGAAGTGATCAAGCAGTTTGCTACGAATGATCCAGATAAAAACGGAACTGCTGATACGTATGGATTAACAGAAAATAAAGATTTGAACGTATTTAATTATGTGCTAGCTGCTTTAGGTGGTGCTAATGAGTGGTTGATCGAAGATGGTAAGTTTAAGTCTGCTTATGAGACAGACACCTATATGGAAGCATTGCAGTTTGTAAAGAAACTGATTGATGAAAAGCTACTGAATCGTGATTTCGCTATATATCCGAATCGTGATGATGATATTAATAATGGACGTGCGGGCATATCGTTTAACCCATTAGATACAACTATTAGTGGAACGTATGCAGAAATGAAGCAATTGAATACAGATGGAGAATTTACTGTGCTCGGTGGTTTGGATCAAGGGGAAGGGAAAAAAGTATTAGGCGGTACTGGTTTTAATGGTACGTTTATGATTCCAAAAAGTTCTGTGAAAACGGAAGAGGAACTAAAAGAAGTACTGACATTTATGAACGATTTGATGGAAGAGCCAATGATAGAGTTGTTTACTTGGGGGATCGAAGGTAAACATTTTACGAAAGAAAATGATACAATTACCGTTACTAATCGAGATGGTTATGTGGCGGAAGTTGATCCATTAACGCAATTAGTTTATTTAAACTATAATTATTTGTATACTGCGCAAAGTCAATCAGAAATAGGGAAAACGATCGAAAAGATTTGGGCAGAAAACGAAGCAAATGCTGTTCATAATCCGGCGCAACCATTTACATCACCTATGCAAGTAGAAAAAGGTACCGAGCTTACGCAGTTAATTTCGGACGCTCGTGTTAAATTTTTGCTAGGAGAGATGGATGAAGCGGGCTGGTCAGCAACAATCGAACAATGGAAAAGCAATGGTGGAACGAAAATAGCTGAGGAATTAACAGCTAGTTACGCAGCATTACAATAGAGGGAATAACAGGGGGAATAACCATGTGGCAGTGGCAAGGAGAAAAATTGTTTTATGATAATGAACTTATTGGTACTGCTTGCAGCAATGTACAACAAGACATCGCATATCGTGACGAGATAAAGTCGATCGAAGATGGTGTTTTTCAAATAACAAGAACACTGATGAATAAGGAAGCGACAGCTATATCGTTAACACAATGTCAGTTTACTTTTACGGCTGTCTACCAAGCAGAGGAAACGATTATACCCGCAGTTATGTACAATGGCAATAATTGGGGAGAGGGAGCAGAACCGAAAGGATACGAAGTAAATGGTGAACCTTATAGATTCGCCTATCATCGTGTAGCTATAGCTGGAGCCACTTATTCTGCTAGTAAAGAATGGGCGGTAGCATTGTTTGGCGGTCATCAAACGACAGCATTTGCTTGTGCGCTACAGCCAACAGATGAGGCAACATTACATCACTTATATTGGCCACTGCAAGAAGGTCCAAAAGTTTATAGTGCTCGTGGCATGTATTCTGAGGAATATAAGGAAAAAGTAGAACTAGCTCCGAATGAAACCGTCGTTTTAACGGCTTATCTAGTCGTTACGCGTCGTTCCGATTCTAAGCAACCTGGCTATGCCAAATTATTAGATATTGCATGGAGGCTAGATCAAGAGCAGCAAGAGGCTCGCAATTCGCCGCGAGTTGCCTATCATCAACCGGAAGCGTTGTGGAATTATGGCGTAACGTACGCTAGAGAGAGTCTATGGGCAGAAGATGGTATCTTTAAAGGGTTTTCTATTGGAATGATCGAACAAGCTGGAGAACTGAAACAACGACCTACGTGGAAATATAAAATAGGCTGGACTGGTCAAAATATTGCGCTTGGTTGTGCATTGTTATATGACTATATTCGTAATGGTAACCAAAGTTCTCTCGAAAAAGGCTTACTTGCATTAGATAGTTGGGCGGAGCACGCCCGACTTCCTAATGGGTTAATTCGTTGTCACTTCGACTATTTGTTAGCTGATCATCCGACAGATATAGAAATTCAAGATGCTTGCCATTTAGGAGCAGCAGCAACGCATTTCTTTGAAGCAGCTCAGTTGGTGGAACAGTGTAAAGTGGAAAAACCATTGTATCGACAAACAGCTCTAGCCATTTGCGACTTCATCGTACAAAGCCAAGCGAAATCTGGTCAGTTAGCAAAAGCATGGTACAACGATGGTACTGTTGCTGATCCAGAAGGTACAATCGGAGCTGCATTAGTAGAACCATTAACGATTGCCTATATAGAAACAAAAGAGGAACAGTATTTACTAGCAGCGAAACGTGCGTATGACTTTTATTATAATGAATTTTTGCTGACCGGTTATACGACAGCAGGTGCATTAGATTCCTCCTGCATTGATAAAGAAGCAGCGATCCCTTTATTAAAAGCAGGAATCGCATTGTATAAGCTAACTAATGAAGCTTCTTACTTGCAAGCAGCCGAAACAGCATCGTGGTATTTAGCGTCATGGCAGTGGCATTATTCAACGAAGTTTCCAACAGGTAGCCCTTTAGCCGAACTGCAATATGATACACATGGTGGTACTTCGGTTTCTACTTTGCATCATCATATGGATTCCTATGCGCTTGATTTCGTTACAGAATGGATAGAATTAAGTGAACTAACAGGAAACAAACAGTGGGCGGAGAGAGCACAAGCCGCTTGGGTTAATGCAACGGTTGGTATATCTGATGGTGATTTAATTGTAAATAATAGTCCGAAACGTCCATATGGTAGTCAAGACGAAGGATTTTACCATACCAATTGGTGCTTTAGTTCAGAAAAAGAACGATCGTTTTCCGTATCCGGTTGGCTCGTTGCATGGCCTACTGCCTTTCGTTTAAATGTATTGCGAAAAAATAGTAAGTGGGATAAACTGTGATAGGTTTGTTACTTCATACAAAAAAGCTGTCTATCAAGATGTACTGATAGTCAGCTTTTTAACATCGAATAATAAAGAAAGGGGAAACATGATGCCACGCTTTTTAAGTCGGATGATTATATTTTCTGTACTTGTTGGAATTATCCCACTGCTTATACTTGGAACGTTTTCCTACTTTAAAGCAACGCAAATGATTGAAAAGAAAGTACAGCAAGGCAATGGACAATTGTTATTACAAATGTTTACACAAGTAGAACAAAAACTACGTAATATTGATCATTTATTAACGCAGTTTGCAAGTTCTTCAGCAGTGACAAGTGCGATGGAATCTCCCATGGAAGCGACTCATTTTCAGCAGGCAAATTTAATTCAAGCAGACTTAAGTTACTTGCAAACGCTAGCAGTCGGTGTGCAGCGTGTTTCCCTGGTCAATTTTAAACAAGGATGGGTATTAACTAGAGATGGTGTGTATCGAGTAGATGCTGATCTATTATCGACAAGTTGGATGGAAGAGTATCGAGGGTTAAAGCAATATAGTTTATGGAAAACTGAAAAAGAGAATGAAAACTACATAGTGAATTTGGTGAAAAGTGTACCTTTACAGTCCAATGCAAAAGATGGCTTAGTCATTGTGCAGATGCCCGCCTACACGTTAAATCAATTTGTTATTGAGAACAGTGAGTTAGGTAATTTTTTTATACTGGATCGTGATCAACGAATTATTGCTCACTCTGATGCAAGTGTAGTTGGACAAGTGTTTGATATAGAGTCAGACGATTTGTTACTGCGGCAAAATGAAATAGTACAATACTATAATGAGAAAGAAGCAACAACTTATATTCATTCGGATTATAATGACTGGACATACGTTTCTACCGTTTCCCTGGCAACACTAAAAAAAGAATCACGTGATATTGGTTGGATGACTGGTATGTTAATTATTATTATAGTTGTAGCGATAGTAACGATTGCATTTATTGGCGCGAGAAGTATATATCGTCCTATCAAACAGTTACGTCAAATGACTACTGCGACGACAAAGCAACAAAGTAAAGATGATATTGCACTCATTGGACAAGCGATACAGCAACTACAACAGTCACAGCAACAAATCAATGATAAATTACAACAGCAAATTCCTCAGCTGACCTATTTGTTTTTAATTCGGTTGTTGCAGGGAGAATGGACGGAAAAGCAAATACAAGAACAGTTAGCTGAACTTAAATCAGCAGTTACATGGCAATCGCTCCGTGTTTTCGTCGTACAAATTGATGCGTTTTCTGAAACTAAATATGATTCCAAAGATCGTGATTTACTGTTATTTGCAGTTAGTAACATTGTGTCCGATTTAACTAGAGAAAACCATCGGTTTCAGCCTCTTTTATTGGAGGAGCGAATTGTAGTTATTTTTGGTGGAAATAGTGATAGAGAGCAGCTACAAGAACAACTGGATACGTTGCTGAAACAAATCCAGAAAGCTGTACTATACTATTTGGAATTACCTATTAGTATAGGAGTAGGTCGAGAGTTTACTCGTTTGATTGATGCAGCGGTAGCTTATCGGGAGGCAACTTATGCGCTTCGACAACGGGTGTTTGTGGAGCAATCAGCCATTATTTACTATACAGATCAGTTAACAGCGGTTGTAGAAGAAAGCTATCTTTATCCTGTTCAGACAGAAAAATTGTTAATCGATTCGATTCAAGCGTTAGATATGGATGGAAGTGAACGAGCATTACAGGAAATATTGACCTCCATTTCGAAAGAGCAATCAGTGAAGCAATATGAAGTGATGATTGTTAGATTGTTAGTTGCCATTATGAACATTGTTCCGGAAGAACAGAAGCATACTACCTTTTCGAAGCTCAGTGAGAAGTCATTGATTCAACAATTGCTCGAATTAAGTAACAAAAAAGATATCGAACAATGGTTTATTACGCATGTCATAAAGCCAATCGTCACCACACTTGAAGCGATGAAAGTGACACAATATGAAGAAATAGTGCTGGCAGTAAAACAAATAATCGACCAAAACCAAGGAGTAGACATTACGTTAGAAAAATGTGCTACGACTCTTAATTACCATCCCTACTATATTAGTAGAATATTTCGCAACCATACGGGGGTGACCTTCAGTGACTATTTAATGGAATATCGGATGAATCTAGCAAAGCGATGGCTACGAGACACCGATTGGAAAGTTTCTGAAGTAGCAACGAAACTAGGCTTTATTAACGCCCAAAACTTTATCCGCGCATTCCGCAAAATGGAAAATATTACTCCCGGTAAATACAGAGAACAGCAGGCGGGTAATAGTAAACAAGGAGATTAGTTTGAGTATGAATATACCCAGAGCTTCTGTTGAAGTTTTGGGTATCTTTGTCGTGTCAATCCATATTTAAAGCTATTACATGACATGAATAGTCATTTTAACTGTTAAATAGACAAAAAGAGAAAACAAAAAGTGGAAATATGACAATGAAAAAGAAGAATTACTGGTATAAACTATAGTTTGCAATAATAATAAAAATATAATACGTATGTAAGAAGGGTGATTAAATTGTTTTGCTCAAGCTGTGGAACGAAGAACAATGAGGGAATAGCGTTTTGTCCTAATTGTGGTATGAAAACGGGACAACAGCAAACTGCTGGTGGAATGGGTACAACAGAAAAAATAAATACTAATAGTGGGTACGGTTATATACCTCCTCCTAAAAAAAAGCGTAAAAGAAACTTACCTCTAGTCATCGCTTTTATTTTTTTACTTATTTTAGTAATTGGTTTGAATAATGCAAATCAGAAAACAGATCCAGATCAACAGACAGAACAAGTAGTAGCTTCTCCTGAAGAGTTAAAGGAGCAAGGATTAGCGTTTGATAAAGAGTCATGGGAAGACTATTTAGTACTTTACAATCATCATAAAGCATTCGTGCACTATATCGATGGTTATGCTGATGGACTGATCGGTAAATTGGATTTTTATAATTTTGCGAAAGAATTTGACAGCGTCATCTCTGCTGCAACTAGATCTTTCAACTATGGGAACACGGAAGATGAGAAGAATTACCTAAAAACATTCCGGACATTTGTTGAAGCAGAGAAATTAGCAGTCAAAGATTTGATTAAATATTTGGATTCTGATTCAGTGAAAAACTTATCAACGGCGCAAGACAATATTAAAATAGCTGGACAAGCAATTACGTTTATTCCAAGTGATAGAGTTGTATTATTAGCGAAATTAGGTCTTTCTGAAGAAAAAATTCAAGAAATAGGTGCGAAAGCATTAAAAGAGATTAAAGAGATAGATGATAAATGGGTGAGAAAATAACTATAGTTTAAAAAGTAGGGGGTGTACAGCAAGTCAGTGAAAACTGACTGCTGAACGCTCCCTTTGTTTAATTGTGAAAAATAGACATAAAATCGTCTTTTCACAAGAGATTGTGCAGATGACATGACGCAACAGGAGAAGTTTATAGGAAAAAACGTATAAACAGTCATGTAAAGTTGGCTGTAATGAAGGCTTTGTAGGAAAAATCGTATAAACGGTCATGTAAAGTCGGCCGTAATGAAGGCTTTGTAGGAAAAAACGTATAAACGGTCATGTAAAGTCGGCTGTAATGAAAGCTTTGTATGAAAAAACGTATAAACGGTCATATGCTGATGGTTGAAGTAAGTTAAGTTCGTATAATTGTGTAAATAGCTAGTATCCAATCTAATATTTCTTGCTGAGATGATGTTGCTTGGTATTTGGAAGTAGCACTACTTGCTTATTGTAGCTTCTCATACAAATAAGAAACAGAATACATGGTCAATAATGTTTCGTGTAAATTTCCTTGTTTAAATATAAGTAGTGCGGGGACGGTAGTAATTTGCCACTGTTCTAATTGTTGTGCGATAAAGTTAGCATTAATTTTATATAGGGAATAAGTAGGTTTCGCAGCTTGAACAACAGTTAACATTTTCTCGGCAACTTGGCATGTGCCACAAAACGGTGAAGTCAGTAATACAGCAATATCGGCATGATCTGCTCTTAACTGTTCTAACGTTTTATTGTCGATCTCTTGTAAATTCATGAACTATATCACATCCATCTATTTTCATCATTCTTATTATAACAGTAGCAAAAATAGATTGACAGTATGTAGGTGGTCATATACATTGATATACGTAGCGAGCTAATTATTCTGGGGTAAGCTTCCAGATAAAGTAATAATCATCGTGTTGGAGGTGACCTTATTTGTTAAGTAGCTACTATTCGAGCGTGCTGCAAGTAAGTAGTTACTATTATAAAAAAAGATAGATACTTTGGGCTACATTTGCGAAGCAACTGGCAGCTCTCCGTCTAAACAATATAAGGAAGAAGACAGTGGTAATCTCATTAGTCAGACAGCTTTTATGCAGGAGACCATGTTTAGTTGTAGACAAATGAAGCCTTCGTTATTAGAAGGGAGATTTTTTGTACATGTTGCGTCGTTTTTTTGCTTACTACAAACCATATAAAGGTTTGTTTTTGTTAGATTTCTGTAGTGCGGTAGTTGCAGGATTGCTCGAGTTAGCATTTCCTATGGCGATCCGTACATTTATTGATGATTTACTACCGAAGGGTAATTGGAACATTATTATTTGTGCAAGTATTGGGCTATTAATTATTTATGCGCTGAATACAGTATTGAATTATGTTGTTACGTATTGGGGACATATGCTTGGTGTTAATATCGAGACGGATATGCGGCGGAAGTTATTCGATCATTATCAAAAATTGTCGTTTCGCTTCTACGATAATAATAAGACGGGTCATTTGGTAGGCCGAGTAACCAATGATTTGAATGAAATTGGGGAATTAGCCCATCATGGTCCAGAAGATGCGTTTATTGCGGTAATGACATTGTTAGGTTCCTTTGCTTTAATGGCACAGATTAACTTAGAACTTGCTTTAATTACATTTATCATAGTACCGATTATGGCGTGGCTCATTATTATATTTGGTGGAAAAATGACCAAAACCTATCGTCGTTTGTTTGGTAATGTAGGTAGCTTTAATGCTCGAATTGAAGAAAACGTTGGTGGTATTCGCGTAGTTCAATCGTTTGCTAACGAAGAACATGAGAAGGAATTATTTGAAGTAGATAATGCGAATTTCCGAGAAACGAAATTGTCTGCTTATAAGACAATGGCAAAAAGTATTTCTATTAACTATATGTTAATGAGACTGATTACCATTTTCGTTATGGTCTGTGGTGCTTGGTTTTTCATTGATGGTAGAATTGAGTTAGGGGAATTTATGGCGTTTATATTGCTATCTAATATCTTCTTCAAACCAATTGAAAAAATTAACGCGGTTATTGAAAGTTATCCGAAAGGATTTGCTGGCTTTAAGCGTTACTTGGAAGTTATTGATACGGAACCAGATATTCAAGATGCCAAAGATGCCAAAGCAGTAGACGAGCTGCGTGGTGACATTCGTTTTAATCATGTACAGTTCGGCTATGAAGCGGATCGTCCGATTTTACGAGATTTGAATTTAACGGTAAAACCAGGGGAAACGATAGCTTTTGTTGGTCCATCCGGTGCAGGGAAAACAACGATCTGTAGTCTGTTACCTCGTTTTTACGATGTGACAGGTGGCAGTATAACGATTGACGGAAACGATATTCGTCAGTTAACTTTAAAATCGCTACGTAAAAATATCGGGATTGTACAGCAGGATGTTTTTTTGTTTGCTGGTACAATTCGGCAAAATATCGCTTATGGTGATTTGAAAGCAACAGATGAACAAATATGGGATGCGGCACGTCGAGCTTCGTTAGAAGAAACGATTCGCCAAATGCCAGAAGGTATGGATACGATTATTGGTGAACGTGGCGTGAAATTGTCCGGTGGTCAAAAACAACGTTTGGCAATTGCTCGAATGTTTTTGAAAAACCCACCGATCTTAATTTTGGACGAAGCTACTTCTGCGCTTGATACAGCAACGGAAGCGGCAATCCAACAATCATTAGCAGAACTATCCACAGGTAGAACAACGTTAGTTATCGCTCACCGTTTGGCGACGATTAAAAATGCAGATCGGATTGTTGTCGTTACAGAAGCTGGTATTGTCGAGGAAGGTAGCCACCAGGAGCTATTAGCCAACGATGGACTATACCGTAAACTTCATGAAGCGCAATATCAAATGGCTTAACAGCTAGTCTTTCATAGGATATCCCCTTCGCTCAGCAAATACAGTACTTTAATTAGTACAGTATGCGGCAGTTGTCTGAATTGCTGCTATTACGCGAAGGGGATATTTTTGTATTTATACAAGTTGATTCCGCCTATAAATCGGCTACCATACCCCTTTTTATAAAACGTGAAAATAAAGTAAAATGAATATTCTTTCTTCTGTTGTACCAGCCTTCGGATATTATAAACTGTCATTCCAATTGGTTCATCTAAAGGAATAGAAACGTTGGAGGGAAATAAATGAAATCTTCAATTGAAGCTGTTTTTATAGATCGAGACGGAACAATAGGGGGAACAGGGCATTTTATTCATCCTAATAATTTTAGTTTGTTCCCATTTACATTGGAAGCAATACAAAAACTTAAATCATTTAGAATGAAGGTTTTTGCTTTTACTAATCAATACCGTATTTCTAGAGGTGATGCTACTTATGAAGAGTTCGAAAAACAGTTTAGAACGTTTGGATTTGACGATTCCTTCATTTGTCCCCATGAAATAAATGAAAACTGCATATGCAGGAAACCTAACATAGGAATGCTTCTTGAAGCTGCTAGAAAATATAATTTAGATTTGAACAAATGCGTGGTAATAGGTGATGTTGGCGACACAGATATGTTAGCTGCTCATAGGGTTAATGCAATGAAAATATTAGTTCGGACAGGGTGGGGGAATGAATCACTAGGTCAATACAGATCAAATTGGTTAGAAACTAGTCCAGATTATATTGCAGAAAATTTACTAGATGCAGTGGAATGGATATCTCGCCAGTGATGCAAAAATAATTCTACTTGATGAGCCAGTTCTTGCTCTTGACCCATTGATGCGTGTTCAATTTTATGAACTACTACAAGAAAGCTATTTTTAGATGAAATTGTGAAAATAGCACAGCACTTCATAATAATCGACGATGGGAAATTACTTTTTCAAGCTGATGTTGAGGAATTTGATGCCATTACGAGAGCAAGTAAAGATGTTAGAGCAGCAGTATCAAGTTTGAATGTTATAAATGAAGTATCGTTTGCTGGGTTTTCTACAGCATATATTTTTGACAAACGTGTAAGAGTACAGGGAAATGTGCAACTGCGTACTGTCAGTTTACATGATTTTTTCGTAAACCTTGTCGGACGTGATCTTGTATGAATAAGGAGTTAAAGAGAGCATGGGTTGTTGCTAAAATTAACTTTAACCAGATGAAAATTGCTTATTTTCTGACGATTTTAGCGTTGATGTTCAGTTTTATTGACTTAGTTGGCGGTTACTACTTTAATTGGAATTATGGAGGATCTGAAAAGATATCGTTTGCGAATTATAGTTATCTTATCGTTATTTTAGCACCAATTTTCATAGCTGGTCATCATTTTGAGCGAATAATGAATTTGAATGGGCAGAAGAAGGATTTCTTTTATGGGAGTTTAATGAATTACAGTATCATTGCTGGAGTTGTCTCTATACTGAATTTGATTACATACTTTACTATAGATGCTTTGCTTAGTTTCAAATATGTGTTTGGAAATTTAATGGATGTTATTGGATGGATGGAGCATGGAATAGCGTTTGCTTTTTTACAATAGTTTGTCTTTTTATTTTTATGTCAGATATTTCTTCATACATTAGTAAGTATACAAAAATCTTGGTATGGCTGGGTAACTAATATTATTCTTGTTATAATCTTTTGTAGTATTATGTTTGTATCTGCATTGAGGGACACAGCATCTGTTTTTGTCCATGCCATGATATTCGATTCCCCTATTGTTCAAATACTCGCTTCATTACTATTGATAATATTACTATGTGTGTTTTATAAAAGAATACTTAATCGAAAAGTAATATAATAAAATTACTTACAAGTAGAAATAGGAAGGAGGTACTGCGCCATGAAATGGAAAGATTTGTTTCCCACGCATATTTTGCAAAGAGGATTTGATTACTTTGATCATGATTTAGTTCATGATGTGCAGATCAATGGAAATAAGCTACAGGCAACGGTGATGGGAAGCGATGATTATGAGGTGTTTATAGAAATAGTAGCAGATGAAATGAAAGATATGAACTGTGATTGTCCCTATGCTGCTGACGGTAATTACTGCAAACATATGGCAGCTACCTTATATTATGTAGAAGAGCATAAAGTAGGGCTGACAACGATGGAAAGAGATTCTATACTTCCGAAAAAAGAGGATATTAGTAGACTCGTTAGAGAAGCGGAGGAGACAAACGTTCGTGACTTTGTTATCCATTTGTTAGAACAAGACGAAAAGCTGATTAATCGCTTCAAAACATTTAGTTCGAGTATAATAACTTCTACCGATTTCAACCGCTATAAACGGCAAATCGATCAAATATTCAACATGCATCGTGATCGACATGGTTTTATTGATTATTATAGCGCTAGTGAATTTATAGATGAACTGCAACAATTTTTAGATGAAGATGTGAATATCATGGTGAAAAGTAAGCTATATAAAGAAGCGTTTGAACTAACGAATTATATATTTATCAAAGTCGATAATCAAGCGATGGATGACTCAGATGGTGGAATTGGAATTATCGCTGAAACGTGTTTGGAATTATGGCAAGCAATAGTAGCTGAGTGTAGTTTGAATGACAAGAGAGCGATATTTCAATGGTTTTATGAGCAGTTGGGTACATTGGAAAATGATTATATGGAAGAATACATCGAACAGATTTTATTTGCAAATTTTATAGAAAAGGAATTTTTGGCTCTAAAACATACATTTACGGTAACTAAATTGGCTATATATCAGCAAAAGAAAGAGGGCTGGTCACGTCAGTATTTGATGGGGAAATGGGCAATGTTACAGATTACCGTGATGGAGCAGTTGAATGAAAAACAAACGACTATCGATCATTTTTGTGAACAAAATATAGCAATAAGCACGGTTAGGAAATACTACATCCAAAGTTGTATAAAGAGGAAACGCTATGATGAGGCTGTTCATCTATTAGAGGAAGGTAAGATAGTTGACAAAGATAAAAGTGGACTTGTGGCAGACTATAGTTTGCAATTAAAAAGTTTGTATCAGAAATTAGGAAGACAAGCAGCCTATGAAAAAGAGCTTTGGTTATTAGTGCTTAGTTATAAAGTGGATGATTTAGAGCTATATAAGGAACTGAAAGCCATTTATAACGATGAACAGTGGGTCGAAAAGAGGGAGCAAGTTTTTGAAAATACTCGATCCTATGCTTATGTTGATAAATTGTACGAGTTAGAAGGACTGTACGATCGGTTGTTGCAAGTGGTATTAGATTCTCCTGGAATTTATAAGCTACAAACATATGAAAAAAAGTTGCGAAAATTATATCCAGAACTTTTGTTGAAAAAATATGAAGAAGTTGTTGAAGAAATGGCAAGCTATACGTCAGATCGGAAAACCTATCAGCAAATCGTAGCTATTTTGAGAAAAATGAAAAAATATCCAGATGGACAAGAAAAAGTAGTACAGCTGGTGAGTCGTTGGAAAACTGCTTATAGTAATCGTCGAGCTATGATGGACGAATTAAAAAAGCTATAGTAATAACGACAGTAAAGAAACGACAGAATAAATTCTAATACTTATCTTTATTGTCGTATCCCATTCGCTCAGCAGATATTGTACTTAAATTAGTACAGTATGCGGCAGTTATCTGAATTGGTGAGCGATGGGGATACGATATTAATGGATGAAAAGGATAGGGGAAAGAAAAAAACGAATGTTTTTTTCTATAATAGTTTGCGCAATTAATACTCGGTGGAATCCAACGAGTATTTTTTACGTGCCATTTGTACGGAAAGATCTAAAGTATAACGATGAAAAAAAGTGATATTGATCAATGTGGAAGGTATGCTATATGATAAAATCCAACAAACAGATGAGGGGTGGGAATAATTGAAAGCGCTATATCGGGATCGAAGGTTGTATTTATTAGCTTTACCGGGCATATTGTTTTTCATCATTTTTAAGTATGTGCCCATGTGGGGGATCACTATTTCTTTTCAAGAATTTTCACCTTATGTAGGATTTTTAGATAGTCCGTGGGTGGGGCTAGAACATTTTAAACGATTTTTTAACAACCCAGATTTTCTTATTATTTTCCGAAATACGTTAGCTATTAATGTATTGAGTTTGGTGCTTTATTTTCCATTGCCTATTATATTATCTTTAATGTTGAATGAAGTACGGAACAAAGCTTACAAACGAACGATTCAAACGATCATTTATATGCCGCACTTTTTATCTTGGGTTATTATCGCTGGTATTACCTTTCTTTTGTTATCTCATTCTGAAGGTATTGTGAACAAGTTGCTAGTGTCGATGGGGTTTAATGGTATTGATTTTTTGACGAATCCGAATTACTTTTGGTTATTACTTACTGTTCAATCGATTTGGAAAGATGCTGGTTGGGGGACTATTTTATTTTTGGCAGCGATGTCCAACGTAGATCCACAATTGTATGAAGCAGCGAAAATGGATGGTGCGGGTAAATTTAGACAGATGTGGCATATTACATTGCCAGGTATACGTAGTGTAATTATTATCTTATTGATTTTACGATTAGGTCACATTATGGATGTGGGCTTTGAACAAGTATATTTGATGATGAATGGAGCAGTATCTGAAGTTGCAGATGTGTTTGATACGTACGTTTTCCGGACAGGAATCAAGCAAGGTCAGTTTAGTTATAGTACTGCAATTGGCTTGTTTAAATCAGTAGTGGGATTAGTTTTGGTTATTGTAGCTAATAAGCTGTCTAAACGGCTAGGTGAGGATGGGGTGTACTAACGATGAGTTACAGGTGGAGACAACACTTATTTCCGATTGTTAATGGAGGAGTATTAGCGATAATAGGATTAGTCACATTATTTCCTTTATATTATGTGTTTATCGTTTCATTTACTCATCCGGATGAATTTATGAGCAAAGGTTTTGTGCTTTTTCCTGAGAAGTGGAGCATATTGTCGTATCGTTATTTGTTATCAACGAAGTCCTTTATTAATGCTACTGGGGTAAGTGTTTTTTTAACGTTAGTAGGAACAGCAATATCCTTACTGATTACATCTAGTTTTGCTTACACGATTTCTCGAAAGCGATTGAAAGGTCGGCGTGTCATAATGTTAGCAGTCCTTTTAACAACGTTGTTCCAGCCAGGTATTATTCCTAATTATTTGTTAGTACGAGAGCTAGGATTAATAAATAGTATTTGGGCACTCATTATTCCAGTAATGACGAGTGGCTGGTATGTTTTGTTAATGAGAGGGTTTTATGAGAGTATTCCAGATAGTTTAGAGGAAGCTGCTGCTATCGATGGTTGTAATGAAATTACGACGTGGACCAAAATAATTATTCCGCTGTCATTGCCAGCTATGGCTGCCTTTGGTTTATTTTATGCAGTAGGGTACTGGAATACTTTTTTTCATGCTGTTCTGTACATTAATGACCATGCAAAATGGCCATTGCAAATGTTATTGCAAAACATGTTAATTGATGCTTCCACATCTGCTGGTGGTAGCGTGGCATTAGAATTAGCAGCAGAGCAGCATATGCCTCCAGAAACGTTGAAAATGGCTGCTGTCGTTATTGCTACTGTACCAATTTTACTTGTATATCCATTTTTACAAAAGCATTTTGCTAAAGGAGCAATGGTTGGTTCTATAAAAGGATAGGTTGTACACTATAATGAATTGGGGGAAATTGGGGATGAAAGCGTTCAAAAAAAATAATATACTTGGTATACTAATATTAGTTTTTGCCATGATTATTTCGGCTTGTGGTAGTACCTCTACTACAGAGAAAGTGAATAAGGAAGAGGAAGCGACTAAGGCAACTGAGACAGCTACTAATACGGGAAAACAACAAGTTGAAGAAAGTAAGCAAGTTGAAAATGAACCAGCAACAGAGATCAATATTATGACCGTATTTTTTACGCCTGAACCGATTGAAGATAACGATCCCATTAAATTGGAAATTGAAAAAAACACCAATACAAAGTTAAACATTACATGGATATCTTCCAATAATTATGTGGATAAAGCCAATGTTACGTTAGCATCGGGAGATATTCCTGATTTGATGCTTGTGTTAGATCCGTTTCATCCGCAGGTGAAAATGATGTCAGCACAAGGGGCATTTTGGGACCTGACAGATTATATAAAAGATTATGATAACTTAAGTAAGTTTCCGACAGAGTCTTGGGAAAATGTAAAATTTAAAGGGAAAAATTATGGTATTCCACGTGTTAGACCTTTGGAAGGTGATTCAGGACTTCCATTAATCCGCAAAGATTGGTTAGATCAATTACAATTGCCAATGCCACAAACGATGGATGAATTTTATGAAGTGTTAAAAGCTTTTACATTTCAAGATCCTGATCAAAATAATAAGCAAGATACGTTAGGTTTTACCGGTTTAGTAAGTCTAGATGGGATGGGTAATTTTGGCTGGGTGGAAGATGTATTTAATGGGGCGAATGGTAGATGGAAATTGGTAAATGATGAATTAATAGATACAACAATGACAGCGGATACAAAACAAGCGTTATTGTGGTTGAAAGATGCTTTTGCTGAAGGTCTTATTTCGCCAGACTTTCCAACATTAAAACAGTCACAAGTAAGAGAAATGATTACGACGAATAAAGCGGGTGCGTTTGCTGCTGCAGTTAAACCTTCCTGGTTGTTAACAGGACAAATGCGTAAGTCTAATCCAGATGCAGATATTATACCATTAATCGCTTTGGAGGGACCACATGGAAAGTATGTAGGAAAAGCACCAGGTTTCTATGGCATGTATTTGATTCCTAAAAAAGTATCAGAACAAAAAATGAAAAAGATTTTGCAGTTTATGGATTATGGAGCGACAGAAGCGGGAGCCAATTTAGCAAGTTTTGGATTTGAAGGAACTCATTACAACATAGAAGAAGGGATAATTGTACCAACAGAACAAGCTATCGCAGATAATGTGGGTGGCTTCGGACATCTATTTTCAAATTTAGATCCGTACGAACGAGCTTATCAAACAGGGATTCCAAAAGACTTTTTAGAACGCAACAAGCAGATCATTGACGAGATGGCAAAAATTAGTATCGCTAGTCCAGCTGTAGGTCTTCATTCCGATACCTATGTAAAAGTCGGCAAAGATTATGATAAAAAAATCCAAGATATGAAAGTGAAAGTTATGATGGGACGTGAACCAATAGAGACATGGGATAAATTTGTAGAAAGTTTGCAAAAAGACGAACAATATTTGCGAATCATTACTGAAATAAACGAGGATTATCAGCAACGTAATAAGTAATGGAACAAAGAAAGGGAGGGAAGAGGATGGTAAATAGCTGGAATAGCTTACGGAAGCAATTCAAACATCACTTTTTTAGAAGAAGCTTGTTCCTTATTTTATCTATCACTTGTCTCCCACTAATGATTGCATCATTAGGTGTCTACTTCATTGGTACAGAGCAAATTGAAAAGACTGTGATGCGTTCACATCAATCAGAGGTGCAATTAACTGTGCAAAGAATGGATGATTTTTTTTCTCACTTAGAGAAAATGATTATACAATGGGCATTTCATACAGAGTTCGGAAGCGATCTTCGCATTTTGGCAGATGAATATAACTACGAGTACATTCGAAAAGTGTTTAATAGTTTATTACTGATTAAAGGTGTTAGTCCTATCGTAAAGCAAGTGTTTTTATATGAACATACAGCTGGTGTTTTATTATCGGAAGATGGTGGTTTGGAAAAGTTATATGGGGGAGAGCAAGAGCAATATGCTAAGTGGTTAAACGGAAATCAATCTGCTGTATGGGCATTAAGTGATCGGTGGGTTTGCCAGCAAAATTGTACTGATATTGCTTTTATTTATAAATTATCTAGCGACACTAACGAACCTCATGCGTTACTAGTCACTGTACTAGATCAAGAACGGGTAGCATCTTTAATAGGAAGTAATTCTATGTCCGGGCTATCTTATATCGTTGATAAACAAGGAGGAGTCATACAATCAGGTGGTAGTTTAGAAGCAAATCAAGACAATGATACATATTGGACGCAGTTAGCGCTGGATAATTGGGTGGGTAAATCAGGATTAATAGCAGAGCCCTCTGTATTAAGAAAAAATGAAGAAAACTATTCTTTTATTAACTTTTCATTTCCCCGTCCAGGTGGCGAGTGGAATTTTGTTTCGGTAGTTCCTATGAAAGATCTATTATCACCGGTAATATTTTTAGCCAAATTTATATTTATCATTAGTTTAATTGCATGGTTGGTGATGGTTATACTTGCAGTTTTGGCATCTAATCGATTGTATCAGCCGATTCATAGTATATGGAAATTGGTAACTACAGATAAAAAAGTAGGAGAACAGAATAGTTCTATCGATGTTATAGCACAAATAAGAGCTAGTTGGAATCAGTTATATGAACATAGTACGTTTCTACAAGAGAGTGTGAATAATAATAGAGCGTTTATGAGAAATTCATTTTTACTGCAGTTATTACAAGGAAATTTCTATATGTTTAATGAAGTTGAATTGAGAGAGAAGATGACCAATTTAGATTGGGAAGTAGATACTCATCAGTATACGATCATCATTATTCAATTAACAGGAATATCTTCACGAGCCAATCAATATAGCGAAAAAGATATTCAGTTATTTACTTTTGCAGCTGCCAATATAGCGGAAGAGTCTTGCAAACAAAAAGTGGATCAGATTGAAGTAGTCAACTTTCAAAATTTATCTTTGGCTATATTAATTGTTGAAAAAATAGAGGATAAACGTCATAACCATGAAGAGATGCAAGCCTATCAGAAAAACAGTAGCAAACAATTAACGTACCAGTTAACTAATGATTTACACCAATTATTGCAGTTGGATGTTACGGCTGTTTTGAGTCGGACAGTAGAAAATATTTCTTTATTACCGCAAGTTTTTGCTGAGGCAAATCGTCGGCTTAACTATCGAGAAGCGAGTGGTGGCAATCAAGTATTAATTGTACAAGAAAGTTTTAATAATCATGATATCGTACTATCGTATCCATTTTCAACAGAAAACAAGTTGTTACAAGCCATTTATGCGATGGATAATATACTGGCAACGCGGCTATTAGAGCAATTTTGTGATGAGTTAATTAGTAGCAATGGCAAACAATTTTTATTTCATCAAGGAATACAGCAATTACTAGGCAATTTACGATATGGCTTTTTGAAAGGCGGTTTCGATCCTTATCGTTTGCATGCAGATGCAGATTTATATGAGCAACTTTCTACTTTAAAGGACACGCCAGACATTGTTAGTTGGTTTACGAAACATATTATTGCACCTTTTATTAAGGAACTGCAAGGAACAAAAAGTCACATAGAGCAATCAGTGAAAGAACAGATAGCGTCTATCATTACTTATGTGGAGTCGAATTATGCAGATACTTCATTGTCACTGGAATTGTGTGCAGATCAAATAATGGTCAGCCCCCTTACGCTCAGTAGATTATTCAAAAAAACGACAGGTTATAATTTTGTAGATTATGTCACGCGTTTTCGATTAGAGAAATCGAAAGAACTGTTGCAAAACTCTAGGCACTCTATTCAAGAAATAGCTGTTCTAAGTGGATATCAAGCGACGTATTTTAATCGAATTTTTAAAAAGTATGAAGGAGTTACACCGGGACAATATAGGCAATTTTCACAACAGTAATGGAAAGGAAAGAGTGAGATGGTAACTAATCTAAAAGGGAAGAAGCCCAATATATTATTTTTAATGAGTGACGAACATCGAGCGGATATCGCTGGTTTTGCAGGAAACAAAATCGTTAGAACTCCAGTGTTAGATAAATTAGCAGCAGAGGCAGTTTTGTTTCAAAATGCTTATACGCCTTCTCCCATTTGTATACCTGCAAGACAGTGTATGATGGCTGGACAGTTTCCTAGACATTGTGGGGTGGAGCGATACGGGCAAGATTTGACCCCTGGCTATATGACATTTGCTCGTCGACTTGCTCAGTATGGCTATCAGACGGTAGTTAGTGGAAAGTTGCATCATATGGGCGTTGATCAAATGCAAGGATGGACGAGAAGAATTAGTGGAGACATGCATGTAGATGAGCGCTTTGTAACAGGACGATTGGATCAGGAGCAGCAAGTACAAGAAAAGCAACCGAAGCGGGGAAACTTGCAAAAATGGAGTGAAGCAAAAGAAATTGCCAGAGCTGGTGTTGGACGAGGACCTTGTATTAGCCATGATGAATATGCTGTTGCTGGGGCAAAACAATTTATCGAAGATTATTTCAATAGTCCCTACTATGATCGAGAAAAAACGAACCCATTGTTGCTAAAAGTAAGTCTACTACAGCCACACTATCCTTATTTGACGAGCGAAGAAAAGTTTAATTACTATTTAAATAGAGTAGAACCGTATATGGACGAACAAGTAAGTAATCATCCCTTTTTGCAACAAAGACAAGTACAACCGGGGGTAGATATTACGAAGCGAGAAGTAAGAAGAGCGACTGCTGCTTATTATGGCATGATTGAAACGATTGATGACTTTTATGGGCAAATCATTACTGCACTAGCTCAGGTTGGTCAAAATATCGATGATTGGATTATTATTTATACAAGTGATCATGGGGAAATGTTGGGACAGCACGGCATATGGGAAAAGCAAAAGTTTTATGAAGCAAGCGTTAGAGTACCTTTATTTATTCGTTATCCGAAGCATTTTAAAGCAAGTAAAGTAGATGAAAATGTAAACCTATGTGATTTATTTGCAACATTATGCGATCTATCTGATTCAGTCGTGCCAGAAGGGCTAGATAGTCGTAGTTTAGTTCCATTAATGGCAAAAGCAGACGAAAAAAGTGCGGTTGATTGGACGAATGAATCGATATCACAATTTGGCGGCACAAACTTGATGATAAAATATGACCATCTAAAGTATCAATATTATGGTGAGCAAATGCCGGAAGTACTGTTTGATTTGGCAGTTGATTCTGGTGAACGCAATAATGTAATTGATGAACCGAAATATAGCGCAGCGTTACAACAGTTTCGTAACAGAGCAAAAGAATTGCAATTTGGACTGTAAGTTAGGTGACTGATGAGCTGTTTATAATATGTAAACTGTAAAATCGTATATAATGATCAGATTATGTACAAGAGTATAGCGAATAAAGTAAAAAGATCATCAGTCACCTGGTTTCATATGCGGCTCGTGATTATGATAAGGTTCATAGTATTAAAATAATGTCTTTATACTTCTAATTACTGCTCTTTTATTTTTTTCCTACTAAAGTGATTAGTAGGCATGCCAAGGTAAAACCAAAGTATGAAAAAGTATACAGAAAAAACTTAAACCATATAAGGACCGAGAAAAATAATTCCAGTGGGAATAAATATAAGAAGCCATTCTATTGTATATGACAATATAATAATAGCGATATGCTAATATATTGTACTACTATTCAAAAATAGTGTGGAGAGATGTCCATAGTAACTCGTATAAAATCCCCCAAAAAACCACATTAATAAAAAAATAGTGTGCAGATGATATTAGACAGAATGGGGATATGGCCCATTAAATAACCTTCAAAATTGATCGTTGTAAAAGGTATTAATAGAATATGGACTATGAAAATATTTTTAATCATAGCACACTCATGAGCACAAAATTAAATTCCATATCTTCAGTGGGATAATGGCTAGAATACGTCCTTCATCTACATTTAAGACACTTGTTGCATAGGAAGCCAATGAAAAAATTACGTTTTTAAATTTGTGAATTGAATTTAAATGGATAAAGACGCTTTTTCATTCAGAGTTGAATGAAAAAGTGCCTCTATTCTATAGATTTCCTATTCCTTCTTACTTCATAAGCGCCAATATTCTTTTGAGGTTAACAGTGAATATGATCACGGCCCCTTGCAACAGCATGCCAACGAGACCTGAGGTAGTCGCTACATCATACCCGTGTCTGTGCTTTAACTCGTTGTTCTTCGCTTCAATTTTATAGCGTTCTTTCGCTTTTTCTTTGAAATAAACACTTTCTTGAAAAGCTTTCTGGTCACTGTGTTCCGTCGATTTAATAGTAATAGAATAGGTTTTGGATTTTGCTCCTTCTTTATAACAACCCTCATTTAACGGACATTGTTTGCATGTATTAATATCAAAGAAATAGGTATCTAGCTGATTTGCTCCTTTATTTTTTGTTCCCGTACGCTCCTTACGAAATGCCATATGCCCAGCTTTACAAACGTAGATAATCGCATCTTTATTAAACTCAAATTCATCTTCTTTTTTACGGATTCCTTGTGAAATTAATAGGTGTAATTTTGACACTAATTGTAATTCGTTTTAATTAGCATACTAAATAATATCTTTTTCAGAATAGGCTGTATCTCCAATGACCGTAACAACTTAGTTAATAAACTGATCGTACAAGGCGAAAAATTCTATCCTGGTTTATCTCATCAACAATTACGATAGATGAGTTTTTGTTTTTTTTCTATATTAAAGTGGTTATTTTTTTAGTATTTATTAAGTAAATTCTAAGTTACGATGATGAACCATAATAGAGAAAAAAATTTTAGAGGTAATACTATTAAAAAATATAATTACCATTTTATGAAAAATAAAACTTTTTTATTTGTATAATACAAGTAATCATGGTATATTAACCTAGTAAATTCCATAAAGACACAATAATATCACCGACATCCAGATCGACTTTACTATTTAGTCTATTTTTTTGTCGGTTTTTTGTCGGTTTTTTATCTGTCCGTAAGAATGAAATAGCTGTGGAATTATTTAATCTCTATTGTCTTAATTACTTAGTTGAATTTTTAAAAAACAGAGGAGTTGAATTTATTGGTACAAATAAAGCAGGGAAAAAAGGAAAACATTATAAAAGATCTATACTCTGAGGAAGAGTTTCTTTTTATGAGTGGACATGGACTTGCTTCCAGACGATTATCAAGTAAATGTGAGGTTGAAATTTTACCTAACACATTTTCTCAACCTATTGATGTGGACATCAATTTACGAGGAAATGTTGCTAAGAATATGATAAATATGCCCGAGTATCCTTATCGGTCTGTAGAAAATACAATCGAATATATTCAAGAATTAAAGAGTTATGGGATTACATCTGTAATTCTACGTCCGGTTGGTAATAGAGGAGATCTGTCCTCAGAACAAGTCTTACTGAATCAGAAAGAAATACTAAAGATGATAAGAACACAATTTCCTAAGGGTGATATCAAAATAACTGTGGATCCCTTTAATGTAGCATTAAACGCTGATGGTACTTGGGGAATTATGAATAAAAATGGTGAAATCAATTATATTGAAACATGCGAATTAATCTCTAAAATAGCAATTGAGTATAGTAGTGTAGGTATAGATGAAATATTGACTTTAGGAAGAATTGAAGGAGAAGTTGAAATCACTAGAAAAACACTAGAGATGATAAACTCTGACATTAAAATTAAATCATTCTCACAAAATACTGAAACATCCAATGCTTATATTTATTTAAATGATATTCCTCAATACACGGAAACAGGACAAAAAATTTTGATTGGGAATTTTGTTGAAATGAATTTACAAACATTGATAGATATATGGGAGGGCACAGACATTGTAGTAGTAAAGCCTATTGAAAACTTGCACTTAATTTTAATGACAAAGCTATTTATTCAAGACAAAAGTAATATTGTGAATTTTTTGAATTCACCTGAGACATACAAAACTTTGATTCATAATTCTAAAGCGCAGGAAAAAATTAATTCAATTCTTTCGGATCTGGAAGGGTTTTATGAAAAGTGTAAAAAAATTAAAGTAGGTTCGTATAGTGTATCGGGAACTTATTATTTACAAAAGAAACTACAGATTGAAAAAAATGAAGATTTTTCGTTTGCAATGATGAATGAGCTTGTTAGAAATGCAGCTTCCGCTGCGAATGGATATCTTGATCATATAATTGATCGAAACGCGTTATGGTTTATCAAAAAATTAAAGAGGAGTTAACATTGTGTGGAATTTACTCAAAGAACAATTAAAATTGCTTATTCATCATGCAAAAGAAAATACATCGTATTACCAAAAGGCATTTAATAGTATATCTTCGATTGATAGCTACGATGAATTTATGAAAGTTCCTTTTTTGCAAAAAGAAAATATTCGAAAAGATTATACTCAACTATTATCAAAAGGGACGAATGAAGAGGATTGTAGTCTGTATTATACTTCGGGCACAACAGGAATTCCAATTTGCTATGTTCGTTCCAAAACTGAGCTTTCTGAAGCTAGCATTATAATATCTAAAAATCGTCGTAAGTGGAGTGAACAAGCCTTTGGTGGAACTATTGTCTATTTTGATCGAATTAAGGAGCCGCTGAAATATCATTTTCATAATGGTCGAGCTATATCACTAGCACTATCCTTGTACAATCATAATCAAGAAAGGTATTCCCTTTATGTTAAAGCTATACAAGAATTCAAACCAGTGATTATACAGGGATATGCATCCTCCCTATTTCAATTTGCTCAATATATTATAGAGCAAAATATAAAAATGCCTAATGTGCAATTAATTGAAAATAGATCAGAGCATTTGTTCGATGGTCAGAGAAATGTGATTGAAGATGCGTTTAAATGCAAGATTGCAAATATATACGGTTTATCAGAGTTATTCCCTATTGCATATGAGTGCCAATTTGGGGAATTGCATATATGTATCGAGAATGCATTTGTGGAGGTAGTCTCAACAGAAACAGGTGAAAAATTACGTGATGGCGAAATCGGAGAGATTATTCTTACTAGTCTAAAATGCTATACAATGCCACTTATTCGATATAAAAGCGGCGATTTAGGTAAAATTATCAAGAAAAGCTGCATGTGTGGTTCCGATAGCCCGATTCTTGAACTTATTAAGGGCAGATCTAATGATGTTATAAAGACTACTCAAGGAAACTTAAATCCGGTAATTCTGCGAAGAATATTTGATCATTTTTATCGGGAACAATTTTTATCTATTGCTCAACTTCAGTTTGTACAAACACAATTGCATGAGATTATGGTAAATGTAATACCTCTTCATGAACCTAATCTGCAAGTTGAAAATGAATTAAAGAAGCTTGTAAGAGATTGTTTGCCATCTATAACTAGTGTCAGCGTGCAATGGGTTCAAAAACTAGATCAAAATTCTATATCTGGTAAAGTAAATACGTTCATTTCTTTAATATCATAATCATTATAACATTATGAAACAAGGGGACCGACACATGGATGAATTTAAAAGTAAAATTGTTAATTTAGTTGTAAGTTGTTCTGAACTAGAAGTTGACGAAAAACAATTAACAGATGACACAAACTTGATCATGGAGTTGGGAATCGATTCACTCAAGTTGGTAGAGTTTATTGTGGAAATCGAAACCACGTTTGGAATCAGTGTGCCAGATGAAATGATGATAGGAGAAAACTTTTCCACAATTAAAAAAACAATGGAAACTATTGGGGTTATAATAAAAAAATGACAATTTATATGATTCAAGATATATTAGCCGAAGCCGCTGAGTCAAATCCAATGAAGATTGGATTCCAAACAGAAAACCATTCTTTTACATATTCACAGATATTACAACAGAGTATTCAGATGGCGGAGTTTCTAAAAAGTAAAGGGGTTCGTAAAGGAACGCATATTGGGCTGCATCTTAATAATGAAGAGTACTTTATCTTTTCTTTGTTTGGAGGGTTCTTGTTAGATTGTGTTATTGTTCCAATTCCTTATTTCTCAACAGACGCTGAAATAGAACAAATGATTATTAATTGTGATGTAAGTTTTTGTATCACTACAAGAATGGAAATCACAAATAACATTTCTATTACTAATATAATTTGGATTTCATATGACAAAATGTCTCATAACCCAACAACCGATTTGTTATTTGATACGATAAATAAATCGAAAGATGGACAGCAACTAGCTATGCTTCTTTCCACTTCTGGAAGTACAGATAAGCCCAAAATTGTAATGCTGTCACATGATAATGTAGTGTCTAGCGCTATAAGTCACGGTGAAAGAATAGCGTATACTCATTCGGATGTTTTTTTGATTACTATGCCAGTTCATTTTAGTTCAACTATTGTAACCCAGATTATTTCTTGTATCTATTTAAATACAAAGTTTTGTTTGGTGATGCTCCCGCTAATGAGTAGAGCTATGATTACCTACATGAGGCGTTTTGAGATTTCTGCCTTTTCTTGCGTGCCTACAATGATAATTTCAATCGTGACCGAAATGGAACGTACTCTTATTAGCCCTTTCGATCAAATAAAAACTATTGTAGTTAGTGGGGCTGCATTGCATAATGAAACCTTAATGAAGGCATCGTATTATTTTCCTAGTGCTCAATTTATTCAAACTTATGGTTTGACAGAGGCTGCTCCTCGTGTGTCGATGATGAATCGGACAGATAACTATCTTTCTTCTGGTAATACAGTGGATGGCGTTGTGCTTCGAATTGTGGAAGAAATAGGAGTTGGACAAGTAGATCAGAAAATTGGTGAGATTTGGGTCAAGGGCAGAAATATCATGCAAGGTTACTATCGTGATCCTCTCACAACCAAGCAGGTCATATCAGATGGTTGGCTAAGAACAGGAGATTTAGGTTATTTAGACGAAAATGATCGGTTGCATATTGTTGGTAGGAAGAAAAATATCATTATTGTTGGAGGTAACAATGTCTATCCCGAGGAAATAGAAGAAGGATTAGGTCGTATTCATCAAATCGAAGAAGTGATTGTTGTTGGAGAAAAAGACGAGATTTTGGGTGAGGTTCCAGTGTCATACATCAAACTTAAGAAAGGAACTTCATTAGTCGCTAGCGAGATTCGAAGATACTGTCAAGTTTATTTTTCAAATTATAAAATTCCTAGAAAATTTTATTTTGTAGATCATATTCCTAAGACAAATACCGGAAAATTAGATCGTACAAAGATAAAACAAATATGTAAGAAAAATGAATAGTAGGTGAGTAGCGCTTGAAGCTTTATATCGGTATCATGAAAACGTCATATCGAAATGAACTCGTATACAAAACATCAGTATTTGCTAATGTGACCAGTGTGCTGATCACCTGCTTCGTACTATATTATCTTTGGGTAACGATTTATGCTGATTTGGATTCTTATTCTAACGTTTCTATTAATTATATGGTTACCTATGCAGTGATTGGGGTTTTAATAGGCAGTTATCAAGGTGAGAATACAGGGCTTTATCTAAATCAGCTTGTAAGGAGTGGAGAAATTACAAATTTTTTTACTAAGCCTATTAATATCTATTTGTTATTGCTTAGTCGAAGTATTGGACAATCGGTTGCAAAGTTCATCACTACTACACTCCTAACAGCTCTTATTTGTATTGTATTTATGGGGATTCAATCCCCTGCCACTTTTGTCCATACTGTTGGGTTTATTATAAGTCTAATATTTGCATATTTAATTAGTTTTAATGTCCTATATCTAATAGGGTTATTTAGTTTTTTTGTTGTTGAAATATGGGGATTTGAATTTGGTCGTATTGCTATCATTTCAATACTGTCAGGTACTATCATTCCATGGTGGTTCTTTCCTTCAGAAATTCAGTTTCTAATCAAATATTCTTTGTTTAATTGTATGGTTGGGGTTCCAACAAGTATATACATTGGAAAAATTTCTAATAATGAATTGTGGCTAGCTTTAGGTATTCAACTTATATGGATAGCCTTATTATTTATTACTTCAGTGGGGGTATATGGGAAAGCGGCTCGTAAGGTTAGTGTGTATGGCGGTTAAATGAGAGGTGTTTAAGACTGTGTTTAAAATATATACCATACTACAATGGGGGAATATCCGCCCGAAATTTCAATTTATATCGAACTCCTTGATGGGGATCCTTGGATTGATTTTATTATCTATAACTAGCGCTCTATCCTTGTTTATTTTGCTTAAAAATGTGTCTGGATTGGATGGATGGACGATTTGGCAACTATTATTTATAAATAGCATATGGCGGTTGGCACATGGACTATTTTTATTGTTCGGGCAAGCTACATGGACGATCAGTAACAAAGTAAGAATGGGCACAATGGATCGCTTTTTGGTTCGACCCATGAATCTTCTCTCACAACTATTTATGTCCGAATTTAATATTAGTGGGTTAGGCTATATTGTGGGTGGCTTTGTTGTTTTTATTATTGCGGCCAACAATATGGGGGATTTTTGGTCGATATATAACATAATATTGTCATTTGTTACTATTTTAGTTGGATTTTTCATAGAAGTTGCTTTATTTCTCATGGTAGGTACTTTATCTTTTTGGGTAACTGAAACAGGAGGAATAAACGCTATTCTTTTAAATTTTCTCACTAATTTTCATCAATACCCGTTATCTATTTTTAGTGTCGCCTTGCAATACATTCTAACGTTTGTTATTCCAATTGCTTTTATTAATTACTATCCAAGTTTTTTAATTTTAGATGTTGATTCTGAGATAACGATTAACTCAAATCTAATTTATTTTGGTCCAGTAATTTCCATTTTATTTGTAGTGCTCGCAATTCTATTTTGGATGTATGGTTTAAAGAGATATAATAGTACTGGATCATAGACATGGGAGGCATGAAGTGAATCCTATAATTAAACTTGAAAATATACATAAAATTTATCCTGCTCAGAAAAGAATGTTCTTCAAATCAAAGCAAGGAACGGATAATACCGCGGTCAGTAATATGTCTTTTGCAATAAGTGAGGGAGAGATGGTTGCCTTTCTTGGTCCAAACGGAGCCGGGAAAACCACAACTATTAAGATGATGTCTGGAATACTAGTACCTACTACGGGTGAAATCAATGTTCTAAATATGAATCCTCACAAGAATCGCAAAGCATACGCACAACACATCGGCGTAGTTTTTGGACAGCGAACTCAATTATGGTGGGATTTACCTTTACATGAATCATTTGAATTTCTTAGTTATATTTATAAAATTCCAAAGAAGATTTACAAAAAAAATTTAGATTATTTTATCGAATTATTAGAACTTGATCAGTTTATATATAGTCGTGTTCGGGAATTATCTTTAGGTCAACGGATGCGTGGAGATATTGCAGCGGCGCTATTACATGAACCTAAGCTTTTGTTTTTAGATGAGCCAACGATTGGTTTAGATGTGCTTGCAAAGAAACGTATTAGAGAATTTTTAATTCAGATTAATAAAGAAAAAAAGACGACATTAATCTTAACTACACATGATATGGACGATGTGATACATATCTGCAACCGTATCATTATTATCGATAATGGGCAAAAAATCTATGATGGTGATATCCATCGGTTTTTAGAGGAAAATCGTACCTACCGTACTCTTGTTGTTGATTTGTTTGAAAAGTCAACTGTCACACATATTCAAGGTGCAGAATTAATCAAGGAAACCGACTATAAATTATGGTTTAAATTTGACCCGAAATATATTAAGATCTCTGATCTAATCGCAAATATATCTGCAATTTACAAAATAAAAGATTTATCAATACAAGACACAACTATCGATGAAATAGTTCGCTCAATTTATGAAGCACCAAAATCTAAAATGAATAGTGAGGAATACTGTAAACAATGATAAAAAAGATAATAAAGTACGAAGGAGCATCCTATTTATTGTGTAGTAAACAACATATTGTTAATTATTTAAATCATCTTGGGTATCCAATTGAATTGCTATTTTATAATACACTGGAGAACACTAGGGATATCTATGATATCATTATTAAACAAAAGAAGAATAGATTCCGGTATCCTACAAATTGTCTACAGAGGGAAGATTTTTCACTAATAGGTGTTAACCACAATTGTATCAGCTTTGAAAGCTTTAAGAAGGTAGAGAATGTTATATGTGAACTCGTACAGTCAGGTAAATTTGTTTTGCTTTGGGGGGATGAATTCTTTCTTCCATATCGTGAGTCATATCTAAAAATGCATACCCCGCATTCATTCCTTCTTTGTGAGTATAATTCAAAGACTGAAAGTTATTTAGTGCATGATCTTCCTGATTTTTATAAATATATCAATTCTCACACGATTAGACAGGCATGTGATCATGTAGATGTTAACCTAAAATACTTAATATATTTTGATAATGGGGAAACTAACAAGCCAAATATAAATTTAATAATGGAGCATTATCAATTATTTATTCAGAAGTACCAAGATGATTATTATCTCTTTGATAATATTAGCGATATATTAAATAATAAGTGTGATCAGAATTTTTCAGACAATGACGAAATATTCGATCTTCTTGATAATGCATTTTCTATTTTAAACGGATCAAGGCTTTTGTTTTCAAAATTTTTGAATTCTATTCAATACGAACAAGATATAGTGAAAAAAGTACTTGATTCATCAGCACTGGCTGGATTAATTAAGAATATTCTGCAAAAAAATAGATTAACAGGAACAATGTCCGTTAAAAGTATTCAAGAGAAATGTACATTACTTAAGGAAATAGAGATGGAAGTAATATATAATTTGAAAAAAAAAATTACTGCAGTTGCGAGTTCAAAATAACTTTGAAGGATTTGAAATGGGGACAATATGTTGAAAAACTTATTAATTTTTGATTTTCCCAACAAAGAGGGGGAGAATGAACCAATCTATTTTATTAATCCCATTAAGGTGATCTCTACATATAATATTGATGAAGTTAATCAAGCCTTATTAGATGTAGAGAATTTTCTGGAATCTGGGTTTTATGTTGCGGGCTACTTGTCTTACGAAGCTGCAACTGCATTTGACGCTGCCATGACTGTAAAGAAAGATTACAAAATGCCTTTATTGTGGTTTGCAGTCTATCAAGAGCCTCACTATGGGAACTATCTTTCAGGAAAAAAAACGAATTATTCTGTATCACCATGGAAATCGAATGTACCAAGAAACACTTATGATAATAATATCTCCAAAATAAAATACGCAATTTCTAACGGGGAAACATATCAAGTGAATTATTCCATTCGATTAACAAGTAAGTTTAGTGGAGATGATATCTCATATTACTATAATCTTGCTAAAGCTCAAAAAGCTCAATACTCAGCTTATTTAAACATTGATCGCTTCCGAATACTATCTTCATCCCCTGAATTGTTTTTCCGATGGGATGGGAATAAGATAATTACACGACCAATGAAAGGAACTTATAAACGTGGTCGATGGCCAGAAGAAGATATGTTGCATGAAAAACAATTGAAACATTCCGAGAAAAATCAAGCTGAAAATCTTATGATTGTTGATCTAGTACGTAATGATTTAGGACGTATTTCAGAAGTTGGATCAGTTGATGTGTCGAGCCTATTCGAAATTGAACGTTATCCGAACGTTTTTCAAATGACATCAACTGTATCAGCAACAACCAAGCCAAATACAACATTAGCTGATGTATTTAAAGCTCTTTTTCCCTGCGGATCTGTTACCGGTGCACCTAAAATTAGTACAATGAAAAAAATTGCTTCCTTGGAGGATTCAGCTAGAGAGGTTTACTGTGGTGCAATAGGTTTTATAAAACCAAATAAAGAATCTGTATTCAACGTACCAATACGCACTGTTTGGATTGATACTGAAACAGGTATAGCTAATTACGGAGTTGGAGGTGGAGTGATTTGGGATTCGGAAGCCGAAGATGAGTATTCTGAACTTCTTGCAAAAGCTTCATTGTTGGAATCCATAATTCACACATGACTCCATGTCCAAGATATCAATTTTCCAAAGAAAATATATTAGATCGTCCTCCTATTCGAATATCCTAGATTCCTGTTATTATATCTCACATTCTACACCCTAGACTTGCAGAAGTGAATACAATTTTTGGAGGGTTACGACTTATAAACGAGCCTTAGCGGTGGCTACACGAGCAAAGCCATCGCTGGGAAATTCGATTTCATTAGCCTAACCTATTCGTCCAAATCAAGATTGGTAAACACCTGCTTCTTGTACTTGCTCAAGAAGCGTGTGAACGTGTGCCATCCTGCATATGGAACACAACGATTTTGTAGTATTTGAACAGTTGTTGGAAGATAGCGACAGCAGGTCGGCTACCATATCCGTGGACAAGGCGTTGCTTGGTGATGTGCTGTCGATGCGTCGCTGAAACACTTGGTAGACCGTTAACGCAAGCAAGAACAGGTTTTTGATCACATTTATGCGACCCTGCTTTATGAGGTGGATCGGATATACTTAAATATACAGAAAAAATAAGTGGTAGTTGAAAAAAGTAATAGATGAAGGAGAGAACTACTACCATGTCCAAACAAAGAAGAACATTCACAGTAGCATCTAATTAAATTTAGTTATATTATCGTCTGATATTTTTCTTTCGCTTCATAATAGAGCGTTTCGATTTGTAGCACGTTACACATTGCTTAAACCTGCTACTTATCACAATTGTTCAGGATGATAACTACTATTATTACATGATCAGCGCTGCTTGCTTTAAAATATCATTCTCCATTTTAAGTTGCTGATTATCTTATCGTAGTACGATGAGTTCATTTTTTCAGCAGAACGATTATCTTTTTCTTTGAAAGAACCTGCGAATTGCGCATGTTTAACCCATCTATCTAGAGCTGGTGGCGTTAGATCGTATTCATTCACAATCCCTGCTCTAGATTTCCCAATTTAGATCAACCTATTGTTTTATAAAATAGAAACGTCTACGGTATTCGAAAAATCAAAGTTAAACTAAAAGAGCTAGGCATGATTGTATCTAGACGGCAAATCAGTAGAATTATGAAAGAGCAAGGACTCGTTTCTACGTATACAATATCTCAGAATAAGTCATAACCTTAAACAACTTCAAATAGAATTATCCGATTACATCCATTGGTTTAATAAACATCGTATTTATGAAAATTCAGGCAATGTAATTATTGCACAGTATCGATTGAAAGCCCTTAAAAAAGTTTTTTTAGTATTGCAGTACCAATAAAAGCAGGAGAAGAAGTAGCATTTCCATATTATTTCATAAAGCTAGAAAACAAAATGAACAAACGACAGATTTTATAGTTCTAAAAGGGTGTAAATCTAATCCTCAGAAGTGTATTTTAGCACAATATCATATGACAAGGACTGGTTTAAAAGAATAGTTAATACGATGGGGAAAATTTCATAAAAATAAATTTATATCCTTTTACAAGGATTTGATTGATAATCCACTTAGTTTGAATTGAAATACGCATGTGTTGAATAGTCTGGTATTCTGTTTTTTTATGAGAAAAATTTAAAAGCATGAGAATTAGCAATAAATCGTAGTGAAAGACCACCTTCCAAATCAAGAAGAATGGTGATCTTTCTTATTCAGAGTCTGCACGACGGAGTTACGTAGATTACGGTTGTTATCGGACAGACTTCTAGATCACACTTGAGAAATAATGTTTTGAATAATTTTTAGTCCAATGGAATTACGTAAAGATAAAATCGATTCAGGATGGAATTGAACAGCAGATATAGGCAGCGCTTTATGTTCAATTGCCATAACAATACCATCGTCAGAAACAGCTGTTGTATCTAAGCAATCCGGTATAATTTCTGCATATAATGAATGATACCTACCTACAGTAAAATTTTCAGAAATGTCATTCCACAAAGCACTTTGTCTTAGTATATTGACTGATGATGACTTGCCATGCTGTGGATAATTTAGTATGTTTAATTTCCCACCAAAATACTCAACAATTCCTTGCATTCCAAGGCAAACTCCAAAAATCGGAATATTTCTTAACAAGCATAAATCAATCGTTTTCTTTAAATTGAACTCTTCGGGTCGTCCAGGTCCAGGAGATAACACCACTAGATCAAAGTTTTCATGAGTCTTTAATAAATTTTGGGCTAATGATGCCCGTAACGTTAATACGTCTGCACCTGTTTGTTTAAAATAGCTCGATAGAGTAAGTACAAATGAATCTTCATGATCAATTATTAGTATTTTCTTCCCTTTTCCTTTAAGCAGAATTTCTTTATTCTCTATTTTTGGTGGTTTAGAGTTTCCCCTAATAGCTTCTACTAATGCGGCAGCTTTGGTGAGGGTCTCTGCTTCTTCATCTTCTGGTATGGAATCAATTAATAGAGTTGCTCCTACTCTTACTTCAGCGATATCATTCTTAATTCTGATTGTTCTCAGTGTCAAACCTGTATTTAAGTCTCCATTAAATGCGTAGTACCCTACAGCTCCGCCATACCATCCTCTTGGAGAGGATTCATGTTCTTCTATCCAACGAATAGCTGCACGCTTAGGTGCTCCAGTTATTGTGACCGCCCACATATGAGTCATAAATGCATCTAGCGAATCGAACTGCGGGCTTAAGCGACCCTCTACATGATCCACAGTATGGATAAGATGAGAGTACATTTCTAGCTGGCGTCTACCAATAACCTCAACCGAACCAGGAATACAAACTCTTGATTTATCATTACGATCAACATCTGTACACATCGTTAATTCTGCTTCATCTTTAGAAGAGTTTAGTAAGCTTTTTATTTGTTCAGCATCCTCTATTGCAGATGCTCCTCTTTTAACCGTTCCTGATATGGGACAAGTTTCTACTCTATTCCCTTCAACTCTTACATACATTTCCGGAGAAGATCCAACTAAGTATTCGTCTCCAAGATTGATAATAAATCCGTATGGACTCGGGTTAATAGCTTTTAAACGCGAAAATATGTTAGATGGAGAGTCTATACATTTTTCATAAATAGTATGCGAAGGAACAACTTCAAATAGGTCTCCTTTTTGAAAAGATTTTATTGCTTCTTCAACCAAATTCGCATATTTACCTAATTGATAAGCTTCTGATGAAAAACTGTTTTCTTTTTGTTTCATTAGTGTAGGATTGGTTCTTTCCAATCCTTTTGTTGAATTTCCATTAACATCAAAATCATATGAAAGTTGATATGCACACGCCAATTGATGATCTACGATAACAAGTTCATCTGGCAAGTAAAGAACTAAATCAGCTTGATCAGAATTACGTGAATGTTTAAGTTCCATAGACTCAAATTGAAAAACTAAATCATAACCAAAAGCTCCATAAAGCCCCAGGTATGAGTCCTCAGATGATGCAAACAAATTTTTAATTAAACGAATTACTGTAAATATAGATGGTTGTAACGTTCTTTCATCTTCACTAAAAATATTATTTTCCGAGTGAATAGTTCCTGAAATAATTTTATTCGTTGTATGAACCGTCACTTCAGAAAAATCAATAAGATAGTTATAAATAAAGCTAAGTAAAATCTCTCCTCTATTATTGAGCGATTTAATCGTGAAATTTTTACCGGATGAACGCATTTCTATTGGTGGATTAACAAAGCCGATATCCCATCTAGAATACCGTCCGGGGTATTCATAACCACTTGTGAATAAGGCACCTCTGTTATTATTAATTTCATTAAGAATGGAGTTTGTTGCGTTTTCAATTTTCAACGGTTCCAAATTGCGGTAAATAAAAACATTCTCTTGGATTTTATATTTTTTTTCTTCGGGGGTTAACTGTAAATGCGACAAAATACTCATAAATTCCTCCTAAAATCAGTTAGGAAGACAGAGAGAAGAGAGATTGAACAAATGTAAACGCTGGGGAGTGAAAATCTCAACTGAACTCAACTGAACTTAACTCATCTCATCTATCTAAACTGTAATCATTATCTTCCATAAAAGTATAACATTTGGTCTAATGAATAGCAAATACTAGTATCCATTCTCCAGAGTAATCGTAGAAGTCCTTATATAAAAAAATGTACAGTCTTGAAATACTTTATGATGCTACGACTAACACAAGTGCAAGCACTCGATAAGCTGTTGCCTTGGCCAGTAACTCTTCCGCTAACTTGCCACGTATTTAAATTATAGTACAGCATATCGTAGTCCTCATCTTATTTAAAAGGTGGGGACTGTTTGACGCTTACGATAAGAAAATATAATGCAGATGGTATAGGGGATGAATGTCAGTTTAGATTAAGGTTATTAATCAAACTTAATATCAAGATAAAGTACCTCATTTGTTTCTGGGTTAACCCATAAATATAAAGATTTAGAATGTGTTGATAGATATCTGATTGCCAAAGAATTCTTTAAATCATCAGTTAAGTACCACTTATTTGGTGTTATTATTAATTCCTTCTCTATTTGGTTACTCATGGTGATAAGGTTCCAAGTGTCAGTGAAATCATCAGAATAATAAGGAACAATTTGCGAGGAGACAATCTTGTATACTTTTTTGTTAGATATATCAGCGACGTTCGTTAAAGATTCTTGAGAAAAAAATAAATCTAGTATGATCGGATGAATTTTACTTTGTTCATAGGCTTCGTTCAATTTTTGGATGGATTGTCTACGTATTTTCTTCAAAATAAGATTATCAGGATTTCCTTTTGTGCGGGAAATTTTCACATTTTCAAAATGACTTCCGAGATGCTCAAGAGATGTTTGATATAAATTTTCATTCGGTATTGAAAAAAACACTGTATTCGATTCTCCATGTAATATAGATAAGGATAAGTAAAATTGAGATAAGGTTGAGAAGATAGATTTTGTTTCACTTAAATCAAGCGTACTGATCTTGGGTGGATAAATACGTTCTAGATTACCTTCGTAAAATAATCCACCAGAGGGAACATTAACAATCCAATCCATAATTAACGTCCTTTCTTAGTAAGGTATAGTCATTGCTTGTCGCGATGAAGTTCGATAATTTCTTGTAATGCTACCGGAGAAATTACTTGTTTATTATATACCAACCAATTTTACCATTATATTCATAAAATATAAATAGCCCCAATCCTAATACACAGTGGATTGGGGCTACTATGCTTTACGTACGTTCTTTTATCCAGATGAGCATTTCATAGGGAGCGATTGTTGCTGTCTGCTCAGCAAGGAAGCTAGGTAGTGAAGTGGGCTGGTTCACATTGCTGAGCAGTTGTTTCCATCTGCCTAGTGCTGGCATGGCAATCTGTCTTTGTTCGTTTAATGGGTTTACATAGATAGCAATATCTGCGGTATCGCCGAGCAGTATATAGCCAAATACGGGGGAAGGAGTGCTGATGATATGCAATCGCTGCTCGATTTCCCGTGCAGTTGTTAAGCGGAAGTGAGCATAGTTTTTGCGTAGTGCAATAAGTTGCTGTACCCAGTAGATATAGTCCGCTTCTTGTTCTCGTAATTTCCAGTTGAGCTGATTAATGGCATCTCCTGCGATGTAGCTGTTTGGGTCTCCTTGTTTGCTTCGCAAAAATTCTTGCCCTGCATGAAGGAAGGGGACTCCTTGACTAAGCAATGTTATCCCCGTAGCTAATTGATGCATTCTCCTTCGCTGCTCGGTCGTGTCTGCTTGATTACTTAGTGACAGTTTATCGGCAAGTGTATGATTGTCGTGACATTCTACGAAGTTGATCGATTGGAGTGGGTGGGTAAATAGTTTTCCTGCAAATCTTGTATCGGATGATCCCGCTACTAGTTGCGGTAATCGTTCGCTAAAATAGCCGTCTCCGTTGACGTAGCCTTTGCCTAGCGACTGGAACAAATCACCCTTTAATGTATCACGAAAATAATCGTTAAAAAAACTATATGCTGGTAGCTGCTTGGCATTGCTTGTCGTTGCTTGTTCATGCTCAGGTAGGGGAGTATTTAATTGCCACCCTTCCCCAAGTAGTAGTATCGGTCTGTTCATTTGGGCAGCGCGCTGCTCAATGAGTTGCATGGTCGTAATGTCCATTGCTCCCATCAGATCAAAGCGAAAGCCATCTATGTGAAATTGTTGTAGCCAATAATCGACCGCATCTAAAATTAGTTTGCGCACCATCTTACGTTCGGTCGCTAGGTCGTTACCTGTTCCGCTGCCATTACTGCGCTGTCCGTTTGCGTTAGTGCGAAAATAATAGCCAGGTACTAATTGTTCGTAGACCGATGATTCATAATAGTAGACATGGTTATAGACAACATCCAAAATGACTGACATACCTGCTTCATGGATGGCATGAATCATTTGTTTACATTCTGTTATACGAGTAAGGGGATCAGCTGCATCAGTAGCATAACTTCCTTCGGGTACAAAATAAAATAAAGGATCATAGCCCCAGTTATAACTATGTTGTGGGTTTAATTCGTCTACTCGGGCAAAGTCTTGCAACGGCAGAAGCTGAATATGGGTAACGCCTAATTGCTGGATATATGATAAACCTGTGGAACTGCCTGCTGGTGTAGTCGTTTGTTGTTCCGTCAACCCTAGAAATTTCCCTTTATGTTGTACACCACTGTCAGCAGAGCTGGTAGCATCCCGCACATGTAATTCGTAAATAATAGCATCTTGTTTTAGAGTCGGAGGGTAGGGCGCTGTATGAAAATGGGGAGGATCAGAGTCTGACAGATCAACAACGACACTATAGGTACTATTAGCTGTTAGCCCTTTGGTATAGGGGTCATTGATTAGCTTTTTTTCTCCGTGTATAGTCACAGCAAATTGGTAAAGCACATTTTTCAAATCGCCAGTTACGGTAGTTTGCCATACCCCATTTGCTTTTCTCATCATTGTTACTCGTTGATCGGTTTGTAATAGTAGCTCGACCTGGATGGCGGTAGGTGTCCATACGGCAAAGGTTGTGCTTGCTGGGGAGTAGTCTGCGCCTAGTCGTTCTTCACTAGCATCATATATCTGATCAAACCACGCTGTTTGAACGACATATCTAGGATAAATAGGGAATACAATGTCATTAAAGTGTAGATAAAGCTGTCGCTCCAACGGAACATTTTGTTCTAATGTGATGGTAGCTGTAGTCGAGTTTGTCCAGTGAACAGACGATAGCAATAACGGTACTGTGGGAGTATTGTTCTCCACAGTTTCATCGGTAGTAACTATTATTTTGTTACGATCGATAGCAGCTATTCCTTCTAACGTAATTAGCTTTTCTCCATCGATCCAAGCATGTAGCTTTGTCATTGCAACATTCCTCGTTTCTTTCCATCGTTGATGAAAGACGTATTACTATCTATATTAATTGATTTCATGAATAGGACAGATAAGGGTCTATTCTACAAACATTCTCATATAATGGTAACAAACCTTTTACGTATTGCTACTTACCGTATTCGAAAGGAGTTACTATGTTGCAACAAATCGTAGATACAGACGCTTATTTATTCCATCAAGGGACGCACTATTACAGTTATACATTTCTTGGTTGTCATAGAAGTGAGGTAGCTGGTCAAACAGGACTCCGCTTTGTCGTTTGGGCTCCCCATGCAGTAGCGGTGGAAGTCGCTGGAGACTTTAACGATTGGACGGGAGCTGGCTATTCACTTGAACGATTAACCGAAGCGGGATTATGGGGGGCTTTTTTTACCACTATTGCTTCTCAACAAGCTTACAAATATCGGATTACACCAACAGAAGGTCACCCCTTTTTGAAGGCAGATCCTTATGCATTTGCCGCAGAGCTTAGACCACTCACAGCCTCTTTAACACCGTCTCCTAAGAAGTATATGTGGAAAGATCAAAAGTGGGAAAAGAAAAAGAAAAAATATGAGTCGCACAAACGACCGATTACTATTTATGAATTGCATCTTGGTTCTTGGCAACAGAAAGCAGACGGTAGTTTTTATAGTTACCGAGAATTGGCAGGGCTAATTGTTCCTTACGTTATAAAGTTAGGTTATACCCACATCGAGTTACTACCGATAGCGGAGCATCCACTAGATATGTCGTGGGGATACCAAATAACGGGCTATTATGCACCGACGAGTCGTTATGGTTCGCCTGATGATTTTAAGTACTTTGTTGATCAATGTCATCAACATCATCTTGGCGTTATATTGGACTGGGTTCCAGGTCATTTTTGCAGAGATGATCACGGTTTACGTCTATTTGACGGCAGTCCGCTATATGAATATAGTGATCCCCTTAAAGCAGATAAGCGGTCTTGGGGAACGTTAACGTTTGATTTTGGCCGACCAGAAGTACAAAGCTTTCTTATTTCGAACGCACTTTATTGGCTAAAAGAGTTTCACATTGACGGATTGCGGGTAGATGCGGTAGCTAGTATGACATCGCTTAATTTTGATAGAGGGGATGAAGAAGAACAGCTGAAAAATAGTTGGGGAACAGCTGAAAATTTAGAAGCGCTAGCTTTTATTAGAAAGTTAAATGAAGTTGTATTTCGCTATTATCCTAGTGCACTCATGATGGCGGAAGATAGCTCGGATTTTGTAGGAGTTAGCAAACCTACTTATACTGGGGGACTTGGCTTTAATTATAAATGGGATATGGGCTGGATGAACGATATTCTTACTTACATGGCATACGATCCTGTCTATCGCAAGTGGCATCATCATTTGCTTACTTTTTCCTTTATGTACACCTATAACGAAAACTTCTTACTACCTCTTTCACATGATGAAGTAGTTCATGGAAAAAAATCATTGCTAAACAAAATGCCTGGTGATCAGTGGCAGCAATTTGCTAATTTAAGATTATTGTATGGCTTTATGATGGTTCATCCAGGTAAAAAGCTGTTATTTATGGGCGGAGAATTTGGTCAGTATATCGAATGGCGGGATCAATATCAGTTGGATTGGCATTTGTTAGAGTACCCGTTACATCATGCACTGTTTCATTATGTGAAAGATTTAAACTTCTTTTATCGGTCGCAGTCGGCTTTGTTTGAGCTAGATCATCAGCCGGACGGCTTACAATTTATCGATGCCGATAATAACGAGCAAGGCGTTTTAATTTTTATAAGAAAAGGTAACGAGCTTGCCAAGCAAGTATTGATCCTGTGCAATTTCACACCCCAAGTTTACTACGATTTTAAAGTAGGCGTACCAATTCCAGGTAGTTACCAGGAAATATTTAACTCGGATCTTGCTTTATATGGCGGATCGGATCAGCGAAATACTTCCCTCCTGTTTAGTGTTCCGGAAGAGTGGCATGGTCAATCACAGCATGTAACATTGAAAATTCCACCATTAGCCATTTCTATTTGGCAATTAGTAGATGTACCGTACAACGAAATATGTTCTTGAGGAGGAGTATTAATGAAAAAAGAGTGTGTAACGATGATTTTGGCAGGTGGTGTTGGGAAGCGCTTAGGAGCATTAACGAAAAATGTTGCTAAACCAGCAGTTCCGTTCGGTTCTCGCTATCGAATTATTGATTTTACTTTAAGTAATTGTTTGAACTCTCACATGCATACAGTTGGTGTGTTGACGCAATATGCGCCACTAGAGCTGCACAAACATATCGGTGTTGGTAAACCGTGGGATTTGGATAGACATGAGGATGGTTTAACGATATTATCACCGTTTACCGAAAATAATGGCGGAAATTGGTATTCGGGCACAGCAGATGCTATTACGACAAATATTCATTTTATTGATCGATATGATCCGGAATATGTTCTTATTTTATCGGGGGACCACATTTATCATATGGATTACAACAAACTCCTTCGGTACCATAAGGAAAAAAAGGCAGATGTAACAATCTCTGTACTGGAAGTGCCATGGCAGGATACGTCGCGTTTCGGCATACTGAATACGACAGAGCGATTGCGTATTTATGATTTTGAAGAAAAACCTACCAATGCTAGTAGCAATCTAGCATCGATGGGTATTTATATATTTAATTGGAAACTATTAAAAAGTTATTTGCAGCAAGATGCCTTATCGTCGACATCTCATCACGACTTCGGGCATGATATTATTCCTGCCATGCTTGCGGATAATCGTCATTTGTATGCTTATGAATTTGCCGGATACTGGAAAGATGTCGGTACGATTCAAAGTTATTGGGAAGCTCATATGGATTTGTTAGAAGAAGATCTATCACTACTATTTAATAACAAAGATTGGCGCACTTATTCTCACGATTCTAATTTTGCACCACAGTTAATATCTTCCACTGCTAAAGTCGCGCATTCGCTAATCAATAATGGCTGCATCATTGACGGTCAAGTAAAACAGTCTGTTTTGTTTGAAAATGTCCACGTAGATATAGGCTCTGTCATGCAACAATCGATCTTGTTACCTGGCGTACATGTCGGTCGTAACGTAGTGCTGGAGCGAGTGATTGTGCAAGAAAATGTAAAAATCCCTGATTACACAACGATTGTCGCTCGTCCAGGCGAGGAGCCGATAGTTGTATCGAATGAGTATTTACAGCAAATTATCGAAAACGAAGATAAGGTGGGATAGTGTTGGAAACGATGATGGGGTTAATCAATTTGGAACATGAGCATGATTTCTTAAATGAATTAACATATTTTCGCTGTGGGGCAGCAGTTCCGTTCGCAGGACGGTATCGTCTCATCGACTTTGCACTATCTAATATGACGAAGTCGAATATGAATGAAATTGCGATCTTTACTCGTAGTAAGTATCGCTCGTTAATGGATCATCTTGGCTCAGGAGCAGATTGGGATCTGGACAAACGGCATGGCGGTTTGTTTATTTTACCACCAGATTGGCACGATCCTACGGATATATCGAAAGGTGACTTGAGTCATTTTCATAATAATAGAGATTATTTTACACGAGGAAAATCAAATTACGTATTAATTAGTGGTAGTCAGTTTATTTGTAATACAACGTATGATTCTTTGTTTGAACACCATCTTTCTAGTGGGGCAGACGTTACGTTATTAACGACGACATATGATCCGCTGCTGCCAGAGCATGATATTTGTATTAAGGTGGGCACTGATGAGAATGGAGTTGTCCATTCATTAACGAACGATCATAAACAACCGCGCGTGTTTTCTGGTATCTATGTGATGCGTAAATCATTGTTACTAGAGTTAGTAGATGAATGCATTGCTAATTATAAAAGTCACTTTTTTTTGGATGGGATTAAAGCTAATTTAGATCGGCTACACATTAATGCTTATGAATATGACGGGTATAGTGGCATTGTTAATTCTATCGATAGCTACTATCGGCAAAATATGGCGTTGCTAGAGTCAACTAACTATCAGCAGCTATTTCCAGATGGGCAACGTATTTTAACGAAGATTGGCAATCAAACGGCTACAAAATATACGAAAACAGCAGAAGTGTCGAATTCTTTAATTGCTACAGGGGGCGTAATGGAAGGGACTGTGGAAAATAGCGTGTTGTTCCGCAATGTGCATGTAGGTAAAGGAGCGTTTGTGAAAAATTGCATCATTATGCAGCACTGTACGATTGCTCCTGGTGCTTATTTAGAAAATGTCATTATGGATAAAGATGTTACGATTTCTATGGATCAAGTATTAATAGGTGCGAAAGAACAGCCCTATATTATAGCCAAGCGAAAAATAGTATAAGGAGCTACGATAGTGATGAAAAAAAAGGTGTTATTTGTAGCATCGGAGTGTACGCCCTTCGTCAAAACAGGTGGTCTCGCCGATGTGATCGGTTCTTTACCACAAGCATTACAGCACTACACCGAAACGGATGTGCGGGTCATTCTCCCACTTCATCAAACTATTATTGCGAATTGGGAGGAACAACTGGAATACGTCACATCTATTGATGTATCGATTGGTTGGCGAAAGCAGGAAGCGAAATTATATCAGTTCTGTTATAAAGGGATACATTACTATTTTGTTGGCAACGATTATTATTTCGCTCGCCAGGACATCTATGGTTACTATGATGATGGTGAGCGATACATTTTTTTCTGTCAAGCAGTGAGTCAACTACTACCACAACTAGCTTTTCAGGCCGATATACTCCATGCTCATGATTGGCAAGCTGGATTAGCGTTAGCTTTTGCCAAAATTAGTAGCCCGCAATCTTCTATGAAGACGGTATTTACTATTCATAATATTAAGTATCAAGGAATTATACCGAAAGACGCTTATGATGATCTATTTAATCTTGCCCCCGAGCATATGGGTGGTTTGGAGTGGAATGGGCTGCTTAATTGTATGAAAAGCGGTCTCTTTCATGCGGACAAAATAACAACGGTAAGCCCAACTTATGCGGCTGAGATTATGACTCCTTATTATGGAGAAGGGTTGTATTCGTTATTGGCGGAACGACAAAGTGATGTGGTCGGCATTATTAATGGGATCGATATCGATGAATATAATCCCGAGACGGATCAGCATCTTATAGCACCCTACGAAGCAGCGGGAACAGCAAAACAGCAAAACAAACTGGCGTTGCAACGAAAGCTTGGTTTGCCGGTCAATAGGGAGAAGCCACTATACGCGATTGTTTCTCGTTTGGTAGAACAAAAAGGACTTTATTTGGTAAAGGAAATTTTGGATGAGTTTTTGCAAGAAGACGTTCAGTTTGTCGTGTTAGGCAGTGGTGATGCGCAGTTTGAACAGTTTTTTGGGCAAGCGGCGGAGCGCAACAAAGAAAAGCTGGCGGTTTTTATTGGCTTCGATGAAGGGCTAGCTAGACAAGTATATGCAGCAAGCGACTTCTTTGTAATGCCGTCTTTGTTTGAGCCATGTGGGTTGGCACAATTGATTGCTTTGCAATATAAGTCTGCACCTATCGTTAGAGAAACGGGTGGATTAAAAGATACGGTTACGCCTTTTAACGAACATACAGGTCTCGGTAATGGATTTAGTTTTACGAACTATAACGCGCATGATTTGTTACATACACTAAAATACGCACTTCATACTTATTACGATACCGACCAATGGTCTATTCTAATGGAAAACATTCAGCAAAGTACATTTAGTTGGAAGGAGTCGGCGGATGAATACGCAAAGCTGTACTTATCGTTTGGTGAAGCATTGCATACTAAAAAGGAGTGACTAACGTTGACGAAATGGACAGTGGAGGAGCTTATTCCAGCGATTAGAAGTACAATGGAACGTACGTATAACAAATCGGTAGAAAGTGCATCCATACAAGAAGTATTTGATGTAGTAAGTACGATTGTGAACCAAACGATTGAAGTAAATTGGAGTAAGACGAACAACCACTATCGAGAGAAAAATCCTAAACAAGTGTATTACTTGTCCATGGAATTTTTAATCGGAAGATTGTTAGATAGTAATTTACTAAATAGCGGTATGTGGGATGTTTGCAATGAGGCACTAACTAGTCTGGGCTTTGATCCGATAGAAGTGTATCGACAGGAACGTGATCCTGGTTTAGGAAATGGGGGGTTGGGTCGGCTGGCAGCTTGCTTTTTAGATTCTTTGGCTTCGCTTAACTATCCGGGGCACGGGTATGGTATTCGCTATCGCTATGGCTTATTTGAGCAGCGTCTAATTAATGGCTACCAAGTGGAACTACCAGACGATTGGTTAATTAAACCTTATCCATGGGAAAAACGTAGAGCAGACGAAGCTATCCAAATTGAGTTTGGCGGAAAAGCTTATTTGCAACAGCGTGCGGACGGGTCACTAGCGTGTATATATGAACAAACCGATAAAGTACTAGCAGTTCCCTATGATATTCCAATTGTAGGATACCATAATGAAGTAGTTAATACGTTACGGTTGTGGAGTGCCGAGCCGATTAGTACGAAGGATAGACCAGATCGAGATGCACACTACAGTCAACTAGATAACAACCATGCGATTGAACAAATTTCCGGTATATTGTATCCCGATGATTCGAGTGAACAAGGAAAAATGTTACGGATTAAGCAACAGTATTTTTTGGTTACAGCTACACTAAAACAAATGATTAAAGATTTTAAAGCGACCAATCAACAATCGTTGGTAGACTTTGCGGACAAAGTAGTCATTCAAATTAATGATACGCATCCTAGTTTAGCTATTCCTGAATTAATGAGAATTTTGCTGGACGAGGAAAGGGTAGACTGGGACGTCGCCTGGGCAATGACAACGAAAGTTTTCGCCTACACGAACCATACGATTATGAGCGAAGCGTTAGAGAAATGGCATGTTAATCAGATAAAGTCGCTTTTGCCGCGTTTGTATATGATTATTGAGGAAATTAATGAACGCTTTTGTCAAACGATTTGGCAGGATTACCCGCATCTGCGTGAGCGCATTCCAGCTATGGCTATTATTGCTGATGAACAAGTGCATATGGCTCGATTGGCGATGGTGGGCAGCTTCAGCGTAAATGGCGTAGCAAAATTGCATACCGAAATTATTAAAACGGAAGAAATGAAAGATTTTTATGCGTTATATCCAGAACGATTTAACAACAAAACGAATGGGATTACACATCGCCGTTGGTTAATGATGGCTAATCCTCGTCTAGCGCAATTAATTACGAATACGATTGGGACACAATGGATCAAACGTCCAAGAGAATTAACCCATTTACTTCGTTATACGAAAGATCAGCCTTTATTAGAAAAACTAGGGGAAATTAAACAACATAACAAACAAAAACTAGCTGATTTTATTCACCATTCTACTGGCATTTTAGTGGATAGTCAGTCTATTTTTGATGTGCAAATTAAAAGGCTGCATGAGTATAAACGGCAATTGCTCAATATCATGCACGTTATTTATTTATACAATGAGTTAAAGGAAAATCGTCAATTAGAAATTACACCACGAACATTTATATTTGCAGCGAAAGCAGCACCAAGTTATTATTTTGCCAAAGAAGTTATTAAACTGATTAATACTGTCGCTGCTGTTGTGAATGCGGATGCCGATATAAAAGGGAAGTTGAAAGTTGTTTTTTTAGAAAATTATAACGTTACTTTAGCCGAAAGAATTATTCCGGCAGCAGATGTTAGTGAACAAATATCAACCGCTAGTAAAGAGGCATCTGGAACGGGAAATATGAAAATGATGATGAACGGTGCGCTTACGCTAGGTACGTTGGATGGAGCCAATATAGAAATAGAACAACTGGTTAAGCCGGCCAATATTTTTATATTCGGACTTCGTGCAGAAGAAGTGTACGATTATTATCGAAATGGTGGATATAGTGCTCATGAAATTTATCAAAACGACGAAAGAATTAATCGGATTTTGCATCAGTTAAGAGATGGTTTGTTCGGTCAACAAAATTTTGAAAATATTTATTATCAACTATTATCTGCGAATGATCCGTATTTCGTTTTAAAAGATTTTGACAGCTACGTGGAGACGCAACAACTGGTAGATCAAGCATATCAGCAGCCTAATAAATGGCTATCCAAAAGCTTAGTGAACATTGCTCATTCCGGCAAGTTTTCTAGTGACCGAACGATTCAAGAATACGCGACAGGTATTTGGAAAATTGAGAAGTTATAGTTGTTTTGGCAAGCTGAATGTCATGCTGCATTTTGATCATGTATAATGAAAGGAAGGGGAATACTCCAGATGAAATAAGAAGGTAGGTTGATTTTTTGGATACAAAAACATTAGCGCTATTTCAAACATTGACAGAACTGCCAGGCGTTCCTGGTCACGAGCAACAAGTGAGAGCATTTATGCGAGAGCAGCTAACACCGTATGCAGACGAAATAATCGGTGATCGATTAGGTAGCATTTTTGGTGTAAAGCATGGACCGGCTGGTGCGCCCAAAGTAATGGTAATGGGACATATGGATGAAGTTGGTTTTATGGTAACTGCAATTACGGCATACGGTATGCTAAAGTTTGTTCCGCTTGGTGGTTTTCGTCCCCAAGTTTTGTTAGGGCAAAGAGTCCGCGTTATGACAAGTACGAAGCAGCTTGATGGCATTATTATGACGAGTCCAGCTTTTTTGCAAGACAATGAACGAGCTGTACCAATCGATAAATTGTTCATCGATATCGGTGTAAGTACAAAGCAAGCAGCGGTCGATGCAGGGATTGTCCCTGGGCAGCAAGCTGTTTTTCATAGTCCATTCACTCCACTTGTCGACGGGAAACATATCATGGCGAAAGCTTGGGATAACCGTTATGGTGTAGGATTAGCGATTGAGCTGATACAAGAACTGCATGGAGAGCAGTTACCTAACCAATTGTATGCGGGGGCGAGTGTGCAGGAAGAAGTGGGCTTGCGTGGAGCGCAAACAGCAGCTCAATTAATCCAACCCGATATTGCTTATATAGTAGATGCGAGCCCAGAATTATCTTTTGCTGGTGATACAGAGGCGATGGGTCGACTTGGTGATGGAACATTGCTACGAATAATGGATGCTACGATGATTACCGATCGACGTTTAGTCGAATTTATTACAGATATAGCGCAGACGTATCATATTAAATACCAGTACTATGTTGGCAAAGGTGGAACTGATGCAGGTAGAGTTCATTTGAGTGGAATTGGTGTACCATCGACAGTCGTTGGTATATGCGCTCGTTATGCCCATAGCGGCGCATCGATTATTCATACGGAAGACTACGCGCAAGCGAAGGAATTATTAAAGCAATTAGTTCGCCATACGGATGCGACGATGCTAAAGACTGTTACGGAGTAAGCAAGTTTTGATACAATGCCATTTCCATCTGTATTTGTCAGAGGGAGATGGTGTTTTTTATATCGGTAGCATCAATTACAGTTATCCTTGTAATGGCTTACATATTGAGATAAGCTGTAGTTGTTGTTATTTTGTTAAGTATTAAATTTAGGAAATAGGAATATATAAAGGGAGTGAGCATAAAATGAGTTTACAAGTAAAAGTATTTAAAACAACGTGGGGCATGACAGGTAGTATGGAAGAACAGCTGGAGAAAATTGCTGCAGGAGGCTATGAAGGGGTAGAAGGTCCCATGCCAAGTGTAGAACAAACGCCATTATTTCGTAATTTGTTGGAGCAGTATAAGTTAGAATATATTCCAATGATTTATACGTATGATATAGCAGGAAGTCACGTGGAAAGTTTTCGCCAACAATTGGAGCGGGCAATGTCGTTTTCTCCTAAAAAAGTAAACGCCCACAGTGGAAAAGATTGGATGAGTTTTGCTGAGAAAATCGAATATTTTGAACACGCTTTAAAAATTGAAAATGAGTTGGGTGCAGTGGTGGCACATGAGACACATCGTGGACGAGCGACGTTCGCTGCTCGAGAAACATATGAATTGCTACAACAGTTACCAGAATTGAAACTATGTGCTGATTTTAGTCACTGGGTAGTTGTATCGGAATCTTTGCTAGAAGATCAACAACAATATTTGCAATTGGCGATGGAAAGAACGATTCATTTACATACCAGAGTTGGCTTTGCACAAGGACCACAAGTACCAGATCCAGCCGCTCCTGAATATGCGAATGAATTGGAAGCGCATATCAGTTGGTGGGAACAAATATATCGATTGCATCATGCAAGAGGTGAGCAAGAAATTACGATTGATCCGGAGTTTGGACCACCAGCTTATTTGCATACGTTACCATATACGCAACAGCCAGTAGCTGATCTATGGGATGTTACACTATGGACTGCCCAATTATTGAGAAGCCGATTGGCTAATGTTAAACTATAGTTTATTGGGAAATGATGATTGACTAATTAGTCGTAGTAATAGTATTATTATAAAGTAGTAAGTAGCAGGATGAAACCTTCATCATCTAGTTGCGTATAACGTAATTGTAAGCCAAAGTTGAATAATAGATCACACTCCAAAGGGGAGTAGCTGCCACAGTAAAGTCGTCATGACGAGAGAAATCTCCGGTTTTACTGGCAACGCACAACGTTGTTTGCGAGACCTTTGCCTATTTAGGCAAAGGTTTTTTTGTGTGATCAACCAAAATGTAGTAGATGTTATAATATGTAACTGGAGGAATGTTCATGGATTTAGGGATTTGGTTAGAGTATGGATGGGTGTTACTTGTATTGATTGCACTTGAAGGATTGCTAGCAGCCGATAATGCACTTGTACTCGCAATAATGGTAAAACATTTACCGGAGAAACAACGAAAGAAAGCATTGTTTTACGGATTGGGAGGAGCCTTCATATTTCGACTTCTATCCTTGTTCGCCATTTCATTTTTGGTCGATGTATGGCAAGTACAAGCGATTGGCGCATTATATTTGCTCTTTATGGCCATCAATCATATCGTCCGAAAGTTAATTGTAAAAAACCAAGAAGATTCTGTCGATGGAGCAGCCAAACCAGATAAAAAGGGTAGTGGCTTCTGGATGACTATACTTAAAGTAGAGATTGCCGATATTGCATTCGCAGTCGATTCCATACTCGCAGCAGTTGCTTTGGCAGTCGCTTTGCCAGAAATGCCAATCGGTAACATTGGTGGTATGAATGGTGGACACTTTATCGTTATATTTTTAGGTGGTTTTATAGGTTTACTCATTATGCGTTTTGCAGCAAATTTGTTTGTAAAATTATTAGAGAGCCGTCCTGGTTTAGAAATTGCTGCATTTGTTATCGTTGGTTGGGTTGGAGTAAAATTAGCTGTCCATACGTTATCGCACAAAGCAATTAATGTTATTCCACATGAATTTGCAGAATCTACAGGATGGAAAGCAACGTTCTATATCGTACTTATACTTATTGCCGTTTGTGGATGGTTTTTATCGAATGATAAAGATAAGAAAAATTCGAATAAACAAACGAATTCGGAGCAAGTATCTTAATAGATATAGTGCTTGTTATAATGAAGGGAAAAAGCGTCTGTATGTTAAAATAGCATACGGGCGTTTTTTTGTGTTGCCAATACTCGATTTTTATGGTCGTTAATGATAATATAAAGTATGATTATCGAGCGAAATGTGGCTGTTGACTACTAGTAGGGGGAAGTATAAATGAAATATGCAAGTACAAGAGGTAATGTTGCTGGCATAGGCTTTATCGATGCGTTTATGATGGGGCTAGCCAATGATGGTGGATTGCTTATACCAGAGCAAATACCGCAAGTGTCTGTTGCACAACTGGAGCAGTGGCGTACATTAGAATATACAGAGCTTGTCCAAGCGATCTTTGAACTATATGTCGATGGAGAAATTCCATCCGGAGAATTAAAACAATTGATCGAAAGTAGCTATGCTACATTTCGTACCCCTGAAGTAACACCTGTCCAGCAGTTAAAGGATGACTTGTATTTATTGGAGTTATTTCACGGTCCTACTTTTGCATTTAAAGATGTGGCGCTGCAATTTATGGGACAATTATATAGTTATGTTGCGACAAAGACAGGACAGAAAATTAACATACTAGGTGCAACATCTGGGGATACAGGAGCTTCTGCTATAGCTGGATTGCGTGGCAAAGAAGGAATTAAAATTTGTATTTTACACCCCGAAGGAAAAGTAAGTCGCGTGCAAGAATTGCAAATGACTACTGTACTAGACGATAATGTATTGAACTTGTCGGTGGAAGGTAATTTTGACGATTGTCAGCGGATGATTAAAGAGTTGTTTTCAGATATTGATTTTAAAAATAAACATCAGCTAGCGGCTATTAATTCGATTAACTTCATTCGGATTATGGCGCAGACGGTTTATTATTTTTATGCTTATTTCCGCATTACCGAGCCAGGCAGTACGAAAAAAATTAATTTTAGTGTACCAACTGGCAATTTCGGTGATATTTTTGCTGGTTATTTGGCGAAACGAATGGGGCTACCGATTCATAAACTAATTTTAGCTACGAATGAAAATAACATTTTGGAGCGTTTTATAAACCAAGGTGTGTATAAGCCAGATCAATTTAAAATGACATATAGCCCATCGATGGACATTCAAGTAGCGAGCAACTTTGAACGATACTTGTATTACGTTACGGGTGAAAATACAGAACAAGTGAAATCTTTCATGCAACAGTTTGCTGAAAAAGGTGAAATAGTGATCGATTCGGCGATGTTGGCAATCGTTCAAGCAGAGTTTAGCGCTTATGGAGTAGCTGGCGAGCTTTGTTTGCAAACGATTAGTAAATATAATGAGGAAACGAACTATTTGCTCGATCCTCATTCGGCTTGCGGTGTTGCTGCTGCTGAACAATGTGCGGGGCAAGCAGAAATTACTGTATCGTTGGCGACAGCACATCCTGCTAAATTTGACGAAGCAATATCGCTATGTGGCATTAAGCAAACATTCCCAGATGCGATAGCGGAGCTATCCAATAAGCAGCAACGTCAAACAAAAGTAGACGGCGATCTAGCCGCGATAACGGACGAGCTTATTACATTTTACGGATAAATAGCAATCGATCAACAATTACAATCCTCTCGCTGCCGAGGGGGTTGTTTTTTTGTGCTTTTTAAACGTGCGGCTAAAATAATAAATATCATTAAATCCGGTTCGAGTAGCGATATCGGAGATAGTATAATTGCTATGTCGTAGCAAGTAATCAGCTTTATCCAGTCGAATGGCTGTTATATATTCCGTAATAGTACGACCGCATAATTCTTTAAATAATCGGCTAAAATGAAAGCGGCTAAGTCCAGTTAACGCTGCCAAAAAGTCAACGGAAAGCTCTTCGTCAAAGTGTTGTTCAATGTAATGAAAGACGGGATCGAATCGTTCAATATTTTTGATACGCTGCACGTATTCATACTGGCTTAATTCAATGGCAACATGATTTCGTAATAAAATAGTAAGTAAACGATATAGTTCGGCTTTAATCGCTAATTCATAGCCAAATGGTTGTTCATTCAATTCATCGACGATGTTCATCATACATAATTGCGCTTTTCGATCCTCTTTAATATGATTGCGCAGCAATAAACGATTTTGGGAAATCGGTGTAATGAATTTACTTTCAGCAGCATCAACGAATTGGCTTTGTAATAACGAAAGATCAGCAATTAGCGCATAGTAGGAAAGCGAGTCTGTTATGTTTATGCCATAGTGCAATTCATTACTATTAATGACAACGACATCGCCAGCTTGCACTTCTAGCGGGGTCGAACCGCACTCAATATAAGCTTTGCCAGAAACAAAATAAAGTATTTCAATATGTTCGTGCCAGTGGTGTGGAAATAATACTTCTCCGTATTTATGAAAGTTGCAAAAATGAACTTTTATTGGAAAACTAGGGTTGGGCATGTCCATCGTTTCACGTAACGATTCTATTTTTCGCAAAGTGAATTCACCTCTTAACAGTGATAGCACAAAAGTACAAATAAAGCGCACAGTGCTTCATGGCATGTTTTATTAGTTTTATTATAATACGTAATAAAGGGTAATGCACTTTTTTTTATAAAAAGCAAACTAATTGAGGTGGCTGACAATGGTGAAAAAAGTACAGATTGGTGTAATTGGAGTAGGGTCGATTTCAGAGATGCATTTGAATTCCTACCATAATCATGAACAAGTAACTATTCGTGCGGTGTGTGATTTGAATGAAGAACGTGCGAACCGAGTCGCAGAAAAATATAATGTGTCCCAAGTTTTTACTGATTACAAACAATTATTGGCTGATCCAGAGATCGATGCGGTAAGTATTTGTACGTGGAACAACTCTCACGCTGAAATTAGTATTGCTGCACTTCGAGCTGGAAAACATGTATTGGTGGAAAAGCCATTATGTCGTACAGTGGAAGAAGCGTTAGAAGTAGAAAGAGCAGTGCAAGAAACAGGAAAGCTGTTACAGGTTGGCTTTGTCCGTCGTTATGATGCAAATGCTCAATTACTTCGCTCTCTTGTAGATCAAGGAGAATTCGGAGAACTATATTATGCGAAAGCAACAAGTTTTCGTCGTTTAGGAAATCCAGGCGGTTGGTTTTCGGATATTGAACGTTCTGGTGGCGGTCCGCTAATTGATATCGGGGTACATGCAATTGACTTGTGCTGGTATATGATGGGCAAGCCGAAAGCGGTATCAGTAAGTGCTAACACGTATAAAAAGCTTGGTAATCGTTCTAATATTAACAATTTGTCGTATTATAAAGCAGCGGATTTTGACGCTTCCAAAAATACAGTAGAAGATTTGGCTAATGCATTGATTCGTTTTGAAAATGGGGCTTCGCTGTTAGTTGATGTTAGCTTTACACTTCATGCCAAAAAAGATGAGTCAGCTATTCGATTGTACGGAGAAAAAGGTGGGTTTGAGATCGATCCACAAGTGGCGATTGTAACGGAAAAAGAAAATACGATTATGAATATTGAGCCACAAACGGATCATGCTTCCTTCCATTTTGACAGTGCATTCCAAAACGAAATTAATCATTTTGTCGATTGTGTCACGAATAACAAACAGCCGATCAGCCCGGTTAATGATGGTGTGGAAATAATGAAGATATTAGTTGCTGTTTACGAATCTGCTGCAAAAGGTGAGGAGGTAAGACTATGAAATTAGGTGTCAGTACGTATAGTCTACATCAAGCATATCAGAGTGGAGAGATGTCGCTGGAAGAAGTTATTGCATTTATTGCAGAAGCGGGCGGCGACCATGTGGAGATTGTACCGATTGGTTATAATTTAGTTGAGCAACCAGAATTGATTACTACAATTAAAAATGCAGCAGCTGCCAGTGGGCTAGAAATTTCTAATTATGCGATTGGAGCTAACTTTGCTGATTTAAGTGATGCCGATTATCGGGCAGAAATTGAGCGAGTCAAGCAGGAAGTTGATGCAGCAGCAGCGCTTGGTGTAAAGCGAATGCGTCATGATGTCGCTAGCTCACCAGATTTATCGATTACTAATTTTATGAATCAGTTACCGAAATTAGCGGCAGCTTGCCAAGAAATTGCTGATCATGCGATGCAGTATGATATTACTACAAGTGTAGAAAATCATGGCTTTTTTATTCAACATAGTGATCGAGTAAAGGCGCTCGTAGCGGCTACTAATCGTGATAACTTTAAAACGACGTTGGATGTTGGAAATTTCTTATGTGATGATGAGCTGCCAACAGCAGCGGTTCAAAATAATATCGATATTGCGTCGATGGTTCATATTAAAGACTTTTTGTATCGTCCAAAACAACGGATACCAGGAGCAGGCTGGTTTAATACGGCAAATGGTAATTGGCTGCGCGGTACTATCGCAGGGCATGGCGACATTGATATGATTGAAGTGCTACGTATTATCAAAGCAAGTGGTTATGACGGTTATTTCTCTTTGGAGTTCGAAGGAATGGAAAATTGCCGTGAAGCAACTAAAATCGGTCTAGCCAACGTACGTCGTATTTGGGATAGCGTATAGTAACAGATTAGTTTAGCTGTAGTATTGTAGCATGCTAGTTAAACTGTAGTATTGTAGCGTGCTAGTTAAACTGTAGTATTGTAGCATGTTAGTTAAGCTATAGTATAGTAGCAGGCTAGTTTGGTTGTAGTATAATTGTATTGTAGATTTGTTATGTAGTAGTTACTAATTTTACGAAATTTACGAAAAGGAGCCGAATTCATTTGTTCAAACATAACATTGGCGTTATCGTGGACAGTTTCCAAGTCGGAGTACGTGAAGGGTTAAAAAAGGCAAAAGAAGTAGGAGCTGATGGTGTACAAATTTATGCTGTCAAAGGTGAGTTTACGCCAGCTGCTTTATCTCCTGCTGCTCGTCAAGAATATCGTAATTATATTTCTTCTCTAGGCTTAGAAATTTCTGCTCTTTGTGGCGATTTAGGGGGACATGGCTTTCAAGATGTTTCGTTGAATCGTGAAAAGATCGATGAGTCGAAGCGTATTATGGAGTTAGCGAAAGAACTAGGCACGGATATTGTAACGACACATATTGGGATTGTTCCAGATGATACGAATAGTGCCATTTATGAAGCAATGCAAACAGCGTGTGAAGAACTAAGTACATTTGCTAGTGGAATGGGATCGTACTTTGCTATTGAGACGGGACCAGAGAAATCTGCTCATCTGAAACAGTTTTTGGACACATTAAGTTCCAAAGGTGTTTCTGTTAACTTCGATCCAGCTAATATGGTAATGGTAACAGGGGATGATCCAGTACAAGGTGTTTATACACTGAAGGATTATATCGTTCATACTCATGCCAAAGACGGTATTCAACTTCGGCCAATCGATCCACGTGATGTTTATGGCTTCCTTGGTTACGAACAAGGAGCAGGAATGGATCATGAAGCAATTGCACAGATGGTAGAATCAGGCGACGCATTCCGTGAAGTACCACTCGGCGAAGGAGCTATCGACTGGAAAGCTTATTTGCAAGCATTGCATGATATTGGCTACAAAGGATATTTGACGATTGAGCGTGAAGTTGGCACCAGTCCAGAAGCCGATATTAAATTAGCGGTAGAGTTTTTGAAAAAATTGCAAAACAACTAATGTGCAGTTATAAAAAAAATAATATAAAGAGAACTCTGTTGAAATATAGAGACGTTTTATTAGGATAGGTAAGTTGGAGAAAACTGTGGAAGAACAGACGAGGCGAGCAAGTAGCGCCTGGTCTGTTTTCGTTTAACTAGATGTAGATCCTTGTTCCAAGGACTTCTGCTGCTGCTCAACATTCGATCTACAGCCGTTTTATGTAACAATGGGGTTGTGTAGTTGTGAAGTTATGAAATCGTGCAGCTGTCATGACGCACTAGGAGAACATTTATATGAAAAAACGTACAAACGGCTCTGTGTCGAGGCGAGAAGTGAAGGGTTCATACGAAAAAACGTACAAACGACCCTGTGAAGAGGGGTGTGACGAAGGTTTTATACGGAAAAACGTACAAACGGCTCTGTGTCGAGGTGAAAAGTGAAGGGGTTATACGAAAAAACGTACAAACGGTCAGATGCGTTCAGGTGAAGCACTCCAAAAGTTGGATTTCAACTTGAACTTTAATTCAAACTCCAACTCCAACTCCAACTTTTAGGGTCGCTACCACCATTACCTTAATATTTTGTTGTTAATGTTAGTGTGTCTGTTGGTTATCCGTTACCCGATGTTCATTATCCATATCCATCATTCATTATGCGTGACTGGTTATTAGTTATTAGTTATTCGTACCAGTATCCTTTGTGTCCTTTTTCTAGTCGCATTAATGCTTCAAAGTAGTAGTAGTCGCCCCAGATGACATAATCATCGGGTGAGGTGTTCGTGCGAACGCTGTAGGAACCGCGCTCTAGCAATCCTTCGGCATCTGGTTTGCCGATGGTAGCGTAGCCGTTGATTAATCCTTCCATCGAACGTTTCACACCGTCCTCTAACATAGCACGATCTGGATGGTCTTCTCCAATATGTTGAAGTATTTCTAGAGCACCGCATGCTGTAATGGCTGAAGCGGAGCTGTCTCGTTTGGTATCGGCGTTGATCGGAGCATCAAAGTCCCAATATACAACGTTATCTTCTGGCAAACGGGCAAAGAAATAACGAGCCATACGAATGGCAGTTTCCAAGTAAAGCGGATTTTTCGTATAGTGGTAAGATAGTGCAAATCCGTATACTCCCCAAGCTTGACCACGCGTCCATGTAGATCCGTCACGATACCCTTGATGCGTACCACCTCGCAAGGAATCACCAGTTGTTTGATCGAAGTAGAACGTATGATAGGAAGAATCGTCACCTCTTACTAGAAAACGACGACTAGCATCAGCATGACTGACAGCGACATCATAATATTTACGATCACCAGTTTGCTCGTATGCCCAATAGAGTAGTGGCAAATTCATCAAACAATCGATAATAATCCGTCCACCGTTATCCGGATCATCCTTCACACCCCAAGCTTGAATAATGTTCGTATTTTCTCTCCAGCGAGATAAGAGATGATCGGCAGCATCGATCGTCAATTGTTTTGCCGACTCGTCTTTTGTAACGATCCACTGTGCTTTAGAGGAAAGGGAATATAAAAAACCGATATCGTGGTGATCCAATACTTTTTTAATAGCTAATCGTTCTCGGAAATTTTCCGTTGCTTCTTGAGCAGCTTGCAGAAATTGCTCGTCTTTGCTGTATTCATAGCTTAACCACATCATTCCTGTCCAAAAGCCATTTGTCCAATCATTGTTGTCGTTGAGTTCATAACTGTCATTTGTACTAACGTGCGGGTATAGCCCTTGATAACGAATAATATTTTGTCGTGTTTTATTAATGGCATCTTCAATTGCTTTTGTCCACATAGTTCGCAGCTCCTTTAACATTATAATGACGAAGAAACGTATCGTTGCTTGTTCATATCATTGTTACTACTAACTGTTATTATTAATTGCTATTACTACATGTAGCTTATCAAACGAAAGACGAAGAAAGTACATTCATTTTGTGTTAAAATGTAGTTATATTGCGAAATTATCATCCAGAAAATAGAGGACGGAGCAAGCGGATATGAGCCGATTAGAGACAATTAACTTTCAACACAATCCATTTTTGGGTAGTTTTTTTCGAAGTGCCGAACATAATTACAAAGGTTTTTTTCATGCACATGCTGGAATGGAAATACTGATGATTCACGAAGGAACAGGGTCGGTGACGATTCCGCATCATGTCTATAGATTAGAAGGAGGGAGCTTGTTTTTATTTCAGCCTTTTCAATTGCATCACGTCAGAGCTACCCAGCTTGATACCGTACCTTATGTGCGCAGTGTCCTTCAATTTGATCCAATTGCATTGCAACCATTTATTAAACCGTACAAACAGTTGGAGCAACTGTTTTCCTATGTATGGAAAGGAAAGATGCCACAACAAGCATTTGCAAATTTAACAAAACGGTTCCCGATCGAACAAGATTTTGCATTGTTTCATCAAAATTATGCTTCGCAAATCGAAAAACGACAAGAACATTATGCGTTGCTGGTTATTCGTATATTGCAGTATTTACAACAAGACTTGGCGGAACGTGCCGTCTCGATCGAAGCGACTGTCCCACATGCACTATCGCATACAGAAGCTATTTTACATTGGATTGAACAAAATTATATGGAGCCGTTTGAACTTGAAAAATTAGCGAATGAATTACATTTGTCCAAATACTATATATCGCACTTGTTTAGAGAAGAAACGGGGCATACCGTTACGGAGTATTTATTAGCTTTGCGCAGCAAAGAAGCGTGTCAGTTATTACTCCATAGTTCATTATCTGTTGCAGAGGTTGGTACACGAGTCGGCTGGCCCATTCCATCACATTTTATTCAGCAATTCAAAAGATGGGTAGGTTGTACTCCACTGCAATATCGTAAACGTCATGCATTTGGTTAGGAGGGGGAAAGATGACAGCACGCATGCAAGTGCGTAGTTTTATCGGAGCACATGAGCAAGAATGGGAAGATCCTTGTTTTTTTCAACATCAAAGTGTCGAAATTACAGTGATTCTAGAAGGCGAAGGATTGCTTCGCTGGACGAATGGTCAGGCAGAAGTAGATTGGTTGACCGGAGAAAAAATTGCGCTATCAGTGGATAAAAAAGCAGAGAGTGTGGATGAGATTCAAACGAAACAAGCGCGAGTAGAAGCGGGGCAAGTCATTATTATTCCGACAAACGTGTCTCATTCATTTCATGCTCGTACACGAATTAGATTTGGCGTCTTGCTAATTGATGAACTCCATTCCCTCGGAAATGATTTGATTGACAAAATATATACGAGTGTAGCTGCTAATCGACTGACAACGCCGGCAATCATTAGTTTGTCACCGCTGGACAAAGAGCAATATGAACTGTTATTTCGGCAGTGGCTGCGGATGAACTATTCCACGATGAAAGAAACACAATTGCAATATGAAACGTGGGTGCAGCTATTACTATTATTTTTGTACGAACGTTGCTATCTATCAGCGCAAGCAGTTTCTATTTCTTTCATAGCCGATTATATTAAACAGCATTTACAAACGAATATTCAAGTAACTACGCTAGCGAAATTAGCTGGATTATCAGAAGAGGGGCTGCGCAAACGATTTGTAAAAACATATGGAATGACACCGAAAAATTATCAACAAATGTGTCGTCTATCAGAGGCAAAATGGTTGCTCAGTTCGTCAGATAAAGATATGCAAACGATTGCTGAGATGATCGGATTTGCTAGATTACATTCCTTTTCAGCATGGTTTAAAGAGATGGAAGCGATGTCGCCAACGGAATGGCGGAAGCAACAAAGTTTGAATCATTGACTATTAATAACGGATTACTGCTTAATGTATAAAGATCAAGGGAACGATGATCGATGATCGATGATGGAGTTACGACTAAGGCGAGAATGTGTGGAGTGAGTAGAGGATGATGTTGTTATTTGGAGCAGAGCATCACTTGCTAGTGATATCTAATGCGATTGATGCGGAAGAACACCGGCATTCTTTTTTACAGGTGACCGTTTCTTTAGAAGACGAGATGGCAATGGATTTAGATATAGAAGGACAGTATTTACGTTGCTCAGGTGTAATCATTAACTCTGGTGTCGCACATAAGTTAGATGGAAAAGGACATGCTTTGTTGTTGCTTTTGATAGATCGTACTTCTATTTTGGCATTAAGTTTTAAGCAAGCATTAGAACAGCGAAACTATGCCATTATTCCAGACAAAGTAGTGCAGCAACTTCGAGAATACGTCCTAAAAGAGTACGCTCATATTAGTAATTCAACTCATTTTGAAGCCTATTTGCGACATTTTATGAAACTGTTACAGATGGAATTTATACAACCAACAATCGTTGATCCAAGAATAAAAGAACTTATATCCCTTATAAATCAGTGTACAGAGTACAAGCATACGATTCGTTTTTACGCGCAGCAATTAGGGTTATCTAATAGTAGGTTGTCGCACTTATTTAAAGAAAATACGGGTATTTCACTTAGTGGTTATTTATTACTTCATAAACTGGCGTGGCGTTGTTACCGTTGCTGGATTCCTAGCTGAAGTTGGCGATCTGAACCAATACGACCACGGACAACAAATTATTCGGTTGGCAGGCTTGAATCTAAAAGAAAATAGTTCCGGTAAGCGTAAGGGAAAGACCGGCATCACCAAGCGTGGACGCGCTCGACTGAGAGCTTTGCTGTTTCGTTGTGTGATGCCAATGGTAGCTAAGAATGAAGAGTTTAAAGCCCTGCATAAGTATTTTACAACACGAAGGAAAACCCATTGAAGAAGAACCAATCACTTATCGCGCTTTGTGGCAAACTGATACGCGTTTTGCACACGTTAAGTACTAGGCAAATAGAGTACGAGGGCTAACCCGTTACTACGATAAGCTGGATAGCGAAATGACCCACTTAAAAAGTCACATACATGCCAATCTACAATTAAGTTTTCCAGCATTAGAGGGTCTCATCATACACGTTCTGCACTATTTTTAAATGTGATACAACTGTTTCCTCATCCAGACGAAGTGTTGGTTCATTCTAAAGATGGACTTTTTTTAAGTGTCCATTTTATAAAGTACATTTTAAAGTTAGCCGGTTTTTTTATACGGGCTCGTATTCGGTCTCAGGGGCTGTTCGGACTTTCTTCACTTCTATTATAAAAAATAATAGCACAAACCATGTCCTTGGTCTGTGCTACTAATGTTAGTATGTTTGTGGTCTTTATAAAACTGAATACAAACTATTAACTTTTGAATATATCCAGTCGTATTAGTTAACGTTAACCTTGTAATTAATAGGAATTTTCCAATCTGACGTATCTACTTTTGAACCTAGGAAACTAACGTCAAATTTCCAATTTACATAAGCTGTAGTACTTTCATTTTTAGTTTTAGTAGAGTCCCAGGTAGAAACAAGTACACCTAAATCAAGATAATGACTTTCATCATTTAAATATCCAGATTTATCAATTTTATAAGAGTATCCACTCACGTTACCAACTACATTCTGATACGTATTATTATTTACAGTTGTAGTAGTTGTGCTATATGAGATACTTGTTAGTACATCATATGCTGACTTTCCAGCAGCATAGTATGGTATGTTTTTAGTGAAATATCCCACGATAACTGGCCAGTTAACTGAAACTTCTGAGCTGGATTTTTTATATAATCCACCAATTAATCTAGAAGTTATTTTTGTATTTTGACCAGCTGCAATAGTTCCGAGAGTTTGAATTCCTCCACTTGTCACTCCACCAATTTTATAGCTTTGCTCGACACCTGTTGTTGGTTTTCCATTCACTCTTACATGTTCAGCAACTGTTAGTCTAGTCGTCCAATTGGCACTACCTGATGTACCAACATCAACAATATCGCCCTCAACTTTAGGGCAGAAATAGAATTGTGCTACGTCAAAACCAAATGGAACTTCAGAATAGTAAACAGTGGAACAAGCTTTAAGATAGGGATGAGTTGAAAAAAGGTTAATCCCTTCGTTAGTAACTTTATACGACTTAGCAGGCTCAAGAATTTGTTCAAACCAATTGCCATCCAAAAGGCTATCTACATGTGATCCATCAGTACTTATTTTAGAAGTATCAACATCTAAATTATTCAATTCTTCTTCAAAGTACCAAATATCTCCTTTATCATCTTGAAGATATAGCTTAAAATTGGCTTTATTCCGTAAATCTGTAGAAATGAGACTTGTATCTGCTTTATCGTTAGTTTTAATTTTAAAGTGTAGAACCTTGAAATTAGCGTTATTCTCTATTAGATCCCCTACGTAACTTTTAATACCGTCGGATTGTTCTCTGCTTGAGTATAATTTTCCATTTAGTTGAAGTGGAATATCTGTGCTATTATAACTAACAAACCCATTAAAATTTACATCATCACCATTTAGTGTTAAATTATCTATCAATAGTTCAGCCCGATGTATCAATTCTTCTTCAGCGATGTAATCAGAATAATCTTCTGATCCTAGTACTTTTTGAATATTCCCTTTTGATACTGTGTATCCAGGAACAGAAATTGTGTTTTCAGTAATATTTCCTTTTTCTACAGTAGAATCAATTGAAGCGCTACTAATTCCACTAAAAGAAATTAATAGTATGAACATTACAGTCAGCGAAGTCAAACTCTTCATTATCATTTTCATATTCCATTACCTCCCATTTTTGTTTATATTACAATACTATAATAATAAGTATTTATTGTCAAATGATTGAAGAAAATGATAGAGTATATTATGATAATGTATATTATATCTAGTTATTTCTAAGGGGACACTTATCTTATGGGAAAAATTACTCTAATGTATCAAAAAGTTCTTATAATCTTTTTAGCACTTGGCTTAGTGGCTTCTCTAGTTGTAAATCTATGTTTGTATAATTCAAGAAACGGAAAATTAGTAAATTTTTCACACCAACAATACCATAAAGTGCTATCAGATTACGAAAGTATCATTCTTTCTACTTCACACTCTATATTGTCAAAACTGGAGAACTCTATTGCTAAAAAGGAAATTAGTAGAGAAGAAATATTGTTTCTATACATGAGCTATGAAGAGTTGAACGAAAATCAGATTCAATATGCAAACTATGTACAATCCTATAGCTCTCCTGAAGGAAAAAAAGCTATCTCTCTGGAACAGAATGAATCTATTACCCTTAATTATGTTCCTGGTTTTGTTTACTTTAATTCGAGTATTACTATGTTTAAAGAATTACTTTTGCAAAGTAACTCTAATTCTGAAATAGCTGTAACCAATGATTTAGAAAAACGTTTAAAACTTGCAATTGAAATTATTGAATTAAACACAGCGATTTATGAAAAATTCGTTAATGAAGGCTTCGTCCCATTGTCAAACGAGACAATATTGACTCGACTAAAATTACAAAAGGATTTGACTGCTTCATTTGCAAAACTAACTGAACTTTCTATAGAACTATCAAGATTAGATTAAATTAGGATACTATGAATCAATTTCATAAATTAAAAGCCTTGTTACTACTTTGTTACTACTAGCTTTTTAAGGCATAGAAAAAGGAGTACCTCCCCAAATTTCGAATTAGTACAGTGACCAAACCACACTAATGAGACGAGGCGAACTCCTTATGACATTACGGTCGCCATTGATGCCACTCATATCGAAGCACGAGCTCAAGCTCCTGCCAAATACGAAATATTCTTTGCTAATGGCAGCTGCGGTATTTGCAATTATTCCTACTATAATATTGTATATACTTGATATACTAGCACAAGATTATTCTATTAAAGTCATCGTAAGTTCTGGTGTGAAAGTATAGACTATAAATGCAGAATGGGAAAACGTTTTGTTTTCTGTTCTGTTTTTTTATTCTGTTTTTTCATGGATCGTGCCGAGTAAAGCGAAAATTTTCTAATTTGAAAGTACGGTTTTGCGTAAATGATGCTGTTTTTTCACTAACTACTTCTTATCCGTGTTTCGTTATGCTAATGGTGAACAATATAAATGATAAACAGTTGAGGGGAGTTTTTAATATTGGAAATGATGATTGGTAAACAAACCGTAACGATGGGTAGTAAATATATGACTGAACTACGTGATTCAAATGATATACGCGACAATATGGTTGCACTAAGAGATAGACTAAAAGAAGATGGTTATTTGCTAATTAGAGGTTTTCACGATCGTGAGCAAGTATTGAAAGCTCGTTCGGAATTTCTTGCAGAACTGCAACGTACGGGGAAGTTAGATCCCAATTTTCCGATGGAGGAAGCGGTTATTGGAAGCGAGAACAAAGGTGGCATGTGGGGGAAATCCGGTGAAGAGTTGAAAGCAATTTTTCCTACCTTCGTTGATATTGTTAATGGTGATCATGTGATGGAGTTTTTCGAGCAGCTTTTGGGTGATACGCCAATGACTTACGATTATAAGTGGCCACGTGCAGTGCCAAAAGGAGGAAATACGGGAGCGCATTACGACGTTGTATATATGGGTCGAGGTACGAAAGACGTGTTTACGATGTGGACACCTTTTGGTGATACGTCTTATGAGCTAGGGACGCTTGCGATGCTGTTAGGCTCTCAACATTTTGATCAAATTAGAAAAACGTATGGAGAGATGGATGTCGATCGCGATAATATTGCGACAGGCTGGTTTACGGAAGATCCAATCGAAATTGTTGATCAATATGGTGGGCAATGGGCGACAACTGAATTTGAGGCAGGCGATGTGATTATTTTTGGTATGTTTATGATGCATGCTTCGCTTAATAATTTGACGAATAACTATCGATTAAGTGCGGATACTCGTTACCAATTAGCTTCCGAGCCAGTTGATGAGCGTTGGGTTGGTAAACAGCCAAAAGGTCATTATGCATGGGGGAAAGAGCCTGAGAAGTCAGTAGCCGAAGCTCGAAAAGAGTGGGGTGTTTAGTAGATATTGATAGAAAGAGTTATTTGTATGAAAAACTGGTAGTGGAGGAGAGACAATAATGGCAAATATAACGGAACAGCAAACAACAACGCAATTGGTTTGGACTACGCCGGTAATAATTCCGCAACCTGTACAAGTGAAAACAGTAGAAACGCCAATCGTTAGTTTAAATAGCGAAGCGGGTGTGACGTGGTATGTTGGCGCAACACAGCAAACGGCAGATGAGGTTGTAGCAGGGAAAGTAGATACGTCTGTCTGGCAGTCTATCATTGTTCCTGGGGAGCCGGCGATGCAAGGATTTGATTTGGAAAATGATACGGCGTACTATTACAAAACTACGGTAGATATTCCAGCTGATTTTGCAGGAAATCACATCGTACTACGGTTCAACGGTGTATATTCCAGAGCTAGTGTTTGGGTTAACGGACAGTACATTCGCAATCATAAAGGTGGATTTACTACGTGGGATTGTGAGCTAACCAATGTTGTAACTGCCGGTACATCTGCCGAAATTATTGTTCAATTTATCGATGATATCGAAGACCCTTCTATTGGAAGTAAATATGCCCATCACAATATGGGTGGTATTATAAGCAGCGTTGAGTTAATAGCAGTTCCCATGACACATATTAGTAGTTTTCATTATGTAACGACATTTGATGAAAGCTTTATGGATGCTACTTTAGAAGTAACTTTTACATTGCAGTTGGCGGAGCAGGTAGAGCAGGCTTGGGTGAAATTACAGTTGTTCGATCGAGATAATAACGAAGTTGTACTACAGCCATCCCTTGTAGCTGTGCCAGCTACTGCTGGGCAGCAGACGCTACAGTTTCCATTACATGCAGTGCAGAAGTGGGATGCAGAACATCCTTACTTGTATACGTTACAAGCTGAATTGTATCGAGATGAAGCAGAGGAGAAAAGTGACATAGAGCCAGAGCAAACGATAGCGATCAAAGTTGGCTTTCGTGAGATTACGTATGGTGGACAGCGTGGAACAGACAAGCGAGAATTGTATGTTAATGGTGAACGATTAAAATTGCGAGGCACATGCCATCATAATATTCATCCACTGTTAGGTAGAACAACGACGCCGGAATTGGATCGGGAAGATGTGTTGATGCTCAAACGTCAAAACATTAACTATGTACGTACGTCACATTATCCACCAACGAAAGCATTTTTGGATGCATGTGATGAGATCGGTATGTATGTGGAAGAAGAAACGGCTGTTAACTTTCAATATGCGAATGGACCTGGTCCGTGGGGCGATGATGAAGAATGGTATATGAATCAGTTTACCGAAATGTTGGAGCGCGATCGGAGTCATCCGTCTGTACTTATTTGGTCGCTTGCGAATGAATCAGGTTGGAGAGCGGGAAGCGAAGGAGATAAGTATCGTCGACAACTGCAATATTTGAAACAAATCGATACGAGCCGTCCTGCCAAATTTAGCTATCCATGGACGGTGGAAGATGGAACGAAAACCGATATTTATAGTTATCATTATATTGGGTATCACGATGATATGGCATCTTATGGTCCGTTTTGGCCAAAACGTCAAGATACGGATATTGTTTATGATACACCAGTCATTCATGATGAGTATGCTCACGTTGCTTGTTATAATTTAACGGAATTATATCGGGATAATAACGTGCGTAATTTCTGGGGAGAAAGTTTAAAATTATTTTGGGAAAAAATTGTACGTACAGATGGAGCGCTTGGTGGAGCGATCTGGGCGAATATTGATGATGTATTTCATCTCCCAGAAGGGGTAAAAGAACGTCACCAAGTACATTCGGTTGGTCCGGCAGCGGGATATGGCGAGTGGGGTAATATGAGTGATCAATGGCGCCGAGAAAAACCAGAGTTTTGGTTGACGAAAAAAGCCTATTCTCCAATTAGACTAGATGAAAAACAAGCCATTGAAGCGGGCGAAAATCAAGCTACTTTGACGATTGAAAACTGGTTTAATCATACTAATTTGCAAGAAGTACTTGTGAAGTATGCTGTATACAGCGAAGATTTGTTATTGGAGCAAGCAGAGTGGATGGGTCCTGATATAGTGCCGTTTGCAACAGGTCAACTAACTTTGCCGAAGCGAAATTGGCGAGCTGGCGAGCGAGTAGAGTTGAAGTTTTATGCGGCAGATAATTTGTGTGTGGATCACTATGCGATTTTAGTTGCTGGCGAAACAGAAGTATCAGAGCAAGTTAAAGAAGTAGCAGTAGGCGGGGCATGGAACGTTACGCAAAATAATGATCAGTTGGTAGTAGCGAACGACGTTATTTCCTTAATTTATTGTGAGCAAACGATTCAACTAATTGCAGCTGTTGTTGGCGGAGAGAAGTTGATTGCGAAAGGACCACAATTGCATTTGGAAGGTGAATTGCTAGGCGCATGGTCTGGAAAATCACTAGCAGTAAAAGAGCAAACAGCAGCATATGTAACCGTACAATTAGACGGGAAATATGATAATGGACTAGAAGTCATTTTTAGACAAACTATTTTTAACGACGGTCGTTTGCAAAATGAGACAGAAATAGTAGCGAATAAGCAACTAGAAGATAGTTTGGAATTCGAACAAATGAGCAAACGAATAAGCGAGGTAGGCATTGCATTCCAGCTTGATCCGGCAATTGCCTCGGTATCGTGGAATAAAGATGGGCTATATAACGTATATCCGGAAGATCATATCGGTAGGTTGCAAGGAACGGCAGTACGTGTACGTGTTGGTGCAACTGAACAGCCGGATACGTACCGGGAAAAGCCAGCTTGGCCATGGAAAGATGATATGCGGAACTTCTTTTTGGAAGAAGCGCAAGATCCGTACAAAGGTATCGTGACGAAAGATTTCTTGTCCATGCGAGAATATGTACACCACTATACGGTACAATTTGAGCAACTGAAAGGAAAAGTACAAGTAGAAGCATCGGGTGATGTAGCAGCCCGCATCGATTACCAATACGAACGTCCACACCTTATTAATGATCGTCATGACCAAGTGATTACGTATAGCGGTCATTGGCAAAAAAATAATGATGGGCAAGCGATGTTTGGAACAGAAACGTTATCTGATGAGCCGGGTGCAACTGCAACATGCACGTTTATTGGAACTGGAATCAAAGTTTATTATAAAAAACAACGCAGTAATGGTAAAATGCTAGTTTTGATTAATAATCAGTCGGCGGAAACTATCGATATGTACAGTGATATTGGATCTGCCTTGTATCAACAGGTGTATGAGGTGAAAGATTTGCCGTATGGCGAGCATAATATAACCATTACAGTTGCTGAGGCAGAGCAACCGGGGTTTGTCGTCATTGATGCGCTAGAAGTGATTGACCAGACAGCTAGCAAACAACTCGAGGCACAGCTTATCATTAACAGTCAATGGCGCTATCAGCAGTTAGGTTGGGGTAACTATGAAGGAGAACCAATTGAAATTAAAGGTGGCCATAAACAACGTCAAACGATACGACTTTTTTCATAATAAATTTCAGAGAAACGTGATGAATAGCCGTTAATAAACGCTAGGCAGGTGGAAGTAGAATGCGAATGTTCTGCTTTTACCTGCTTTTCTATTGGAAACAATGAAAATTATCGTTATAATAGATTATTAGTAGTGAAACAATTTATAATCAAAAGTTCATTTTGAAGATAAGGAGCTAGGAAGTAATGAGCAAAGTACTAGTTTTTGGACATAAAAACCCGGACACAGATACGATTACATCAGCACTTGTATATGCAAACTTGAAGCAACAGCTTGGTATGAATGCAGAAGCGGTACGGTTAGGTGAAGTGAATGGTGAAACGAATTTCGCCCTTACTTATTTTGATGTGGAAGCACCAAGATTAGTAGAGCAAGTAGCAACAGAAGTTAGCGAAGTTATATTGGTAGATCATAACGAGCGACAACAAAGTGCGGATGATATTGATCAAGTTCGCGTTATCGAAGTAATTGATCACCACCGAATTGCTAATTTTGAAACAAGTGGTCCGCTCTATTTCCGCGCAGAACCAGTTGGTTGTACGGCTACTATTTTGAATAAATTATATAAGGAAAATAATGTGTCGATCAGCAAGCCAATGGCTGGATTGATGTTGTCCGCTATCATTTCGGATACATTATTGTTCAAATCGCCAACGTGCACGGCGGAAGATGTAGCAGCAGGGGAAGAGTTAGCTAAAATTGCTGGTGTAGATGCTCAAGTATATGGTCTCGATATGCTGAAAGCGGGAGCCGATCTTAGTGACAAGACGATTGAACAGTTGGTTACATTAGATGGCAAAGAGTTTTCTATGGGCAATTACAAAGTAGAAATTGCGCAAGTAAATGCGGTTGATACCAACGATGTATTAAGTCGTCAAGTAGAGTTGGAAGCAGCGTTGCGCACTAAAATTGCTGAAAAGCAGCTTGATTTGTTCGTATTCGTCGTGACGGATATTTTGAATAATGATTCTGTAGCGTTAGTACTTGGAGACAAATCTACAGCAGTAGAAAAGGCTTACGATGTTTCGCTTGATGATAACAAAGCAATACTTAAAGGGATAGTTTCACGAAAATCACAAATAGTACCGATCCTAACAGATACACTGAGCACGATGTAACAGCAATAAGCAACGCTCAGAAGTTGAGGAAGCTCCGAAGCACTTTGGTAGTGATAAGCGAGCTTCCTTTCATTCGTTTAGGTTAAACATACTCAGGAGGCGAATAACATATTCAAAATTGAGAGAAGTCAAATTGTAAAGCAGCATGATCCGTATAAAATTATTATAGGGGATCGATATGAGTGTTTATTGGAGTTAAGTGTTGAAGAAGACGATGATTTGTACGATGAAAAAGGGGTTATGTTGCGAGTTATATTTGCAGTAGAGCCAGAGAAAAGTTTTATTGCTAAATATGAATTTCTAACAGCATCAGACAATAAATTTATTGCCCTGGAAATGGTCGAAGAAGAAGAAGCTGTTGTGTTAGATTATTGCCAGCAAAATTGTCAGTAGAGCTATAAAGCGATAAAGTGCTATAATAGTACCCATGACTATGTAATGGTGGGATCATGATGGAAAATCAAGTAACAAGTAACAACGCTTGTGATGAGTCTTGCAATGGTACAGAAATAGATATAGCCGCAGTACGTGAACAGCTTGTAGAAGACCAAGTAGCGATGCAATTAGCAGATTTTTTCAAAACGCTTGGCGATCCAACAAGAATCAAAATAGTACATGCATTACAAAAGTGTGAATTATGTGTGCATGACTTAACTGAAGTACTTGGGATGGGGCAATCTGCCATATCGCATCAATTACGATTACTTCGTAATATGCGCTTTGTCAAACGGAGAAAAGTAGGCAAAACAGTGTACTATTCTTTGGATGACGACCATGTAGAACAAATATTTTCTTTAACATTGCAACATTTGAATCATAGTTAAAAAAGTTGCTTATATGCCACGAATGCGATTGTTTTTTGAAAAAAAGACGTAGTATTCGTGGTTTTATTGCGACTAAAAGAGTAGGAGTGGAAGATTAACATGTGGTTAACTTATGCCATATTGGCGGCCATTTGTTTTGGATTGAGAGGATCGCTATATCACTGGACGAGTCAGCGTCCGCTAAGTAGAAATTTAATGCTATTCGGTGTCTTTACGAGCGGAGCAATTATTAATTTAACGTTTGCAATTATTTATAGTTCGAATTGGACGACCGCTAGTTTAGTTGGTGTGATGATGGGGTTATTTTCTTTCGGAGCGAATGCAAGTATGTACAAAGGATTTGCAGAAGGAAAAGCGTCGCTTGTTGCTATTTTAACTGCTCTTCCACCAGTAATTGTTGTTATATTGGCAGCGCTGTTGTGGAGTGAATTACCTCTTCCGATGCAGTGGGTAGCCTTTATTATTATCGTCGCAGGAATTTTACTAGTCCGCTATTCAAATGACATTACGCTCAAAAATTTACAAGGGGCGCAGTGGGGCTTGCTCGCTATGTTACTATTTGCCTTTAACGACTTGTCTGGAAAATGGTCAACGATGCTGCAAGCAGAAATATATCCTTCAATGTTTTTTATGTTTATAACGGGAAGTTTGTGTTTTGGAATATGGTGGCTACAGGAATTGCGCCAACAGAAAGCAGCGGTTGCTGCTGCCGCATCGACTACCGCATCTATGGAACAAACGGCGGCGACAACAACATCGAGCACAGTATCACAAGGAGCGATTGCATCAGGACCGGAGTCAGTTTCATCAGAAGTAACATCACCAAGCTGCGGTTCAGCTAGTCCAGCTTCTTCAGCGTCAACCAGCAGTTCAACGGCAGCTATAGCGCAATGGGGACACGGAAAAACTTTTGTAACTGGTCTAGGAGTCGGTATTACCAACGCTGTTGGAATGATTTTGTTATTAACGGCATTTCAAACAGGAAAAGCTGGTCTAGTATCGGCAGTTAGTGCAATGAACGTCTTAATTGTATTATTATACACTCGCTTTATTGTTAAAGATAAATTTAGTAAAACAGAAGTAGCAGGTATTGCTATCGCGATTATTGGTATATTGTTAATGCGATTTTTTAGTGCGTAGACGTAGCGAAAGGATATAAAACGATGACGATATTTCTCCACATCTTGCTTACAAATATTGTACCAATGAGTATTGTGATTGGGCTCGGTATTATATTGCAAAAAGCTTTTTCGTTAGATATCAAAACATTGTCCAAACTAAATTTTTATTTATTTTCGCCGGCTTTTATGTTTCAGCTATTATATACAACAGAGATTTCAGGCAGCTTAGTAGGGCAAACGTTGTTATTTTTACTGTTGTTTATGTTTTTACAGTATATAGTCATTGAAATCATCGTGCGATTGCGAGGGTATAAACCGAGCATGAGTAGTTCGATGCGTAACTCTGTCTTATTTTATAATAGTGCTAATTATGGTATCCCCCTTAATCAGCTGGCATTTGCCGGCAATCCGTTAACATTAGCGGTTCAAGTAATTATTATGATGACACAGTCGCTTATACCGAATACGTATGGCATTTATAATGTAAATGCGCACAAAGCGGATATGAAACAAGTGTGGAAAACAATATTTTCCATGCCGATCATCTACGTTATTCCAGTAGCATTGTCATTGCGTGGGTTTAATGTAGCGATTCCGCAGCCAGTGATGGTGCCAATCGAATATTTGTATAATGCCTTTATTGGTACAGCGCTCATTACATTAGGGGTTCAACTCGGAAATATGAACTGGAAAATCAAAAAAGAACAAATTATCGACGTTTCTATTTCGAACGTATTGCGCCTTATAGTCGGACCACTACTCGCCGCATTCGTCGTGTTTTTAGTTGATCTAGCTGTTGGGTTAGAGCCAATTGTAGCTGCTGCCCTTATCGTGTCATCTGCTGTACCGACTTCCTTAAGTAGTGTATTACTGGCAGTTGAGTTTGATAACGAACCAGAGTTTGCATCGCAATCGGTGTTTTTCTCTACACTATTCAGCATCATAACCGTAACGGTTGTTATTTTTTTGGTACAGATGAATGGGTAATGAATGTTTTAATTCCGTACACTAGAACACATGAATGCTACTTACAATTGCTGGGTAAGGAGAGCTAGTGTGTTCTTTTTTTACTCTTTTAATGCGTATCCCATTTGCTCAGTAACTCAGTATCTCGTATTAATTGGAATTAAATCAATATATTGGTTATAATTTGCTTATACCGATTGCAAAGTACTTGAAGATTTTATGATTGATGCACTAACATTAATCGAAGTTAGATGGGAGTTTCATTAAGTGTTGGATTCGGTAACGATGTAATGAACTTTATGTCATTGGACGATATTTTGCTGAGCGAAGGGGATACATGATAAAAAAGGAACGGGAAAGGATGATACAGTGGTGGAAAACAAGGTGGACAGATTATATTCGAGGGAACACCAGCAACGTTATTACAAACAGAAACAACAACAGCAACAACGAAGTAGCTGAGAGCTGCTGTTGCTGAGTGTCCTTTGTAATCTGTATTAAAAATGAATGAAAATGATTGGCTCTCAAAATACTTGTTTTCAAAATTTTCCGATTAATATTGACAAGATGCCTGCTGCAATTAATGGACCGACAGGTACACCTCGGAACAAAGCAACACCTAAAATGGTACCAATTAATAATCCAGCAACGATCGTCGGTTGATGCGTCATTAAAGTAGCACCGCGCCCACCCAAATAAGCAACTAACATTCCAATTCCCACAGCAAGTAATGACTTCCAATGAAAAAAGGATTGGAAGATCGTCTGCATCGTTAACTTACCGCTAGCAATAGGTGCCATGACCCCGATCGTTAAAATAATAATACCAATGTTCAAACCATATTTTTCGAGCCAAGGAAATGCTTGCTGTACATTCATTACCCGCAAAAGCAACAGCACAATCATAGCGATTGTGAGCGGTGTGTTATTACTGAACAGTCCGAGTGCTGCCAAAGCAAGCAATAATACAGCAGCAGTATCTACGTTAGTCATGTCAGAAAGCTCCTTTTCTCTCGTATCCCCATTGCTCAGTGGTGGAACAAAGATTCAAAAATACATATAGAAACATGTGTAAATATGCAGAAATATAGCAGCTATAGAAGCACGAGTAGATATTTGCATGTGCAGATTTAATGGGATAATTTGTACATGCTAGATACGTCTGCTGAGCGAATGGGATACGTCATAAAAGGGGTAATAGTGAGTAGTATACTGCTAGCCCTTAAAGCGTGTGTACTTCTTATTTATATTGTCACGCAATCATATTATTATACAATGTCTATACCAGCATGTGATGAAGTCAATTAAGTTAAGGCAGCAATAATTGCTCGATAGGCAACAACTGCTTCGTAGTCATGTTCCCCGAATACGGTAGGGTCGACGCCAGATTTGACAATTATAACATTCGCAGGTTGATTGACATAGATGTGCTGTCCATAAATCCCTCTAGCGATAAATTCCCCGCCTGTACTGTGGAGTGGTTTCCACCATTGATATTGATAGCCGAAAAAGTCATTGGCTCTTCCAGGCATCAAGTTGGCTCGATCAGGTTCAACCGATTGTTTGATCCAATCTTCCGATATAATTTGCTTCCCTTGCCAGTTACCATTGTTTAAATAAAGACGTCCGATTTTGGCATAGTCACGTAGTGTGGAGTTAACGAAGGTAAACGCAATTGGTGTGCTATGCAAATCTGTACTCCAATAGCCATCGAATTCCATACCAAGTGGTGTCCAAAGTTTTTGCTGCAAATATTGTGAAGCTTTCATACCTGTCACTTTTTCTACTAGCATAGTAAGCACTTGTGTATCGACACTTTTATATTGGTAAAACCCAGGCTCTTCTAATTTAGTTAATTGACTGATATATTGCTGGATTGGTACTTGTTTCTCACCAAAAATATCGATTAGGAAAGTATGAATTTCAGCATCTTTATCCCCGTAATCTTCATTGAATTTTACTCCGGAAGACATTTGCAATATATCTTTAATAGATGCTCCGTCATAGCCACTGCCCATAAGTTCAGGTAAATATTTCGTAACTGGATCAGTAACGTCAGTCATTAGTCCTTCGTCAAAAGCAATACCAACGAGAGCTGAAACAATTGATTTGGCTACGGACATAGACATTGCCGTCGATTCTTTTGTATATCCATTCACATATTGTTCTGTAATTATGGTGTCGTCTTTAATGACTAACAAGCCAGTAGCATGAACCTTTTGCAAGAGGTGTGCAATGCTAGATGTTTTACCGTTATATTCGTAATGTAGATCAAATAGTGGTTGTATGTTTTCTTTAAACTGAAATTTTTGTGCAGGAGCAACTAAATCGTGTTTGGGCATGATTTTGTCCATGTTACGAAAACTCCACGATATATTTTCTTCGTTGAGCATAGCCCCTAATTTATTTAGATCATATGGCTTTGTTGTTGATGTAGTTTGTGTTGTCAATTTCTCCAAACCTCCTCCGTTTACTATACTTATTATACATCAAAGTAAAATAAAAAACATTTTGCTATCAATAGGTGAAAAGTGATTGTTCAAATGCGATATATCGTATAGAATAATAATCTCATCTTTGACAGTGAAAACCGCAAGAATATCGGTTACATCTGTTCTGGTGTAGGCTGGTACATATCCTTCGTCAGCATATTCCAAAACTCTCATCTCACGTAAGGTTTGAATGATTTCACTACAAGTGGCCGATTCGTTAAGCTTTTTTTCAATTAAGCGGTAACTTAATAAGGAGAGAAAACAAACGAGGAAATGTGCCTTAATTCGTTCGTCTTTTTGTAAAAATACTGGTCTTGTCCGCATCTCGCTTTTCAGAATACGGAAAGATTCTTCTACTTCCCAGCGTCGACATTCCGTATTGTTTTAATCCAGTTGCTTTCTCTAAGTGAAGAAATGCTTTAGCCGAATGAGCGGGAAACTCTCACGTACGGTTCTTAGACGAGGAAAAGGGAGCAATCCCTTTTCTTTAGTCGATTATACGTCTCAGGCGCATCAAGAGGCCATAATGGGAAAAGGCATTACCATGAACATGTTCCGCAAGGGAACGCCCGCTGATAACGCCATACCGAATCGTTTCATTTATGTTTATTATTTTTCACCCTTAAGGATTATTACGAGAAATTGGATGCTCCAACTCAGTGTGACCCATGAAACTTTCCAAGGATTTTCCATCAATAAGAAGTTCTAAGCTATGTATCTCCTCAAATTGAAACATTGTTTCTTTCAATGCATCCAACGCTAACAGTTCACCGCTAGATCCTAATCTTGCCTTATCAGGAATATGAATATCTATTGTTAACACCCCTTCATGGAATTTCATAGCATTTAACTCGATTTTGTTCCATAAGGATACAAGATTAGAATGACTATTACTTTGCAAAGCTTTGAATACTTCCTCATACTTATCTATACCATTCGTATAAATTATTTCAGTCTTACTTTGTTTTAACTTCGTTACTTGAGAATCAACGAAATATACAAAAATCTCTTCAGTTTGATCATTAACTTGATTGATTGTCTTATCAGTTTCATATACTATCCCCTGGTTTGGAGCTGAAGATTTTGTAGTAGACTTACTATCACAGGCTATTCCTGCCATTGCTATGATACATAACAAAATAGAAATGTACATCCTTTTTTTCATACAAGCACATCCTCACAGTTTTACTGTACTTCCAAATATTCTTTGATCCCATTAACAATAGCTTGAGCCGCCTTATTTTGAAAAGAATCCGAAAACATCGCTTCTTCTTCTTCAGGGTTACTTAAAAACCCAACTTCTAATAGGACTGCCGGCATAACTGTTTCTCTAATGACTTCCAGGCTACTATTTTTCACACCACGATCTTTCAGTCCAATGGCTTCGATTAAATGCATATGAATGATGTCTGCCAATTCTTTACTGCTGCTGCGTTGGTAGTAGAAAGTCTCTGTGCCTGTTGCCTGGGGTGATGCAACCACGCTATTACAGTGTATTGATACGAACACATCCGGCATTAATTTATTGGCCAACTGGACACGCTCTGGACGGGTGGGATATACATCTTCCTCACGAGTCATGACAACTTCTATCTCAGGTTCCTTTAAAAGCAGCGCTTGAACTTTTAGAGACAAGGCTAAATTAAAGTCTTTCTCTTGTTTATTTGAAAAACTGATTGTCCCAGGGTCTCTCCCACCGTGCCCGGGATCGATCATTACGGTTTTTTTACCTGAATCAGGAGGTATAGCTCCGGTAGTACTGGTCTCACCAGTAATATTCAGATCAAGAATCAACTTATCTTCAATAAACTGTGACGTATACTGGACGGCACTTATATGATTCAACTCAATTACAATTCGAACAATAGCTGGATCATGTTTAAATAAGGAATACCTTACTTCAGTAAGATTAGGAATCTCGCTTATATCTAATTTACCTAACGATTTTGATTTTTGTGATTCAACCACATTACTACCTAATGTAGTATGGGGTAGATCAACGACGATCCGGTCTGGGTTCGTTAACTTAGAGATTGCCGGGGTAACCTCTTTATCTAAAGAAACAACCAGTTGATTGTTTGCATAATTAATTCTATTAACATGATTTAATTTAGATTCATATTCCTCACTCGTTAAAGGAGGAGATGGCTGCATATGGTTACGATCCAAAGTGACTATTTTGTCTGTATTGTTCCAGTTTACTTTAAGTCCCATCTCTTCACTAACGAATCGGATTGGGACAACGACTGTGTTTTTTATAATTTGAGGGGCAATACTCAGCATCTTTTGATCATTATCAACCTTAACTTCTTTTTTATCAACTATTAAAGAGATGACTTTAGAGTCATGCTGTATCTTCACACTTTGAGTTTTTTGGTTCCAGTCCACTTTAAACTTCAAATTTTCAGCAACTACACGAATGGGGATCATTACGTTATTTTTAACGTTTACAACCTCAACATCCTCAGGTAGTACTAATTCTTCACCATTTAAAAAAATTTTAGTTAGGTTAGTTGCAGCATAACTATGATGCGGTAGTGCTATTAGAAAAAATACACTAAATACAATTAAAAGTATGGATTTCTTCATTCTTACACCTCAGTTTAATGTTCTACTTCTTATTGCTTTTCGTGAGCATACCTCAACTAATGATTCAGTTATAAAAAGGGCACCATGGATTCTCGTCTAAATCTAAATATATCCCGGAATTACTTATAAAAACCTTGTCCTTATTTTACTTACAGATATACAAAATTGGAGTTGCAAAAGTATAAGTGGAAAATGGAATCATTTCGTCAGTAGATTATCAACCTCCTAAGTAACGAAACGTGGAGAACCCTAAAGTCCACTAGAGGATGACGCTATTTGCAGAATAAAGTTTTCTATAGTTTCACGATTGTTATCAATCGCTCAAAAAATTATAAAATTACTCTTTTTCACAATAACTTATCATCACCCCATGAAAAATTTTCACAATAGTTATTTTTAATTACATTACCTTCTAATAATAGTGATACAAATATAGTTATTCTTAGTGAATTTTGAACTGTTTTTTAACCAGGTGTTTCTATGAAAACCCAATTATTGTATATAGACGTGTGATCTGCTGGTTAAGTTTCGGTATTTCGACAATAAATATTAAATTATTTCCCTTTTAAACCTTTCACTGTATTTTTCTTTCTAGTACCTAACTCAGTTGCAGGTTTCAATTTCGACGACTTGCCTCTAAAGTACAAGGTGTTTGATCCATGTCACATAATCAGGGGTCAATTCCCATGAGATCAACACTGTTAACCAGAGTGGATTTTTCATGCCACCACAAAGGACAGATACAACACACGGCCAATTCACCAACCCAATAATGCCCATATTTAGCAGAGTTGAAGCCTTCATTTGAACCTCACATTTGATTAAACGCTTGGCTGATCAAATAATCTCGATATTCCAAATCCAGCGCTGCAACGATTCTTTTATTGGGCTTACTCATTTTGGGCTTGATTTTCGTTTCGTTTTTTAGCGAAGGACATTCGTTTTACAATCACTAGATTATGGGCTGCTGCCTTGTCGAGGGTTTTATTGTGGTCGTCCCCAAATGTAACATCCAGCGTCCAATGCATGCTTTCAACGCCCCAATGTTTCCTGGCTGCCCGTGCGAAGTCTGCCACGTTGTCGACGCTTCCGATGAAATAAGCCGTTTCTATCGTTGTTTAAGTAGGGTTCACAATCATCGTGACCTCACGCTTCACCATGCCAATCCCCATCAACTTGGTCCAGTCGGCCTTTGCATTGATGATCCCATCCAGATCCGTTGTATACCAATAGGTGCGTCTCTCCATGTGTCCATGCCCTTTTTCAAAGGTACTGTGATTGGGAATAGCCTCTCCTTCGGCGTCACTTAATGTCCCGGCTTGTTCCGCCAGGGCGAAATAGTGTTTAACCTGTTCCTTGGTTTCCTTTCAGCAATTTCACCATCGTTTGTGATATGGGTGGATTGTATGAATCGATCTGGTGAGTTCGCTCGCTTTTAGTAAAATAAAAAACATTTTGCTATCGATAGGTGAAAAATGATTGTTCAAATGCGATATATCGTATAGAATAATAATTAGAGATGATACGATATATCGTATCGTAATACATCAAATGCTTTAGCTAAGTGAAAAAGAATGGTAGATCGGCATTTTGAAGGGGGGACTGAGGTGGAACATCGTTGGTTGGAAGAGGAAAGATTGTTTGTTAATGTAGAAGCTGAGCAAGATGGTAGCGCTTCAGGGAAAAGATATTTTAGCCGTGGAGGTGTGAAGTTTGCCTTATTAAAGTTGTTAAGTAAGCAAGCGATGCACGGTTATCAAATGATGAAGGCGTTGGAAAAACAATCAGGGGGATTGTACAAACCAAGTGCTGGCACGATTTATCCCACATTACAGATGTTGCGTGATCAAGGTTATATCGTTTCTGCTAAGCAAGAGGATAAGCAAGTGTTTTCAATTACGGAGAGTGGCTTGGTACTGTTAGAGAAAAAGGGACACCATGCCAGAACGATAGAGCCTGGAGAAAATCAGGAGCAGCTAGATCAAGGTGTAGTTATCGTAGTGGATAGCGAACAAACTCAAACTGCGTTGGCTGGAAAAGATAGTGAACAGAAGCAAGAGGCGACACAGGAGAAAACTTCGGAGTCGTTGGGGCTAAAAGAACAAGTAGAACAAAAAGCAGAGGACGAACATCGCAAAGGACGCAGATTAACGCCAGTAGGACGTGAACTTATTCATTTGCTGCGAGCAGCGGAACGGTCAGCACTGAGTGATGGGGATAAAGCAGTTCAGTTTCGGTTTATATTGCATCAGTTGCGCAATTCCTTATATGAGCTCGTCGAAGGAGAAGGTGAGGAATGAACGAATCAATGAGGGGAAAGAGAGAACAAAAAGCAAAAGATACGAGTGGAAAATCGCCATCGATCTTGAAAAGTTTTGTACGAAATGTATGGCACGTATATGCGTTAGCGATCTTCTTTCATCTTATTGCCCATATGTTCAACGTGAATTTTCCGAACGTGCTTGGCAAGTTTACCGATCAGCTAAAAGATGGTCAATTAACGGGGCAACTTGTTTTGCAGTTTAGTTTGTTGTTACTGTTGATTGGCGTTGGTCACGTTGTATTTAATGGGCTAGGTATGTATTTGATTATGAAGGTTGGTCGTAAGTTTGAATTTATTACTCGGAGTCATTTGTTCCGCCATTTTACTAGTTTAAGTGAACGATTTTACTCCAACCATAGTGTTGGTAAGTTGTTAAGTTATTTTATGAATGATGTTACTGCTGTTCGTGAATCGATTTCGATAGCGGTCAATCAAGCAGCCAGTGCAATTATTTTACTCATTGCTGCGGTTTCCATGATGCTCGCTATAGGCATACCTTATTATTTAATTATTGCTTCTGTCGTACCACTTCTTTTAATTCCTCTTATCGTTACAACTGTAGGTCCGATCATCAAACAACGTTCTCGTAAAGTGCAAGAAGCACTTGGCGAGATGACTGAAACAGCAGAAGAACAATTCGGCGGTATCCGTGTTACAAAGAAGTTTGCAGTCGAGACCATTATGAATGAACGATTTGCACAAACAGTAGAACAAATAAAAGAGCAGCAACTTCGGCTAGTGCGAGTATCTTCTTTTTTTCAAGCGGTTATTCCTTTTTTAGGTACATTATCACTCGTCATTGCGCTTGCTTATGGTGGGTATTTGACGATGAACGGGACGCTTTCTCTAGGGAATTTTGTAGCACTTACTCTTTATATTCGAATGTTAATGAATCCACTACAGCAAATCGGTAACGTCATTAATACTATTCAGCGTTCGCGCGCGTCGTTGGAGCGGCTTAATGATTTACTATCGAAAACTTCTGAAATTGAACAATTGGAAGAACCGAAACAAGTTTCATTGGATCATGCTTCTATAGAAATGAAAAATTTGCAGTTTGCTTATCGGAAGAAAATGGCGCCGGTACTGGATAACGTCTCAATTACGATGAAACCTGGTATGACTGTTGGTATTGTTGGCAAAACGGGAAGTGGAAAAACAACGTTAATGAAGTTATTGTTACGTACTTACGATCCGCCGCCTAGAACGGTATTTATCGGTGGAGTAGACATTCGTGAACTATCGTTGGAGAATTTGCGAACCGGAATTGGTTATGTACCGCAAGACGGTTTTTTGTTTAGTACTACGTTGCGTGAAAATATTGCTTTTTCTGACCGTAAGTTACCACTTGAAAAAGTAGAGTCAGCAGCCCAGCAAGCACAAATTTATAAAAGTATAACTACTTTTCCTAAACAGTTCGATACGAGGTTAGGCGAGCGTGGATTAACGCTGTCTGGTGGGCAGCGGCAACGCACCAGTTTGGCGCGGGGTTTAATTACCGATGCTCCTATCCTTATACTAGATGATAGTGTCAGTGCTGTTGATGCTGTTACAGAAACAAAAATTATTGATTCAGTCAAACGAGCCCGCAAAGGAAAAACGACAATAATTGTTGCGCATCGGCTTAGTGCGGTAGAACATGCTGATCTGATTGTTGTATTAGATGAAGGTAAAATAGTTGCACAAGGAACGCACGAACAATTACTAGCAGCTGGCGGGCAATATGCTCGTATTTATGCGATTCAGAAAGAGGGTGATCCGGATGCACTCTCCGCACAATAACGGGCGAACTTCCAGTGAGAATATTGGAAAATCGACAGATAGGAACGATCAGCAAGATAGAAGAGGGGCAGAAGGAGGGAAACTACCTGTTGTTCCTGCTTTTAGAACGTTACTAAAGTATATGAAGCCGTTTCGTGTCACACTATTTATCGTATCAGTTAGTACGTTAATTGCTATTCTATCCGACTTATTGCAGCCTTATTTAATGAAAATAGCGATTGATGATAACTTGTTGTCTGATAAGCAAGATTTCAAACAGCTAATTTACATTTGTGCTATTTATTTTGGACTGTCATTATCGAGTTTTATATTTACCTACATTCAAAATAATTTATTACAATACATCGGGCAAAATATCGTAGCCAAAATTCGGAAAGAGTTGTTTGAACATATATCAAAGCTATCGATGCGTTATTTTGACCGTGTATCTAGCGGTAGTTTAATTACGAACGTCTCGAGTGATACGGAAGCATTGAACCAATTTTTTAATCAAGTGCTGTTAAGTTTGTTTCGGGATGGATTAATGCTTGTATTCATTTTAGTAATGATGTTTCAGTTGGATACAGAGTTAGCGTTATATTGTTTAGTATTGTTACCGATTATTTTTGTTATTGCCATTTTATTTCGTACGAAAATTAGAAAAGCATATCAAACGACGCGTGCGCGTCTTTCTCAAACAGTTGCTTTTGTCGCAGAAAATTTGAATGGTATGCAGTTAATTCAAGTATTCCATCAAGAGAAAGAACAACAAAAACAATTCGTGGAAAAAAATCAGTCCTACTATAATGCCAATTTACGTGAAATTAAATTAAATGTACTGTTCCGCAGTAGTTTTGAAATATTAGCCAATCTATCTATCGCTCTGGTGACGTGGTTGGGTGGAAAAGCGGTACTGGGAACAACGTTAGAATTTGGTGTGCTGTATGCTTTTATTACGTACATTCGTCAGTTTTTCCAGCCGATTAATACAATTACACAACAATGGAACACTTTTCAATCCGCATCTGTAGCATTGTCACGGATATGGTCCGTATTTGCGATTAAACCTGATGTGACGGATGAACTAGCACTAGACAGACAACGACAAGGAAAGAAATTACTTACCAAGGAACAAGTTGAAGGAAAAGTAGCTTTTCGTAATGTGACGTTTGCTTATAATGAAGGAGAAGCGGTGATCAAACAGCTTAGTTTGGCGATTACTCCTGGAGAAATGATCGGTGTCGTCGGAGCGACGGGAGCCGGTAAAAGTTCTTTGATTAGTTTGCTCTGTCGATTCTATGATGTGCAAATAGGTAGTGTCACCATTGATGATGTGGATGTTCGTCATATTCGGCAAGCAGATTTACATCGAATTGTCGGACTGGTTCAGCAGGAACCTTATCTGTATTCAGGCACGATTATTGATAATGTACGGATGTTTGACGAAACGATTTCGCGCGAAGCAGTCATAGAAGCTTGTCGCTTTGTTGGAGCTGAGGCGATTGTTGAGCGACTTGAAGATGGTTATGAGACGCAGTTATCGGAGCGAGGCAGCGGCTTATCGGCAGGAGAGCGACAACTTATTTCGTTTGCACGGATCATCGTGTTTCAACCGAAAATTTTAATATTAGATGAAGCGAGTGCAAATCTTGATTCAGAGACGGAACAACTTATTACACAAGCATTGGCTACCGTTTCGCAAAATAGGACAACAATCGTTATTGCCCACCGCTTATCTACAATCGTTCATGCCGACCGCATTATTGTAATGGAGGATGGACAAATCGTAGAAGCAGGTTCTCACCAACAGTTGCTAAAAGAAAAAGGTTACTATAATGATCTCTACACGTACGCTACTGCCCGGAAAGAACATGTGGTGATGTAAGAGGTTAGGTGACAGCCGTAAATCCGCTGAAATGGTAGATTTACGGCTTTTGTTATGCCTATTCATTAGCTGTATTGCATGTGCCACGTGTACTCCATATACTCCATGTATTTCATATTCTCCATGTCCCTCGTGTATTCTACTACACTTTTTTTAACACTAACCTATCCATTTCTATGCCTTTATTGCGTATCCCCATTGCTCAGTGAAAAATTTATATATAAATTTTTGGAATTTATACTCAAATATGTATTCGCTGAATTTATTTTAAATAAAGTTGACAAAAGAACATTTGTTCGCTATTATTAATGTAACAATAAGAACGTACGTTTCTTTTAATGTTATTCTGAAGGGGGAAAGAATGATGTTAATTCATGAAGATGATCTATTATCTACTCTTTTTCGTGTTCCATATATGAGACAGCGTTATAGAATATCCGACTATCCTAACATCAAAGATCTTCTTGCTAAGTGGCGTCAATTTTTAAAAAAATTTCCTGATGAGAACACTTGTTACAACTACTTCTTTCAATTAAAATGGCCTAACGGATTTCGATGTCCCCAATGTCATTTTCCTAACGCTAGTAAAATCACTTCCCGCAGACTTCCTATCTACCAATGTTATCAATGCCACCACCAAACGACATTAACAGCAGGTACTATCCTTGAACAAACACGATTGCCCCTACAAAAGTGGTTGGCTGCTTTCTTCTTCCTATCTTTAGATCAACTTGGCGTTAATGCTTTGCAGCTACACTTACTTCTACAAGTTACTTATAAAACAGCTTGGTCCATGCATCGTAAAATTCGCCAGCGAATAAGTCAAGCCGATTACTTCCATCCTGTGGGTGGTCATCCTACATCTATCTCTATTTCAAGTAGCATAAGTATCGACCTTACAAAGAAAGAAACCGACTCGACAGAACTAACAGAAGGAAACGAACCAACAAAAACAAACGAACTAACAGAATCACCAAAGGAAACTATTAACCGTGTAAGTACATGCGGGATAATGTTTGAGCGAGCTCCAGGTCATAAAGCTGTCATGATCGGTTTTGAAATAGCCGACGATCTTTATGATCCTGCATTAGAACAAATCAAAATAAAACTGATTCCTCAACAATATTTGATTAGTCGGGAAGATGGCAATAGTATATCATTCTCGTACATCGAATTATTTAAGGAACAGCATTTTGCTATCGAATCTACTGTAGTACCTGCTCCACGAATGCGTTATCGTAAAAAACGGGCAGTCCAACGGGTATTTGATCAGGTGGTGAAACGGCTTGTTCAAACATACGGTACAATCCGGAATAAATATTTGCAATATTACTATGATGAAATGTGTTTTTACTACCAAGCAGCTATTCAAAAAATAAACTTGTTTCAACGTTTGTCGCAACTTAGTATGGTTAATTATGTAGCATAATCGGTTACTATCCTACTAACTAACTAACTAACTAACTAACTTACTTACCTAATTACTTATTAACTACTAACTTACCTAATTACCTAACTACTTACTAATTACTTACTAATTACTTACTAATTACTTACTAATTACTTACTTAATTATTTTCTTGTTGAGGTGCTTACTTGCTGAGTGAGGGGGATACGGAATAAAAGAAGGAGAATAGAAGGGAGAGGGGAGCAGGTTGGAAAATATTCCAATTAGGGGGCTTGATTGGTTTGGGTTGGTGGGATTGTATTGTATTGTATTGTTAAAAAAAACGAGTAAGGACGCTGGGTTGAGTGAGCATCTCGTTACTCGTTTTGTTTGTGATGAAATTAAATAACATAAAAGCGGCTTGTTTCTTCCCAAATGCTTGCAGGTTCTAATGTTACTAGTCCCATTTTGTCAGTATCGAGAGCAACATTCGGTGCATTTACCAGATTGAGTTGTGGTTCTGGGCAGAAAAATCCAGGAGTGGCATTGTTGTTATAGATCATCCACTGTTTATAGGCTGTTCCTGCATCATATACGAGCGTCGTATTTGTCCGTGTGTCGGTCAATCTCATTTGATTACGCCCATTATGTGGTTCTGCTGAGTAATGATTATCCATTGCTGCAAAGAAAGGTGATACGCCATCTGTTTTCATTTGTTGTTCGGCAGCCGTTAGCGGTTGGGTTTGTCCAGTTGGTAGCATGCGCTCATTAAGTTCCCAACGTTTGCCGGCAGTAACCGTAAATTTGTAATCTTCGTGAGAGCTATTTGGATCGAATGGAGCATTGAGCGTCGTATGGAAGCCGATTAAACATGGCATAGCATTCGTACCAATGTTATGTACTTGTACATGCATTAACAATCCTTGTTCACTTAAAGTATAGCGAATTCGTATCGTAAAATGATGTGGTAAGTAAGAATAAATAGGATGATTCTCATCGATTGTAATTGATAGGACAGCGTAGCTTTCGGTTTTACTTGTACCTAAGTCTTCTACTATAAAGGTAGCATCGCTAAAAAATCCATGTAAATGATTGTGTGTTTTCTCTTCATTAACAGGGAAGGTGTAAGTGATACCATTCCATGTAAAGGTTCCGTCTTCGTAACGATTTGGTGGAAAGAGAAGTGGTACACCATGGAGTACTGGCCGTTGGCGAAAATCCTCCATTTCTTCGGCTGCTGGTTCACGTAAAAAAGAAATTTGCTTACTCGTATCTCGAAAAGCAATTAGGTTTGCTCCGATATTAGGCAATACTGCCGCTTCATAATTACCCCATGTTAGCCAAAGTGCTGGCTCATCATGAAATGGTTGTTCATAAGCTTGACCACTAGTTTGCTTACTCATTTCGATACCCTCCTGTATTTTAAACTCTCCATCATAGGATAACAGGACTGAGACAGACAGACAACCTGCTAAAAAAGAAAGCTTCCTTAAAGCAGCTTGATAAGTTAAATATATATGTCTTAGTTACAAGCTATATAAATGTTGAATATCAACTTTACCGCAATAGTGATGTTGAGCGCGCTTACAATTATGGTTGTGATTGATAGCACAATGTCTTTTGGGGCATAGTAAAGTAATGATTACTCTATTTTTCAACTGTAGCGAGGACCGTATTATGATACATGTAAAATCTGGAGATGCGCATTTTATCATGCGTATAAAAGAATCTGATTTCTATGGAGAAGTTCATAGTTTGTTTAAACGTACCATGAATATTCGCTGTTTGGACAGTGGAGTATTGTATACGGTTGCTTGTCGCGACCTTGATAATGCTCCAAATACTTTAATAGCGGATTTTACCAATATCCATGTTTTTGATATTAAGCTAAATATGCGTGTCTCTTCATCAATGCATCGGCTTTATATCGATGATCGGATGGTTCTTTCTGTAGAATTAACAGAGCAATGGGTATGTAAGCTACCCCAGTTTCCTGTTAACTATAGCAAGTTAAAGAAAAATATATCTGTAATGAAGAAATATATGCATGAATTTGGGCAACAAGGGAAACGTAAGAGAACTGAGCAACTTGATCATTCTTTTGAGAAAGAGGTTGCAAGATTATTGCAAGAGCGCTCTGTAGTATTTGTTCATGAATTGTATGCTGGTCGAGAAGAAAAAGCTGTTAATGCTGCGCAGCGTTTACTTGGATTAGGACCGGGACTAACCCCATCGGGTGATGATTTTTTAGTTGGGTTCTTTGGTGTCATCCATTTGCCAGGTGGTCCGCTTCATAGCCATACTACGCTCTGTTGTAAAATTCTTAACCAAGCAGCCCAATATACTAATGAGATTAGTTTAGCCGCACTACAGCAAGCCGCAAATGGGCGAGTGAGAGAATGTATTGTTACGTTAATCGATGATCTGGCTTATGGTACATCGGAGCAAGTATTGACTAGTCTTTTTGATGTATTACGTATTGGATCTTCCTCAGGTATGGATATCGCAATGGGAATTTACTCGGGAATGCAGCTTTGTTGCAAGTAAGTATTAGGGAGGTAAATAGATCGATGTCAATTAAAGTAGTAATTAAGTCTAACACCTATTTCGATTCTGTTTCACTGATGTCTTTGTCTACAAAAGCAAACCAAATTGAAGGTGTGGAGCAAGCGGTTATTGCAATGGGGACAGAAATGAATAAAGAAGTTTTACAAAATGTTGGATTACTAACAGCAGAATTGGAACAAGCGAAGTCAAGTGATTTAATGATTGTTATTAAAGCGGCGACTGATGATATTAGTGAGGCGGCTTATGAAAGTGTAGAACAGTTATTTACTAAAAAAAATAACGGCAAACAGGGGACCGGTGAAGTTGTTTATGCGACGATTGATTCCGCTGCGAAAAGTAATTCGAATGCTAACCTTGCCGTTATTTCAGTAAATGGTAAGTTTGCCGCTAGAGAAGCAAGAAAAGCATTAGAAAATGATCTACACGTTATGATGTTTAGCGATAACGTCAGTATTGAAGATGAGTACGAGTTGAAAACATTTGCTCATGAAAAAGGATTGCTGATGATGGGACCAGATTGTGGAACTGCTATCATCAGTAATGTAGGATTGTGCTTTGCAAATAAAGTAAGAAAAGGAAGTATAGGAATCGTCGCTGCTTCAGGAACTGGGAGTCAAGAGGTAAGCGTTCGTATTCATGATTTTGGTGGTGGAATTACACAGCTGATAGGTACGGGCGGTCGAGATTTAAGTGAACAAATTGGCGGCATCATGATGCTGGATGGCATGAGAGCACTAGATGCTGATGAAGAAACTAAAGTGATCGTGTTAGTATCTAAGCCACCTGCGCCTAGTGTCGAACAAAAGGTGCTTGCTGAAATTAAAAAGTGCAGTAAGCCTGTAGTCGTTTATTTCATTGGCGGATCCGAGGAAGCAGTTAAGGCTGCTGGAGGACATTTCGCTAAAACGACAAAAGAAGCGGCGCTTCAAGCAGTTTTGCTTGAAGGAGCAGATGAAAGCAAAATTAATAAACGCGCATTGAATTTACCTCTAATTGCAGAAGTAAAAAGCAAACTAAAACCAGAGCAAAAGTATATTCGTGGTTTGTTCTGTGGAGGTACACTTTGTGATGAATCGATGTATCTAGCAATGGAAAAATACGATGATGTATATAGCAATATTCCGAAAAATCCTGAATTCAGGCTAAAAGATTTAGGTGTCAGTCAAGCACATACGTTCATTGATTTTGGTAATGATGAATTTACAAATGGAAGGCCTCACCCGATGATAGATCCATCGCTTAGAATCGAAAGATTCGAACAAGAAGCGAAAGATCCAGAAGTTGGAGTTATTCTGTTAGATTTTATTCTTGGTTTCGGAGCACATGAAGATCCAGTAGGTGTTATGCTACCGTCCATTATTAAGGCTAAACAAGAAGCTGAGCAGGCGGGTCGACATCTTGAAATATTAGGTTATATACTCGGAACTGAATTAGACAGACCAACGCTTGAAAGCCAAGTAAACAAATTGTTATCAGCTGGAGTCACTCATGCGAGCAGCAGTACGAATGCAGGTTTGTTGGCTAGAGGATTTGTCGAGAAAGAAGGTGCAGCAAAGCATGAGTAATATTAATACGTTATTTAAAAATGATCTTCATGTTATTAATGTTGGAATTGAAATGTTCAAAGACGATATTATAGCTCAAAATGCTAAAGTAACACATTTGGAGTGGAAACCTCCAGGAGGCGGTAAACCGGAAATAATAGCAGCTCTTGACAAGCTTTCGAGACCAGAGATTGAAGCGAAGATCGAAGAAGCTAATAAAATTGCATTCGAGAGAATAATTAATTCCAGACCACTATTGATTGGATATGATCAAGCAATCAATGTAGTACCAGGTATGACCAAGAAGACTATCCTACATGCAGGACCGCCAATTACGTGGGAACGTATGAACGGACCAATGAAAGGTGCCGTGACAGGTGCTATTGTTTTTGAAGGATTGGCTAAAGATTTGCAGGAAGCAGAACAACTAGCAGCTTCAGGTGAAATTACTTTCTCGCCATGTCACGAGCACAGTTGTGTTGGGTCAATGGCTGGTGTCACCTCTGCATCCATGTTTATGCATGTTGTGGAGAACAAAACATACGGCAATAAAGCTTACACAAACTTAAGTGAACAATTATCAAAAATTTTGCGGATGGGCGCAAATGATGAAACGGTTATTGCTCGTTTGAACTGGATGCGAGATGTATTCGGTCCAATTTTAAGAGATGCGATGAAGCTTACAAAAGATGGTATTGATTTGCGTTGGATGCTTTCACAAGCAATACACATGGGCGATGAATGTCATAATCGTAACAATGCAGGTACAAGCTTGCTGATCCAAGCGCTATCACCATATATTTTGGAAACAGATTATACGATTAAACAAAAGCGTGAAGTGTTGGATTTCGTGGCGAGCAGTGACTATTTCTCAGGTCCAACTTGGATGGTAATGTGTAAAGCGGCACTTGATGCAGCGCATGGTGTTCCGAACAGTACAATTGTAACTACTATGGCACGTAATGGAGTAGATTTCGGTATTCGTGTTAGTGATTTGGCAGGCAACACTTGGTTTACTGGACCAGCACAAAAAGTTATAGGACCAATGTTTGCAGGCTACAAACCAGAAGATTCTGGTCTTGATATCGGAGATAGTGCGATTACAGAAACTTATGGCATCGGTGGTTTTGCCATGGCAGCTGCACCAGCCATTGTTGCACTTGTCGGTGGAACGGTAGACGAAGCTATTGGCTTTACGACGAAGATGGGAGAAATTACGACGGGTGAAAATCCAAATGTAACGATTCCTTTACTAGATTTCCGCGGCATTGCATCGGGAATTGACGTTCGCAAAGTGATACAAACGGGAATTCTGCCTATTATCAATACGGCAATAGCTCATAAGGATGCTGGAATTGGAATGATCGGTGCGGGTATTACTTATCCTCCGATGGAAGCATTCGAAAAAGCATTGTTAGCTTTGAGCGAAAGTATTAACATCTAATTGGAACGGGGAGGAGTTACCTTGGATAAGCTTGTTGTAGTTGCGATTGGCGGTAACTCGCTTGTTAAGGATTCTGGAAAGGAATCAGTTCAAGAGCAATATGAAGCAGTATGCAAAATTGCTTCTAATATTGCCGATTTAATTGAGTCAGGTTATAGAGTTGTGGTTACACACGGCAACGGCCCACAAGTAGGAATTACACTTCGTAGGTGTGAAATTGCTAATGAAGTAGAGAACTTGCCATTAGTTCCACTTGCCAATTGTGTTGCAGATACGCAAGGTGGAATCGGGTACCAAATTGGGCAAGCATTGACGAATGAGTTTCTTATTCGAAAAATGGATAACCAAGTCGCAACCATTATTACTCAAGTAGAAGTGAAAAGCGACGATCCCAACTTTGAAAATCCATCTAAACCAGTAGGATCATTTTATACAGCTGAGCAAGCTACTGAGTTGAAGGAAAAAAATCCGAACTGGGTCATCATCGAAGATTCTGGTCGTGGCTATCGTCGAGTTGTACCATCTCCAGAACCGATTGATATTGTGGAAAAAGATGCGATCCGTTCCTTGATCGATGCCGGCTTTGTTGTTATTGCTGTAGGCGGGGGCGGTATCCCTGTCGTCAAAGCAGATAATGGTACTTATTCTGGAATTGACGCAGTGATTGACAAGGATTTTGCAACTAGCCTTCTGGCAGATCAAATTCAAGCACAAGCATTGATTATGACGACAGGGGTGCCTCAAGTATTCATAAACTTCGGCAAACCGAATCAACAAGCGTTAGAAACAATAGGCATATCGGAGACAAAACAGTACATGGAAGAAAATCAATTTCCTAAAGGAAGCATGCTTCCTAAAATAGAAGCAAGCTTAAAGTTCTTAGAGAACAGCGGTAACAAAGTTATCATTACGAATCCAGAGAGCTTGAAAGATGCGATTAACAATAAGGCAGGAACACATATTGTGAAGTAAACTTTTCGGTGGTTCACCTTGTTTTGATGAGGAGGACCACTACGAAATCTATGTTAATAATTCCAATTTTGGGGTGAAGAAATGGATCAATCACTAGGTAGAATGCTTTGGAGAAGAGGAGATTGGGCGGCATATTTTGGTTTATTAGCCAACAACTTAACAAACCTGTTGACCTTGTCATCTCTTTTATTGTTTGTAGTTGGCTTTCCAAAAGAGATGGTATATGGTAGAATAATTCCCGCATTTGGATTATCTATTTTTCTTGCCAGTGTATGTTATTTTTTCTTTGCAATCCAGCTTGCGAAGAAAACAGGTAGAAGCGATGTAACCGCACTTCCTTCGGGACCAAGTGCACCATCCATATTTACAGTTACCTTTCTTGTTATATTACCAGTTTTTCAACAAACTCAAAATGCGGAGTTTGCATTTCAAATTGCATTAGTTTGGTGTTTGTTTGAAGCAACAATTCTTATTGTAGGTGCATTTTTGGGCGATCTTATTCGTCGAATTGTCCCAAGAACAGTACTCTTGTCTACATTGGGCGGTTTAGGGCTATTGCTGCTTGCCATGAACCCGATGCTACAATCTTTTGAAACACCAGTTGTTGCTTTCGTTGTTTTAATCTTGATTTTTATTAACTGGTTTGGTAAATCACCAATCTTCAAAAAAATCCCGACTGGATTTCTTCTGCTCTTAGCTGGTACAGCTTTAGCGTGGATATTTGGTTTACAAAGCCCAGATGCTGTAGCTGCAGCGTTAAGTACACTTGGTTTTAATCCTCCAGAAGTTCATATTACTAGCTTGATTCAAGGAATTCCGCATTCGTTGCCATACCTTGCTTCAGCTGTTCCGTTAGGACTTGCTAATTATGTGTTTGACCTAGAGAACATCGAAGCCGCTGATGCAGCGGGTGATAAGTATAATACTCGTAATGTAATGCTTGCTAATGGAGTTTCTTCCAGTATTGGTGCTTTTTTTGGAAATCCATATCCAGTTACGGTTTATATCGGGCATACTGGCTGGAAATCAATGGGTGCAGGAATCGGTTACTCCATCGCTACAGGTATTTCCATGCTTGTCATTGCCTTTTTTGGACTCGGTGCCTTGTTACTTTCGATTATACCAGTCGTTGCGATTGTGCCAATACTCGTCTACGTCGGTATAGTTTCTGCTAATCAGGTCGTCAGGGAAACAACCAAAAGTGAAGTGCCAGTTATCTTCGTAGCGATGTTCCCTTGGATAGCCAACTGGGGATTAACGATGGTCAACAATATTTTTAGTGCTGCTGGCACAAGTCCAGCAGGCGTTGGAATTGATGTCCTTCTCTCGAAAGGTGTTTACTATAATGGATTGTTCCACTTAGGAAACGGTGCACCGTTAAGTAGTTTGTTATGGGGGATGTTAGCGATATTTGCCATACAGGACAAACCGCTGAATGGGGCAATTACTGCTAGTCTAGCCTCTGTACTTTCCTTGTTTGGTATAATTCATTCTGGCAAAGTTGGATTTGCACATCCAGATTTATTACCGTTCGTGTGGGCTTATCTAATGGTTGCAGCCATATACTTGTATAAGTATTTGATGGATCGCAGAAATCCTCAGCTATTAGAGGAAGCGTGATAAAATTAATTTTTGAAAGGTGTGTCCATCAACATGGAGCAACAGTTAAGTCAAAATCTTATTCAAGCAACTGAACAAGGTGATCTAGATGCGGTTGAGCAACTTCTGAAAGACGGAGCTAGCATTGATTATAAAGATGAGCTTGGTCGTACAGCTCTTATGGTCGCGGTTCAAAAAAATAATATTCCAGTTGCGAAACGTTTAATAGATGCTGGTAGTAATGTTAACGAGCGAGATATTACGATGTTAACCCCGTATTTATGTGCGGGAGCTAATGGGTTTCATGAAATATTGAAACTGACTATTGCAAACGGTGCTGATCTTAAAATGGTTAATCGTTTTGGAGGAACGGCGTTGTTACCGTCTAGTGAAAAGGGTTATTTAAGAACGGTGCGAATATGTCTAGACAACGGAATTGCAGTTAATCATGCGAATGATCTTGGATGGTCAGCATTGCTCGAATCGGTCATCCTTGGTAACGGTGGTCGATTGTATTCCGATATTATTGAACTACTTGTTGAAGCGGGAGCAGATCCGAATCTGCAGGACCGTGATGGAAAATCTTCGTTGGAACATGCACAATCGCTTGGTCAGACGGAAGTCATCAAGATTTTGAATAAAGAAAATAGACAGCAACATAAAGCGATCTTGCAGGTTAAGTTGTTGATCAAGTCAGATAAGTATGAAGAAGCACTCAACATTGTAGATGAGGCACTCGTTAAAGATAGTGAACTAGCTGATTTACTTTATTATAAAGCCTACTTCTTAGGTGAATTGAAACGATATGAAGAAGCGCTTGAACAATATCGCAAAGGACTTGCACTGAATCCGAACGATCTCGATTTTTATTTTTATACAGCGAATACTTTACGGATGATGAAAAAGCCTGAAGAGGCGCTTGCTGAATACGATAAAGCAGTCGAGCTTGATCCAGAAGAGACCTTTTATAGATACCATAAATCAAATTATTTAAGGGAACTAGGAAGACATGAGGCTGCAGTTGCTGAAATGGACATCCTGCTAGGACAGCAGCCACATCGTTACGATTTCTCCTTCCATAAAGCTAATAGTTTGCGTTCCCTTGGTAGACATCAAGAAGCGATTGAAGCAATTGAGAATGCAATTAAGCACGATCCGACCAATGCCCTGTACCAAAAACATAAAGCTCAATCCCAGGAGCTGTTAGCTAATGAATAAAGCAAATAAGATGAACGTTAACAGGTTGTTAGCAACGTTATCTCATATTAATCAATACGGAGCTAATCAGCATGGGAAAGGAATTACGAGGTTAGCTTATACTCCACTATATGAGGAAGCATTACGTGATTTCATTGGTTTGTGTGAGGCGGAGAAGATGACAGTTCGGGTGGATGCATTTGGCAATATGATTGCTAGGCGAGAAGGTACAAATCCCAAACTTCCCGTTGTGGCTCTCGGTTCACATATGGATACCGTTATTCAAGGGGGAGAGTATGACGGTACGTTAGGCGTAGTTGCAGCATTGGAAGTAATTAGAAGCTTGAACGAAGAGGAAATTGAAACGATCCATCCCATAGAGTTGATTGTATTCGCTTGTGAAGAATCTGCACGTTTTGGTGCCTCGACTCTTGGAAGTAAGGCAATGACGGGTCTGCTTGACACTTACTCTGTATCTAATCTAAGAGATAAGAATGGTATTACCATTCAACAAGCTTTTCAAGATTATTCATTAGATTTCCAAAAAATTGATAAAGTCATTAGAAAACGAGAGGAGTTCAAGGTTTTCCTTGAGCTCCATATTGAGCAAGGGCCTATACTGGAAATGCAACGAAAGAAAATCGGCATTGTGACTGGTATAGCATCTCCTACTCGCATCGAAGTACGTATACAAGGTAAAGCTTCACATTCCGGAACAACACCTATGAATGATAGACAAGACGCTCTCGTTGCGGCTGCTGAAATTATTTTAGAAGTTGAGCATGCAGCAAAGGAAGAATCTGCATTCGGCACAGTTGGAACTGTTGGAGTATGTATGGTGCAACCCGGGGCAATGAATGTCATTCCTGACTCGGTCCATCTTCAATTGGAAGTACGTGGTACTTCGGAGCAATCGAAAAATAACGTGCTCGATTCCCTTTTTCGATTGTTTCGCGAATTGGAAGAGCGGCGCGGTGTCGTTATAAATCCTTCCGTAATCATTGTGGAGCGTCCGGTTCTCCTTTCTAAGGAAGTTGTAAACATGTTAACGGATTGTTCAAACACATTAGACTTGAGCTACATCCATATGACAAGCGGTGCTGGTCATGATGCGATGAGCATGGGGCACCTATGCCCAACAGGATTAATCTTTATACCCTGCAGGGAAGGCTTAAGCCATCACCCTGATGAATATGCATCGGCAGAGGATATAGAAGCAGGGTTACAATTGTTGAAAGAAGCGACCTTACGCTTCGCTATTTCTACTACATAGCAAAAGCCGAGCGATATTTGGGTGTTGCACCTGAATTTTGCTCGTTTTTTTTATATTTTATGAAAAGAGGATTGGATTTGGATAAGGTGACATCTTGGAAAACAGCAATAGCTTCTATGCAATGGTTATTTTTTATATTTGCGAATACGATAGTCGTTCCTATATCAATTGGAGGAGCGTTCGATCTGCCAGGAGAAATGATTACAGGAATAATACGGAGCTCGCTTATATTTACGGGGATTGCTTGTATGATTCAAGCGCTCATAGGGCATCGTTTTCCTATAATGGAAGGTCATTCAGGAGTCATGTGGGCGCTTGTCTTGAATTTATGTGCAACAGCTTCTACGATGGGAATTAGCTTATCGACGGTTGGTGGGGGAATTGCAACAGGTTTACTGCTTGCGGGAGGCGTTGTTGTTATTTTGAGCAAATTTAATTTACTAGCCTTTTTGCATAAAATATTTACACCAATGGTTATGAGTTGTTTTTTATTTTTACTTACTTTTCAACTTGTTCTTATCTTTTTTAAAGGAATGTTTAAAGTTGGTGTAGATGGAACGTTACTATTACCACAGTCACTCTTTTCAATAGCTATTGCTGTACTTGTTTTTTTAGTGAAAGTAAAAGGCAAAGGAACAGTTGGTAATTACTCGTTATTGATCGGGATGGCAACAGGCTGGATTGCATATTTGCTCTTATTTCCATCGGAACAACAAGCGAATGATACACAATCGTTATTATCTATTCCTATATTTCCTCTTGGTGAGCCTAACCTTCATATGGGTATTATTATCGTTACGTTTTTAGCAAGTTTAATCAATTTAAGCAATACATTAGCTTCCATTCATTCGATAGCAGATATGTTACAAGAACGGGTAACGCAAGCTCGTATTAATCGTTCCTTTATGACGACGGGATTTTTTACAATTGTTTCAGCAGTATTTGGATTAGTACCGTTTGCACCATTTGCTTCTTCGTTAGGCTTTTTGGAAAGTACGCAAAATTATAGTAAAAAGCCGCTCGTTTGGGCTGGGGCAACGATGGCAGTGCTCGGCATTATCCCGATGATGGGCAACTTGATGGCTACATTGCCAGTTACTGTTGGTAACGCGGTACTATTTATTATGTATTTGCAACTATTGGGAACTAGTTTCCGAAGTTTGAATGGTTATCAATTTAACTCTGTAACAATTCACAGGCTAGCTATCCCGATATTAACCGGGCTCGGAGTGATGAGTTTGGACGCAAGTATATTTAGTAATTTTCCCGTGTTGATCCAACCAATATTAACGAACGGCTTTATGATAGGTATATCAATATCGCTCGTGCTTGAAAACTGTATAGAGTGGGAAGAAAAGTCTCCATCTACCACAGTTTGGGATGAAGTAGACTGACAATAAAAAGCAATTAGATAATTAAGCAAAAAGCTCACTCTACCTGCATCAAAAAGGATACGGTAGAGTGAGTATTTCGTTAAGACTGAAATGGATTAGCGAGCGATAGACATGTGATTATCAAATAGTTGCTTGATTACTGATTGTTTGCGCCGATTAACGTTAATCCGTTTCGTTTTAGGAATATCAGTGCCGAAATAGATGGTACCGCTTGCTACAGTCTTAATTTTACTCAGATTGACATAACAAGTAGAACTAATTTTGAAGAAGTTAGGATTGGATATATACTGCTGTAGTAAGTTGCTGGAAACTCGCTTCTTTATGTTGTAGTTGTTTCCATGAAAGCTGACTAAACTTTGTGTTCCGATCTTAAAAAATAAAATGTCTTGTTCGAGATTAAAGTCTTCGTACATATTCCGTTGTTGCAAAGCCTCATTCATCCTCTAAGTACCCCCTTAGATATGTGAAGTATAAGGTGACAGCGCTTTCATTATAACATGTAAGAAATACAAATGTACAGTTGTTTTATAAATATTTCTGTTTTCAGTGAGGTGTAATACTTTAACAAAATCATTGTTCCTTTGGCGTAGCTATGTTATGTTCAAGTTATTCATAAAAATATAGGTGGGAGGAAGAAAAGATGCAAAATATGGAGCAGAACGACGACGCAGTAAATTCAAAGTTTTATGTTGGATCGTATGGGGAGCAAGGGGAAGCTACCGTCCATTTATGCGAAATCAATACTAGTACAGGGGAAATTAAGAAATTACAAGCTTTTAGAGGAGTAGCGCAGGCTTCTTATTTAAGTTTAAATGAGGAGAAAACAAAGCTGTATGCGGTGCAAGAGACAGCGGAGACAGCAGGAGAGCCGGGAGGTTCAGCAGTTTCGTTGGAACTAGATACTAATGGTCAACTTGTCTCGGTTACTAGTCAGTCACTGACACATGGCGATCATCCGTGCTACATATATTTTTGGGAAGAGCAGCAAGTAGCAATCGTAGCGAATTATTCTGGGGGAAATGTGGCAGTGTTGCCGGTGGATAGCAAAGGTTATTTAATGCCAGCTTCTGCAATAGTTAAAAATGGTGATACTGGTACTAAAGTTAATGAAGAGCGACAACAAGGCGCATATGCGCATAGTATTATTCCAATTCCTGATACTACTTTTGTAGCAGTAGCTGATTTGGGGATGGATGCTATTATTATTTATCAATTAGATGGTGCAACGAAACAGTTAAGCCGACATTCCGTTTGTTCTTTGCATGCTGGAGCTGGACCGAGACATATTGTCTTTCATCCACAATTGGCAGTTGCATACGTTATTAATGAGCTGGATTCTACTGTTTCTGTTTTGCAAGTGAATAAAGAGCAAGGGACGGTTACGGTCGTTCAAACTATATCGGCTCTACCTGAAGGTTTCAATGCATATAACGATGCTGCCGATATACATATAACAAAAGACGGACGATTTTTATATAGTTCCAATCGTGGGCATAATAGTATCGCTGCATTTGCTGTTGATGCTGAAACAGGACAATTAACAGCGGTTCAACATGTTCCAAGTGGTGGCGAGCTACCACGTAATTTTGCTATCGTACCGGGCGAGAAGTATGTACTAGTAGCTAATATGAAATCAGGACTAATCGTTGTGTTTACAAGAGATGAAGTAACAGGATTATTAACGAAAACAGACAATAACTTAGAAATAACAAGTCCGGTTTGTATTCGATTCTAACAGTGACTTAGACAAGAGGAAAGGCAAGGGTACAAATAATGGGGTCTCAATTAAAAGGCACACCCGCACAACAGACAGCGAAGCAAGCGACGGTTTATTTTATACTGTTCGCCATTAGTTCCGTTCACTTACTAAATGATGCGATGCAATCGGTTGTTGTCGCATTGTTTCCTATATTTGAAGAGTCATTACATTTAAGTTATACCCAAGTGGGCTGGATTGCGTTTACACTAAACATGACATCTTCTGTCATGCAGCCCTTTGTTGGATTAGTTTCTGACAAAAAGCCAATGCCATGGTTGTTACCGATCGGAATGTTTTGTAGTTTACTCGGAATGGCCGGGTTATCTGTAGCGCCTAATTTTGGATTATTGCTATTATCAGTTGTATTTATTGGGCTTGGTTCGGCGGTCTTTCATCCGGAAGGTTCGCATGTTGTCCACTTGGCAGCTGGCAATCGACGAGCGTTTTCGCAATCGATTTACCAAGTCGGTGGTAACTTTGGGCAAGCACTCGCTCCACTGATGACGATCTATATTTTTATTCCACTAGGTCAACGTGGTGCAGCATGGGGAATGTTAATAGCTGCGCTGGCGATTGCAATTTTATTCAAAATCGTACCATGGTATGCTACACAGTTAGCAGCTCAAGGGGCAGCAGCACGTCAATCAAAGGGAAAGGCAGCGGCAGTTCGCAAACCATTACATAGTCGTAATACAGTTATTTTTGCGCTTACGATTTTGTTTATCGTTGTCTTTGCTCGTTCCTGGTATTCGGCGGCGATTACAAGTTTTTATCAATTTTTTGCGCGACAAAACTATGATCTTACGATCAGAGAAGCGCAAATTCCGTTATTTTTATTTATGATCGCTGGAGTTATCGGTACTTTCTTTGGTGGAGTGATGGCAGATCGGATTGGTCGTAGAACGATGATGCTTATCTCCATTGTTGGAGCAGCACCATTTGCGCTATTATTACCACATGTTTCGCTTGGTTGGATGTATGCCATTATTGCCGTTTTAGGTTTCGTTCTTCAATCTGGCTTTGCGGTTAGTGTTGTTTATGCACAAGAATTAATGCCGGGTAAAGTTGGGACAGCGTCAGGTTTAATAACAGGGTTAGCCTTTGGAATGGGAGCATTAGGCTCGGTCGTGCTCGGTAATTTGGCTGATGCACACGGGATGGCGTATGTTATGATCGGCTGTAGTTTCTTACCACTTATCGGTTTATTGTCCTTTTTATTGCCGAAGGATCAACGTGAATAATAGATTATGACGAAAATAGAGCATCATCCGCATAGGTAATTTATTAGACCTACTCGATGATGCTCTTATTATTTGTTTCTTTAAACTGGTGGAGTTTATTATTGCGCTAGGTTTTGACTTTGATTATTGTTTTGTTTTTGCTGTTTTACTTGTTCTAAATATTGCCGTGTCGCATCTGCTATTTCTTTTGATTTCGTATGATGCAAATAATGACTGCCATCCAGCGGAATGACTTTGCCATACTGACTTTGCTTCGCTTGTTCCTCATGTAGTTCTAACCAGTTAGGCACACCAGCTCCAAATTGTTGGATGAATAATAGTAGCGGCAGTTGCTCAGGAAACGTAAGGGACTGTGCTGCTTTAAAATTTTCGGAAAGTAATTTCAATTCATTTAATGTCGTTTTGTTCATACTATTTTTGTTGCTAAATAACGTTAGCTGTTCTACTGTATGTTCCTTATATCCGAATGCGGTGTAAGGACTGGAACTGAAATTGGACATAAATCGTAGTAACCCCGATTGTTTTGCAAATGCAAAAGTACGAAGCGGTAATTTCGCATCCATTCCACTTTGGTGAGGGACACTTGTATCAACACCGATGAAGGCTGTTACTTGCTCGGGATATTGGTTGGTATATTCTAAGGCGTAAATTCCAGCAATGGAATGCCCCATTAATATAAATTCGTCCACGTTCACATGCTCCAGCGCTGTATGAATTTCCTTCACGATGTTAGAAGTAGTACGTTCCGTGTTCGTTGTATCGCTCCAGCCATATCCGAACGGTTCGACGACCACCACTTTATAATCTGTGACTAGTTCATCGATAAGTAATTCAAAATCTAACGTAGGGGAAGCTGTTCCTTGACCAGGTATTAATACGATTGTTTCAGCACCCTCACCTTTGATCGTCACGTTCATTTGCTTACCATCTACCGGAACTAGTTGCCCATAGGGTTCTATTTTTTTTAGATCCGTTTTATTTAAAATAAGATTAGAAACAAATGTAAAAGCGAAAAATAACCCGACAAGCGCTACGACAATGCCAAAAATTTTTAATAAAGTATGCCGGATTTTTTTTGATTTATTTTTCTTCACAAGCTCACTCCTATACTATTGTTACTCGCTGTAGATAGCAGTATAACAAACGAATATAGACTGATCATGACATGAATATGAACGCAATATGAACGGAATCACTAGGTCGTTGTTTGCTGTAAAGGTAAGATGACGGTCATCGTTGTTCCTTTTCCGAGCGTACTTGTCGTGTGTAGCTGCCCATGATGTAGCGAAATAATTTGTTTTACAATAGCTAGTCCCAAGCCGCTTCCTTCATATTGTTGTTGCGAACGAGAAGTATCCGCTCTAAAAAAACGATCGAACATTTGCGCTTGATCTTTTTCAGCAATGCCGATTCCTTCATCTCGGATCGTAACGATAAGTTGCTCATCTGTTTGCTGTAAGTGGATAGTAATGGTGCAAGTCGGTGGAGAAAATTTTATACTATTGCCGATAATGTTTGTCCAAACTTGATACAATTGCTCCGGATTAGCTTCTATTTGTAGTGGCGGGAGCTGTAGTTCGAAATGAATTTGCTTTTTGACCCATTGCTGCTCCATGGAAATAATGACTTGCCTTATTTGTTCATCTACATAAAAAGTTTGTAATTGTTGCGCAGTAGTAACCGTTTCTAACATGCTCAGTTGCAACAAATTTTTGCTGAGTGAAGATAACCGTTTTGCTTCGCTATTAATAATATCTAAATAATGATGTTGTTTCTCGATTGGAATATCTTTCTTTTTGAGTGCGATCGCATAACCAGAAATAGTGGTTAACGGTGATTGTATTTCATGGGATACGTTAGCTACAAAGTTTTTGCGCAGCTGCTCAATTTGTTGCAAATCATGCGACATGCTTTCGAAGCTTCGAGCTAGTGTACCTATTTCACCCGATTGTTTAATGTTTAATTTTACATCAAATTGTCCCTGCGCAATATGTTCGGTTGCTTTGGTCAAATGTTTAATTGGTCTAATGAGAAAAATAGTGGCAATCAGAATCGCTAAACTACTAGCTAGCAAGGAATAGGTTAGAAAAATAAAGATCCATTTTTTTATAAATGGAGCATTCGGTGGTGATAATGGTTCAATAAACATAGCTGTTGTATTTCCATCCATCGATAATGGCATACCGAAGAGAACAGTAGTTAGACCAGTCGGATTTACTTGCACCGTTTGACCAGATAATACGGTTGTAATTTGTGCATCAGAAATGTTAACCGATGGTTGCTCCAGATCAGGTAAGCCATAAGAAGCTAATTGTTTGGTAGCATCAAATATTGTAATCCGATAAGTGTGTAATTGCTGCATATTGCTAATATATTGTTCGGCTTCTTGAGTAGGTAAATATTGATAGATGAGGGCGATATCTTGTCCGAAATTTTGTAGTGGCAGGAGCATATTTTCATTCAGTTGATGTCGATATATATTAGTTGTGATCATAAAGGAAACGGTAATTCCGCCGACAACAGCCGCTATAAAAATTATTACAATTCTAACATATAAGGAACGGATCATTGGTCTACCTCAAGCCGGTAGCCTAAACCTCGGATCGTCTCAATGTGAATCGATATTGGCGTTTTTGTTGTAGCAAATCGTTCTCGTAATCGTTTAATATGCACATCAATTGTTCGCTCGTCTCCATCAAAATCAAAACCCCAAACTTGCTCAATCAGTTGATCTCGAGTAAACACTTGACCCGGCTGACTAGCTAATTTGTATAATAGTTCAAACTGTTTAAGTGGTAAGCTGAATGCCTCATTATCTACCGTAACTTTGTAAGTTTGTCGATTTAATGTAACATTGCCAAGTATAATCGTTTGGGTGGTATCTATTCGATATCGCTTTAGTAATGATTTGACACGAACGGTTAGCTCTAATGGATCAAATGGTTTTGTCATATAATCATCGGTTCCAAGTTCGAATCCTTTTACTTTTTCCCAAGTTTCTCCTCGAGCACTCAACATCAATAGTGGTAAATGTTGATTTAATTTCCGTAGCTGTTTACATAGTGCCCAGCCATCGATGACCGGCATCATGATATCTAAGACGACAATATCTATCTGATGTGTCTCATATAGTTGTAGGGCTTCAGCACCATCGGCTGCTTCTAATGTTTCATACCCTTCATTTTGTAAAAATAAACAAACTAACTCGCGAATATGTTGATCATCATCTGCAACTAATGCGGTTATCATTCCCATCACTCTCCTTGCTATATTCATCTTAGTTGTAAAAGAAATGGTTACCAAAAGTTAAATATCATTCTCTAGACCGATCACTTTCATTCTCCATTCGTTTATGATAACAAAGGTTTGTTTTGGCTGGCTAGTCTTTTTATGATTTAAGCAATCTAAAGGTATGGATTTTGGAGGGGGAAAGCAATTGACGAATCAACAAATATCGAGCAATCGATTAGATGAAAAAGAGCATGCAAAAGTAGAAAAGAGTAATGATGTACGGGATCTATTTAAAAATAAATTTTTTCAAACAATTTTAGTGTCCAATGTGCTACTGCAAATTGGAATATGGGTCCGTAATTTTGCTCTATTAATGTTTGTCACTGATCAAACGAATAATGATCCATTTGCTGTTGGACTGATGGGTTTTGTCGAGTTTTTACCCATATTTATATTTTCTTTTATCGGCGGTACCTTTGCTGATCGCTGGAAACCACGCTTAACGATGATTCGTTGTGATTATTTATCAGCTGTATCCGTACTTGTCGTTTTAATTACACTAAAACTAGGCTCATGGCATATGGTCTATCTTGCAACGTTTTTATCTGCTATTTTGTCGCAGTTTTCACAGCCATCAGCAATGAAATTGTTCAAACAACATATTAAACCAGCGCAGCTACAACAAGCGATGGCATTTTTTCAATCGTTAATGGCTATTTTTATGGTCGTTGGACCTTCTTTGGGAGTAATAACTTATCAACGGTTTGGGATCGAAATTTCCATCGGAGTGATGGGTGTTGCCTTTTTATTATCTGCTATCGTTCTTTACCGTATTCCGAAAGATAAGGAAGTTAAACAAGAGAAGCCAACTAAAGGGCAATTTTGGTCAGAGCTGTCGGCTGGATTTCAGTATGTATGGCGTAGTCCAATGCTCAAATCGTTAGGTGGCGCATTTGCTCTAGCAGGAATTGCTGTAGGAATTGTGCAAACATTAAGCATATTTGTTGTAATGGAGCGATTAGAACAGCCCAAACAATTTTTGCAATATATGCTGATGGTAAACGGAGTAGCGATGTTAGTCGGCGGGGCGTTAGTAATGACGCTAGCGAAAAAAGTTTCGCCACAAAAGTTGCTAGCTCTAGGCATGCTTATTAGTTCCTTAACGATGATTGGAATTGGCTGGTCAACGAGTGTACCACTAACGCTTGCCTTACAGTTTATTAGCGGATTAGGATTTCCTTGTATTCAAATTGGAATCAGCACTTTGATTCTACAATCAACGGAAGAGAAATACGTTGGTCGAGTTAACGGTGTCCTATCTCCGATGTTTGTCGGGATGATGGTCATTATGACATTAGTAGCAGGACAGCTAAAAGTATACTTCCCACTCGTATCCATTTATTCGATCGCCGGGATAATGATGTTTGCGGGGATGAGTCTTATTGTTCCGCTGTTTAAATATCGCCCAAGTGTAATGATGGAACAAAGATAATTAACGCAGAAATCAAAAAAGCACCAACCAATATTTTGGTTGGTGCTTTTTTGTATGTATTAGTGATGCGGATGGTTAAGTAGTGTGTGCTACGATTCTACAGTACTCTACAATCCCAGTGTATTTAATTGCTTTAATGCGTATACCTTTCGCTCAGCATTCCTGTAGAGCGTTAAATTTAGACTTTGTAATTAATGAAGCATCCCTATAGGATAGAGATAGGCCGGACCAAGGCACTATTCTATCTTAGGAGATGCTCTACTATG